>JAGLHT010000031.1 GCA_023143455.1 Desulfobacterales bacterium
ATGTAATACCGGATACAATCGAGCCGGCAATTGTAATAAGTTCACCAACATCAGATGCCAGCTATAATACAAAAGTTGGTAATATAACTCTCAGCGGAACAGCATCAGATAACAAGGCAGTAGCACATGTTACCTGGACAAACTCAGCAGGTGGAAACGGCATAGCCTCAGGAACAGAAAGCTGGAGTATTGCAGGTTTAGGTCTGACAGAAGGAGAGAATATAATTGCCGTAACAGCCAGGGATGAAGCAGGGAATGAATCTTCAGATTCAATTACCATTCAGTATAGTGCGCAAACAATAGATACAACTCTACCAGTGATTAGTGTGAATAGCCCTACAACTGGTAGATATCTTTTTACCCGGAGCGCTTCAGTGAGTCTCAGTGGTAATGCATCTGATAATATTGGAATAAAAGAGATACTCTGGAATAATTCAAAAGGTGGTGATGGTAAAGCTTCCGGGACTTCAGATTGGAGTGTTTCTGATATTGCACTGGCAAAGTACTGGAATGCTATAACAATAACAGCAATTGATTTTTCCAGTAATAAATCCGTTCATACATTATATGTTTTTAGTTGGTATTAACTATTTAATATTTTAAATAAGAATCGGGATTTTCGTAAGAAGGTCCCGATTTTTTATATACTATTTCAATTCCTCTTTTGACTATACTCCCAAAAACTATATCATTTCCAAAACGAGCACAGCATTTTAAAATATGAAAAGAAAACTAAAATAAAGACAAGTTTTGTCAAATTATGGCAAAAAATATTATAAAAAAATAAAAATTTCTATTTTTAAATAAAAATTGAAAAAAAATTTAAATTATTTCACAGCAGTAATTATTATAGGGACAGTTTTGTTTTTTTGGGATGGTCCGGATTATCATGCTAATAGATCAATAAAATATATATGGAATTTCGGACATATCATATCATATCATATTTTATTGTATATTAAGTTATGTTTTGCTTTTAAACTGGAATAAACTAAAATTAAAATCTTATTATTATCAAGTTCTGTGGGTAGTGATAATAACATTTTTTCTTGGATTGATAGTCGAGCTAATCCAGGCAGGCATTAATAGGACCCCTGATATCGGTGATTTGGTGAGGAATTTTATAGGTTCCTTTATTGCACTTTTTTTCTTCGCACCTAAAAAAAATGAAATGGGTTTTTATAAATTATGTTTATCAAAATCTATCCTTATTTTACTTATAGCATTTCAAATACTGCCTATAATAAATTTTTTACGAGATGAGCGGCATGCGAATATAGAATTTCCTCTATTGTCCGGGTTTGAATCAAAATTAGAGCCTTCACGTTGGACAGGAGATGCAGATTTTGTTCTTAGTAAAGAAATAAAAACTACAGGAAATTCATCATTAAAAATTTTTCTCAACACGTCAAAATATTCAGGGGTTTCGTTAAAATATTTTCATAGAGAATGGGGACCCTATAATATTCTTTCCTTTAAAATTTTTAACCCAAAAAATGATTTTCTTAAAATAACATGCAGAATACATGATAAAAAACATACAGAAGGTGAACAGGCCTATACTGACAGATTTAACAAGACATATACCCTTTTTACGGGTTGGAATCCAATAGAAGTCAATTTAAATGAGGTATACAAAGCGCCATTAAGGCGAAAAATGAACATGAATGAGATCAATGGGTTTGGAATTTTTGTAATTTCTCAGAAGGAAAATAAAATTATTTATCTTGATGATGTAATGCTTAAAAAGTGATTTTTTCTTTTGACATTGCCTTTTGATAAGCTTTTTGGTATGCTTTTAAGATATTATCTCTAAAGGAGAATTATTATGCCGGCTTATCGATGCAAAATTACTTCAAAAGATGGACAGATGATGGAAAGAGTTATTCAGTCAGGATCTGTGTCTTCTTTGAAGAAAATGATTGCAAGAGAGGGCAGGTTTCTTGTTAATGCTGAAAAAACATCTGATCGTTTTTCCCTGTCTGGTCTTTTTAGCAGACAAAAACTCAAGGCAAAGGATTTTTATTCATTTAATCAGGAATTTTTAACTTTACTCAGGGCTGGGCTGCCAGCTGTAGTTGCTTTTGACGGGATTATTGAAAATCAGGGAGACTCTTATCTCGCAAGTATTTTAAAGAGCATCAGGAACGATATCTCCGAGGGTGAATCATTACCTGCAGCATTTGAGAAGCATGAAGGTTTTTTTTCTCCGCTTTATATCGCAGTTTTGCGCTCAGGGGAGGTTAGTGGTAGTATTCCCGATGCAATTGAAGAGTTTCTTGAATATTTCGAGAGATCCAGGGAGATCCGACAGAAAATCAAGGCTGCATCAGTTTATCCTGCAATTTTAACGTTCTGTTCCATATGTGTGATGGTATTTCTGATTGTTTTTGTTGTCCCGGTCATTACAGGGAGTTTTGTGGAAGCCAACGCTGAACTACCGCTTTTTACCAGGATTTTGCTTCAGTTTAGTGATCTGATCCGGTTCTATTACTGGGCTATTATCATTGGTGTTGTTTTGTTGGTTTATGGTATATATTACTGTTTAGGAACAGAGCAAGGGAAGCTGTTCTTTGATACGTATTATTTGAAGTTGCCATTTGTTGGGGAACTTTCCATTATTTATTCAACAGCTTTATTTTCTTCTTCCCTTTCAACTGTCCTGAGTGGGGGGACCCCTTTAACTCAAGCTATTAATATTTCATGCAGGCTTATAAATAATATTTTTATAATGGAGAAAATTCAAAATGCTGCATATACGATTGAACAGGGAGAGGGATTTGCAAACGCAGTTGGAAAAATTAAAGTTTTTCCAGATATGGCATTAAGAATGTTTGCAGCCGGAGAAGAAGGAGGAAGCCTTGAAAAAGTATTAAAGGATGTCGCATATTTTTACGAAAGAGAAGTAGAGAATAAGCTTACCATAGTGGCTTCAACCATTGAACCTGTTCTCATGATATTGATGGGTTTTATTATAGGTTTTATTATAGTTGCTATGTATATGCCGATTTTTCAATTGGCAGAGACCATGGCATAAAACTTGGCATAATAAAATGACAAATTTAAAACTTAAAAAGAAAAAACTGATTGGTGACATAGCTGTTGAACTTGGGTATATCACTCAGGAACAAAAAGACGCCATCCTTATTAAACAAAATATTGCTGACAGAAGGATGGGGCAGTTTTGTTTTGAAGAGGGATTGATTACAGATGAACAATTAGCCAGGCTCATTGCTAAACAGTTTTCCTGTAAATATGCAAAGATCGACAACATGAATCAGCCTGAGTTGTTAAACATGTTAAGCATTGATTTCATAATACAAAACAAGATTGTTCCGTTCAGTTTTTTAGATGATGTTCTTGTTTTTGCTATTGCTGACCCAGTTGATTATTTCCGTGTGGTAGAAGAAATTGAGGTTCTTATCGAATACGAGTTTACTTTTGTGGTTGTCAGTTTTAAAAAACTGGATGCATTGATTAAAACGCTGGAATCGTCAAGAAATATGATTGATATTTCAGAAGAGATGCGCCTTCCTGTAGTTAGAGAATCTGATAAGGGTGACTATGAAATTTCGACTGAAAAGGTGTCTTCACAAGAGAGCCCGATTGTAAAATTAGTAGACTCAACTATTCTTGATGCTATTAGTAAAAACGCCTCAGATATTCATTTTGAAGGGACTTCTAAAGGACTGATAATTAGATACAGAATTGATGGTATGCTGTATCAGATAATTGATCCTTTGGACATTGGGAATATGAATCCTGTGATATCCAGACTAAAGGTAATGTCGGAACTTGATATTTCAGAAAAACGGATTCCCCAGGATGGCAGGTTTAAATTAAAGATTAAGAACAGATTTGTTGATTTCAGGATTTCTCTATTACCGACTATATTTGGAGAGAATGCTGTGATAAGAATTCTGGATCAACAGCGCATGACTCTCATAACAAGTGACCTCAGTTTGGAAGGGTTGAAGCTTGACAAAAGAGAATTGTTCAGGTTAAGACGGCAGATCAAGGCACCCTATGGTATGTTTTTGATGACAGGACCAACCGGGAGCGGGAAAACGACGACCCTTTATCGTGCCTTATCAGAGGTTAATACCAAGAATACAAAAATTATCACTATCGAAGATCCGGTTGAATATCAGTTGGAAGGTATTATGCAGATTCCGGTTAACGAAAAAAAAGGGCTGACATTCTCTCGCGGATTGCGATCCATACTTCGTCATGATCCTGATAAGATTTTGCTGGGCGAAATAAGAGATTCAGAGACAGCACAGATTGCTATCCAATCAGCACTTACAGGTCACCAGGTGTTTACAACTGTTCATGCAAATACCTCATTTGAGGTGGTTAACAGGTTTATTCATATGGGGATTGAGCCTTATAATCTGGTTTCTGCGCTGAACTGCATTATTGCCCAGAGGTTAATCCGGATACTTTGTAATTGTAAGGTCAAAAGAAAAATTTCTGACCTGTCTCTTGCTGAATCCGGGCTTGACCCTGCAAAATATAGAAAATACACTTATTACAAATCTTATGGGTGTGAAAGGTGCAAGGGCACGGGTTACAGTGGCAGAAAAGCTATAATTGAGCATGTTGAGCTTGATGGTGATATGAGGGAAATGTTCATAAAAAGAGCGTCTGTTGCTGCTATGAAAAAAAGTGCATTAAGAAGAGGAGTTGTTTTTTTAAGAGATGCTGCTATAAATGAAATGATTCGGGGTGTGACAACACTTGAAGAAGTCAATCGGATTACGTTTATAGATCAGGATGGCATGCGATGAAATATTTTAAGACCAGCCGGCTAAAAATAGGTGTTGAGGTTTTAGCTGAAAAAATTATTCTGGCGCAGATTGAAAAAAAAGGCAAGTCATGTATAGTCCAACAATTATCTCACAGCATAGTTGCGCCGAACATTCTAAAGCCGTTATTTAAAAAGGAAAATATTCTGGATGAAAAGGCATTTGTTCAATGCATGAGAAAAAGCCTTAAGAAGGTTAAAGCTAAATTAATCGGTGTTTCTTTACCTGATGCCTGCTTTAAAGTCTTTATTAAAAAATTTAGAGAGCTGCCGACAAAAGAGCATGAGATAAAAGATATGGTAGTGTGGAGCATTGCTGATTCTTTAAGTATTCCTGTTGATGAATTAAGAATATCCTGGGAAAATATGGGTAAAAACAGTGAAAACTATTATGTTTTTCTTATTGTTCTTGGTATGAATACTGTTCTGGAACAGTATGAACGTGTTATAAAGAAAAGTGGAGCTATTGCTGTACTGCTTGCTCCTGTCGGATTGAACCGTTTTAATTTTTATGCTGAAAAAATTACTGAAATTGGCAATAATTTTTATCTTAGTCTTTTTGATGATAGTTTAACTGCTTTTGTTTTTTTAAATGGCATCCCAATATTTTATAAAGTGATAAAAAAAGGATTGATCCGCGGCAAGGGAGCAAGTGCTGTTGAAGATATGGACATGCTGCTTCAATATTTTTTTTCTAAACATCCTGACTTTGATATAGATAAATTTTTCATTGCTTCCCATATTAAATCTGATCTTCAGATAGAGCAATTGTTAGAAGATATCAACCCTGTTGAGTTCATAATTATTGATGAAGCAGAACTTGCTTATTTTGACCAGGCATTTAAGACACGACCAGGGCATCAGCCATTATCTTTTTATTCAAGTGCTTTAGGTACAGCACAAAGTATATAGGAAAACGCAACATGAAACCTGTAACCATTAACCTTTCTTTGTATATAAATATTTTGCGAAAAATATTTTTGGTTACGGCGATTATATTGGGGTTTGCAGCTTTTGTGTTTACAGCGATTAATATTTATGGTTATATTGCAAACAGGAACACTGTCACGGACTACCAATCAAGGATTGAGAAACTTAAAAAGCAGGCTGAAAATAAGGAACTTAAAAAATTAAAAAAAGAATTTAACTACCTGACACCGTTAATTGAGAGAGATTTATTCCCTTTACCATTGTTTTTGACTGAAATTGAGAAAAATAAACCTGATAAAATCGATATTAACGAACTTACTTTCTCTGAAACACTAAAAACGGTTACTATTAAGGGAGAATCACATTATGTAGAATCAGTGTCAGCTTTTCTAATTGAGATGGAAAAATCAAAATATTTTAGTGTTAACCTTATCAGGCAGGTAATTAAAGAAGATCGCAGTATCATGTTTGAGTTAAAAGCTGAATGGAAAGAAGATGAAAAAAGTTAAAATTATTATTTATATTTGTGTCTTTGCCATACTCTGCAATATTGCTGTGAAATTTTTTATTATTGGTAATCAATCAAAGTATATTTCTTTTCTTCAAAAAAAAGCAGTAGCTGTTCGAAGTGATACTAGCTCAGCGTTTGAAAGATCAGAGCGGCAAATATCAAAACAGTATAATGATATCAAGATGATTATGAATGAAATTCCTAAGGAATTTTCTTTTTCAGAATATGCTGTAAAGGTCAGATCGTTGATTGATGCGAATCAACTTGTTATTGAAGACAGCCTGATATTCAACCCTAAAGAGACTGAAAGCCCTTTTTTACTTGTATACAATACAAACATCATAGTTACAGGTAATTATTCAAATATTAAACAATTTATTGCTGATATTCAAAACCTAAAAGGATTAAAGGATTTGAATTCAGTGAGTATGACAAGGGACGAAAAATATAGGGATATAATTAAATTAAGTTTAAGATTATCTGTTTTCTTAAGAAAAGGAACAGTATGAAATTGAATAAACAATATATTGTTTTTATAATTGTTTTTATCCTGTTGATTATTTCAATCATGTACCGTGTAAAAAATCCTTTTATGCAAGAAGAGGTTGACACACTAACCTATACCGGGAAGAAATCAGATAAAATCAGCCTTGGACAAAACAGAAGTAAAACAGGGGACAGTCAATTTTATTCACTTGTGTCAAGATTTTTAAATAGATCTGAAGTTTCCGGAGAGATAGCCAATGATTTGTTTTCCCTGTATAATAGCTCAGATTATTTAAAAGGAAAAGCAGACATTACGGGTACAAATGGAGAAAGTATTCAGGAAGAAAGAATTAATGACGAAGGTATTGAAGAATGTCCTGTCTCAAAAACAAGTAAAGCCCTTCTTTCTTACAAGTTTTATGGTACTTATAAAAGCCAGGGAACAAGAGCTATTTTTTTAGTCAAAGACAAACTGGTACTTGTTGCCCGTGTGGGTGATCGTATTGATGGTAAATATTTAATTGAAGAGCTTCAGGATAACTATATACGGCTTAAAGCACTGGATTTAAATGAAACGATACATATTGACATGAGGGAATTTAATAATGAGTAAAATCAGATTGTTCACAATCATGTTTTTATTTTTAATGCTTTCACAGATGGCATTATTTCAAGGGTGTGTTTCCAAAAATGTTCATCATGTTAAGGCTGAAAAATTAGTGAGCGAGAAAGATTATGATTCAGCTGTAAAATATTACACTAAAGCATTACAGAAAGACCCGGACAACCTTGAAGCAAGGCTTGGTCTGCAACATGCCAGACAGACAGCTTCTATCCTTCATATGCAGAAAGCTGAAAAGTTTTTGGAAAGAAAATATTTTAAACAAGCCATTGAAGAGTTACAGGTCAGCATAGCATTTTACTCAGGAAATACAAAAGCAATTGAGCTGGTTGATAAAGCAAAAAGGATGAAGCAATCTGATTATTTTTTTAACAAAGGTAATCAACAAATAAAAACCGGAAATTATAAAAATGCAAAGGAATCCTTTCAAAAAGCACTTGAGTTAAACCCGGATAATGAAGAAGCTAAAACAGCTCTTGCAAGTTATAAAAAAGAGACCGGGAAGTTACCTTTTTATCGGCTTGATTATCGATCAAACGCTCCTATTTCCTTGAAATTTAAAAAGACACCTGTCTTGAATGTGTTTGAAATTTTATCCAAACTTTCAGGAATAAATTTTATTTTTGATAAGGACCTCAAGGAAAGCAAGGTTACTCTTTTCATGACAGACATATCCCTTGACAAGTTTTTGGAGGTATTGCTAAAAACAAACTCTCTTAAGGCAAAATTGATCAATCAAAAAACTATGCTGATTTATCCGGATACACCTGCAAAAGTAAAGGAATATGAAGAACTTTATGTCAAGACGTTTTATCTGTCTTATTTAGAAGCCAAAAATGCAGTTGTTATATTAACCAAAATACTAAAAAGTAAAAATATTACTCCTAATAAAAAATTAAATTCAGTTACAGTGAGAGGGCAGAAGAATATGCTTGAAATGGCAGCCAGGATCATTGAGGCAAATGACCGGGCACCTTCTGAAGTTGTTTTGAATGTAGAGATTCTGGAAGTTGCAAGAAGTATAGAGAAAAATCTCGGGCTTTCTGTTTCTGATTCAATAACGTTTGGTGTCAGCGAGACAAGTACAGGCATTGCTTTCGACACAGCTTCTGCAATAGAAACCGGTACTGCTTTCGGGTTTGCCAGCATGGGGTCACTGGAAGATATAAGTAATATTGGCAGCAAAGAATTATATCTCTCACTTCCCACAGCAACATTAAGATTACTTAAACAGCATGGTGATACAAAAATACTTGCTAAACCGCAGATTCGTGTGAGCAGCTCAGAAAAAGCAAATATCCTGATTGGTGAGAGAGTACCAATCAGATCCAACAGAAAGGTTCAGACGGATGGTACTACTACCTATGATTTTAAATATGAGGATGTAGGTATTAAACTGGCTGTTGAGCCTGTGGTTAATATGTATGACCAGATTACAATGAAATTGAATATTGAAGTCAGTGCTCTGAGCAGTAATGTCGGGACATCTGATGACCCCCAGTATGCTATAAAAACAAGAACTATAAGTACAGTGATGACGATCAATGACGGGGGCAATGTTATTATTGGCGGTTTAATACAGGATGAAGACAGGGCTACAATTAGGAAAATTCCTCTGGCAGGTGATGTGCCTGTGCTTGGTAGACTTTTTTCATCTAAATACAGCGAGGTGGCAGAAACAGATATCCTTATGTCTATAACACCTGTGATCATCAGACGTCAGGATATCCCAAAACAAGAGATTGCAGAATTCTGGTCAGGGACTCAAAAACAAGCCTCACTTAAAGTACCTGAGGAAGAAAAGATTAAAAAAGAGACAGATTTTAATAACTTTCCAAATAAAGATTATGTAAAAGTAATTGCAGAGGATGAATTCCTGCCAAATAACAATTATTTCAGCATACAGGTTTATTCTTCCAAATTTAAACCAGAGGCTGAAAATCGGTCCGGGCAGCTTGAAAAATTAGGATATAAGACCTGGATCAGACCGGCTGAAATTAAAGATAAAGGCACTTTTCACAGAGTGTTTGTGGGACAGTACACCTCTTATATGCTGGCAGAACAGGCGCGATTGAATATGATAAAGACTGATACCTTTCCAAAAGATATTCATATTGTGGATAAGGATTATGTATATAAATAGAAGGAATTCAGGGCTTACTCTGATTGAAGTAATGGCAACTGTTGCGATTATTTCAGTGCTTGCAGCCGGTGTCCTTCCTTTATCTCAGATGATGTATAAAAGGACTAAGGAACTTGAATTGCGGAATAATCTGAGAATTATAAGAACTGCTCTGGATAAACATGAAGAGCTTGTTGATCAGGGAGTAGTTCCTAAAAATACAAATAGTGGGTATCCGGAAAGCCTTGAAGTGTTGGTAAATGGAGTTGACCTGAAAGAAGCAGTTGATGAGAAAAAAAAGTTTTTGAGACGAATCCCTAAAGATCCCATGACGGAAAATGGTGAGTGGGGATTAAGAGCTTATGCAGATAATTCTGACAGCACTATATGGGGAGGGCAGGACGTATATGATGTTTACTCCTTGAGCGACAGACAGGCAATTGATGGGACCTATTACAAAGAATGGTAAATATGCGCAATAATAAAGGGTTTACTCTTATTGAAATGTTAACTGTTATTGCAATTATGGGCATACTTGCATCCATTGCAACTCCAAGTTTCATGAGATCAATTCTTCGTTCAAAAGAAGCTTCTTTAGAAAATACTTTATTTGTTATAAGGGATGTTATTGATCAGTATTATGCAGATCATGGTAATTATCCTGATTCTCTGGAGACTTTAAAAACAAAAAAATATGTCCGGGAGATCCCCAGGGATCCAATTACAGCATCAAGTGACACATGGATTTTAATCCCTCCTGAAGAAGAAGGGCTTACAGGAATATATGATATCCACAGTGGAAGTAAAAAAATCAGCCTTTACGGGACTCCATATAATGAATGGTGACAAAGGATTTTCTTATCCTGCAGCACTGCTTATGGTTGTTGTTATTTCAATATCATTGATGACTGCCCAGAAGCAATGGAGTACAATAATGAAAAGAGAGCGTGAAAAGCAGCTTTTATTCAGGGCAGGGCAGATAGAAAAAGCAATAGGATCTTATTACAACAACTCTTCCGGCGGTTCTACGCAATATCCTAAAAAACTTGAGTATCTTTTGAAAGATAATCGGCACCTTGGTGTGAAGCGTCATTTAAGAAAAATTTACAAAGATCCTATGACAATAGAAGGTTACTGGGGGCTTATATATGATGGTAAGGGCGGTATTAAAGGGGTGTTCAGCAAAAGCTCTGAAAAGCCTTTCAAAATAGGAGGATTTCCTGATAAGTATAAGCTTTTTGAAGATAAACAAAGTTATAGTGACTGGAAATTTGTTTATGAAAAAAAAACGGAGGCAAAATCATGAAAAAAGTATTTATACTATTTATATTAATCCTATTTTGTTCATCCCTTATATGTGTATCCGTAATATATACATCTGAGGTATACGCATCTGATATTTCTGATACTTTTTCGCAAAAATACAAAGATTTAAAGCCTCCAGACAACAGTTCTGTCCATTCAGATTATTTGTTTGAACAGATAGCTCTTGGCAGTGAATATACGATTATCATGCTGAATGATCTTATCAGCCAGAATAGTAGTTTGGATGAAAAAGCTGATATAATTATTGAAAAATTTGATATTTTGATTGAACAGAATAAAAAAATTATTGAGCTGCTTGGGAAAAAATAGAAATTTTATGTATTTGCGTTTTTTACAGTATAGCGTGATTGTTATTCTCTTTTTAACTGGTATTGTTTTTCCTGATATCTCATCTGCATGGTTTTCAGAGGAAGAGAAACACGAGATGTTTTTTTTAAATCCATCTATTTCATCTGATATCTTATTTTCTGATACCTATGTAGCTCTTTACGACGAGGTTGGGCAAAAAAGAAATCTTTTTATTTTGCCTGAATCGAAATCTCGTTTTTTTGTTATTGCAGACCGAATGAGCATTGATATCCCTTTAAAAGCTTTATCAAAAAATGCCATTGATCCTGATGAATCCATTGACAGGCAGCTTACTGTCAATTTAAGGATTAAAAAAATTCTTGATGAGTATACAAAATTAGACAAGAGAGCTGAACTGCTTCTAAAGGATCTCAGCATCCCATATTTAAACAGATCGACCTCACAGAAAAGAAATTGGTTTGCATCCTCTGTTCAACAGCAATCAGTGTCAGCCAGTAAAAATAAACTGAAAAAAGATCTTGTCGGTGCTGTCAATAACAGCCAGCCTTATAAGGTCAATCAGACTGGCAATAAACAAAAAACTATAAGTGTATTAAGCAGGCTGAAAGAAAAGGAGAAACAAACCGTCAGTCTAGCCTCAGTTGATCCCCAATCGGCTGATCCGGCACCGGAGCTTGACCATCTGCAGAGAGATTCCAGAATCAGTCTATCACAACGTAGTATAACGCAACGTTCTAACGAAGAACTACCCTGGATTTTCAAATTTATTTTGAAAGTGTTGCAGTATTGTATGGACAATAAAATTGGAATAATTATTTTTATTATACTGACTCTTTTTTTCATTGCTTTAATTCCAATGAAAGGGAGACAATGAATCCATATAAATATAAAGGTGTATTTCCAGTAGTTTTTATTTTTATCCTGCTGTTTTCAGGATGTGGTGAAAAAGAGAATACTACCCCCGAGATAAAAGGGAATCTGGCATTTGAACAGAAATCATACAAAAAAGCTATTGGGCTCTGGCAAAAAGCTATTGATAAACATCCTGATAATGCCGTACTTTATGCAAAGATCGGCAAGGCTTTTTTTAAACTGTCCGATATTGATCAAGCAGAAGAGTCTTTTAATCATGCGATTAAAATAAATCCTGAAAAATTAGACATTCAAAAGGAACTAATAAAGATTTTAATGATTAAAGGGGATAATGCCGGAGCTTTAAAGAAAATGAGGGCATTTGACAATTTTTTTGATAAAGATCCGGATTATTATATCCTTCGCGGTGATTTTTATATGATTTTAGAAAATTTTCAGGAAGCTGAGCTTTTTTATCGCAAAGCAAAGCTTATGTCTGATGGCAGTATTCGAGCATCTGTTAAACTTGCTTTATGCTTGAAAGCTTCTGAAAAAGATATTGAGGCAGAAAATATTATAGTAAAGGTTGAAAAAGATCAGATAAATGGATCATTCAATCTTTTATTGCTATCTGATTATTATTTTTTATCAAATAACCTGGAAAAGGCAGAAAATTGTATCCTCAAAGCAATAAATAGTGGTCAGGAAAGTCAAATACTTTACATCAGGTTGGCGCAGTTTTATCTACAGACTACAATGAGAGAAAAAGCTTTAAAAACGCTGCTCATACTTGAAGAAAAATATCCTGATAATGTCAGGTTTAAACTAATGCTTGCGGATTTTTATCTCTCCGGCATACAGATTGCTCAGGCAGAAAAGGTACTTAATAAATTAAAAAGCATTATTGGTGAAGATTCAAGAACGAATTATAATTTTTTAATGGGAAAATGCTTTCTTTATAAGCACCAGATTCCCTATGCTGTTTCTTATCTAAAAACAGCTACCAGTGACCAGCCTTTACTTTTATCTGCTCGATATCTTCTTGGAATTGCCTATTTTGCAGGTGGCCAGCTCAAATTGGCTGAGAAAAGTTTTATTAGAGCTTTAATGCTTGATCCCTATCATTTTGATACTTTACTCATCCTTTCATATCTTCATTATAAAAATAGGGAATATGACCTTTGCCTTCAATACCTTGAACAGGTGTTTGCCATTGAAAAAACTAATTCAAGAGCCTTGACAGCAAAAGGGTTGTGTCTTCTGGAGCTGAATCGATATGATGAGGCAGCCTCTGTTTTTTTTAGTGCCTTTAATATAGATAAAAGCGTGTCGGCACTTTACTTTTATGGTCTTTCCATTGAAAAAAGTGGTGACCATCAAAAGGCAGCTGAAATTTTCGAAAAGATTCTGGAAATAGATCCTGCTCTTATTAATGTACTCATTCAATATTCTTCTCTATTATTAAAGCTTGGTCAGACCGATAAAGCTGTTGAACTTGCAGAAGGAATTTTAAAGCAGCATCAGGATAATTCTGTACTTTATTATGTTGCAGGCGATATTTATATTAAATTAGGACAGTATGACATTGCCCAAACTATTTTTGAAGATATACTTAAAGAGGAAAACCCTCAGAGGAATGTCTATTCCCGCCTGACCGCATTATATCATTTAACAGGGAAAGAGAGCAGGGCTGTTGATCTTTTAAAGATTTGTACAATGAAGAATCCCCTTTATGTTCAGGGATGGATTGATCTTACTAATTCATATCTTAAACATGGGCAAAAAGAGATTGCTCTTGATACTATGCGTACTGCTTATAAAAAACTACCTGAATCTCCTGTTATTGCAGGAAACCTGGCTTGGCTTTTTCTTGAAACAGGTATTGAAATCAATATGGCGTTAGATCTTTCCAGAAAGGCATATGAAAAAGCTCCTGAGAATGCCGCTATTGCAGATACTCTTGGCTGGGCATATTATCACAAGGGAACATATTCCCAAGCAGAATGGATGTTTGAGCAGGCAGAAAAATTAGCTCCGGGACAAGGGATTGTTAAATATCACAAGGCTATGCTTTTTTACAGACAAGGCAAAACATCTCATGCTAAAGAAAATTTTGAAAACGCCCTTAAATGCAATAATATGCAGAATATGACAGTTGATCATATTCATCAAGTTTTGGTGAAAATCAAAACAGAAAAATAAATGCTGAAATAATATATTTTCCTTTTGCTTTCCGTTTAACCTTGTAGTATTATATCTAAATGGATATATTGATTAGTACGAGATTTGAAATTTGTGCATACCAATTGTATTTGTAAAAGGGAAGACGATTCAAAGGAGCGACTATGTTTGATAAAGAGGAAAATAGACTGAATGATCGGAGTGTTTATGAAGCACCTGTGATTCTTTACACTAAGGACAATTCTGATGATTACTATGATGGTCGTATTTGTAATCATAGCCCGGGTGGGATGTATATAAAAACAGATGCAGATCTCCATGGGAATCAATGTTATGTTGTTAAAATAGGCAACAATAATAATGATGTAAACAGCCCTGAAAAGTATACTGAATTTTATGGAATCGTAAGATGGGCTCAATTCGTCAATAAAACTGATTCGTTAGATTTATCCTATAAATATGGGTATGGAATGGAATATACCGAACCCGCAACATTTTGGTGTAAAAGCGGCTAAGTATAGATTTGTACAGTTTGTATATCAGCAATTAAATTTTAGCTTTTGTTTCTTCAGGGGCTAACCTCCTACTTCGCTCTTTATTTTTTAGAGCGCATCTTTTATTCTATTAAATTTACTATAAAAAAACGGAGACTGTAACATGAACAGAAAAGATCTAATCCCTTATGCTTTTGGTGAAAATCCTGATCTTGATGCATGGTATACAGTATTCTATCTTGAGAATCACATTGATCATTACCTTTAAGTTTAATATGTTTAGCTTTTGTTTCACCAACTTTTGGGATTGCACTTAAAAGAGCTCTTGTATATGGATGACGAGGATTTTCAAAAAGAGTTTTAGAATCAGATAGCTCACATAAAGTACCAAGGTACATTACTGCAACCCTTGTGCTTATATGCTGTACAACTGATAAATCATGGGTAATAAAAAGGTAAGTTAAATCGCGTTTTTGTCCTGCTTCCATAAGAAGATTTAGAATTTGAGCCTGAATTGAAACATCTAATGCTGAAACAGGTTCGTCTGCAACAATTAATTCAGGGTCAAGTATTAAGCCTCTTGCAATGCTTGTCCTTTGTCGCTTACCGCCTGAGAACTCATGGGGAAATCTTTTTATCCATGCAGGGTCAACTCCAACTTGTTCCATAATTTCTTTGATTTTAGTGTCAACATCTTGAGAAGACATCTTTGGATTATGAAATCTTAACCCAAGTTCGACAAGAAAAATTCATATATACAATAATTACAAACAGTTGTAAAAAATAAGGTATTTTTTTCTTCACTACACTTTTTTGTCATTGGACTTTGCCTTTTCTTTAACAGAAGTTTTGATTTTAATACGCCCCAGAGGCTTAAGTTTTAGATTCAATGCTTTGTATATTTCTGTTTGTTTAATATTGGGAGTATTAGTTGTTCTAATGTTAACTATCGAATCATCATTGGTTTTGAATGAGGTTGTAACCCTTGAGTGGGTAGATAAAATGTTCCTGATTGTTTCTAAATTATAATTTATACCATTTGATTTAAGTGTTCTTAAAATACCTGCTAATATGTGGTATGCAATAACAGTTATAACCTGAAGGTCACACGTAAAAATATGAGCCATGGTTGAAAAATCATTTTCATGATGAATGGGTCTGATTCCTAAATGAGATTTCATACTCCTGAAACAGTCTTCAACAACCGTTAATGATTTGTGTAATTTGGAAATTTCTGTTCCATTCAGGTCAAGCCTGTTTGTTCTTAATATATATTTGCCAACTTTATTTTCTCTTATTTTTCCTTTGGTGTTTTTAGTGAATTTGATTTCTATAGCAAGGTCTTTTTTCTTTATAATTTCAATATTATAAAGATCACCAATCCCGTAACGCTCTTTAAGTCTACCGATTCTTTCAATGACCTTATCATGTTTTTTGATGGTTCTTTTTCTATTCAGCCCAGTATCTATTTTAATTAATTCAGCTTCAAATTTTTCCATCTTTTTCCCAAGTATGGATTTTTCTTTGGCTTCTTTGAATGGACTATGGCATAAAAGCCATGCTTCTTCATCTTTTTTAATATACTTAATCTTAAGAGCTGTCTTTTGATCTGAAAGCTTTACGTTTTTGCTTGTTGCATTTTCCCAAAAACCTTTATCAAAAGAGCGTTTTCTTGATACTGCTACATAATGAAATTTCTTTTGTTTTATTATCTCAATATTTTCCTCAAAGGCTATCCCGGCATCAATTACAATTGTTTTATTAAAATTAAAAACTCCTGTGGTTTTTGATAATTCATCAAGTATGCTTCCTAATGTCTTAGGCTCTGATACATTCCCTTCAAATATTTGACTTTGTTTTGGGAAACCATCTTCATCTACTGTTAAGGCAAGAGTAACAAGAGGTCTGTCATTACGACGTTCTTTAGATCTGTTTGGCTTAGATAGGGCACTTTTCTTTTTGGTCCCTTCAAAATATGTGTTTGTTAAATCGTATAATATTATCTTCTCTTTTAAATCAAATATTTTCTTAGATACATTTGACAGATGAGTTTCTATTCTCCTGTGGTTCTCCATTAACAAACAGGCTGTACGGTGTAACGCATTGTCGTATACTTTTACATCCGTGCCAAGCAGTTCACACAGACCACTGTTCTCATTGATCCACCTGACAGTTTCTCTCTCGCTGCCGGGATGAGCAAGGCGTGCACCAATTAAAATCTTGGCATAATCAAGCTCCTTACTACTAAAATTGAGCTCTGTTAAAATTTTATCCATTTTATACTTTTTTATCCAACTTGATACTATATGTTCTATGCCTATGGATTTGTTATCAGAAGTTGAAATCGTGTTGACATCAATTGTTTCATAATCTTTTGTTTGCTGCTTATCATCTGATGGGCTTGCAGGTCCGTTGTTAATTCTATTTTGTATTATAATTGAGGCATAATGGCTTGCGAGTTTTTCTATTTCCGGATCTTGTTCAAACAAGCTAATCTGTTTGAGAAGTACATCTTCTATAGCATTTGCAAGCTCTTTCCACTTTTCTTTTGGGATATCAATAAATCCTAAATTCAATATAAGCTTTTGCCTTGGTCCTGCCGGTGTCCGGTACGATTTTACAAGCTGGTGTTGTATGTAACTCTTGCTATTTTTTGATTTTGTTGTTTTTCTAATAAACATAGCGTGGACTTTATCATGGGCGACTTGGAAAGTCAAGCATAAAATAATTATTCAGTCACTACATTGAAAATTCTAAGCACCTGATGTAATGATTACAGGCACTTACGATCAAAAAAATTGAAAATTTGATGGTTTTATATAAAATTTGTCGAACTTGGGTTAAGCGTATGGCTATTGGAGGATTAATTTTTGGATATTCTGGTTTATTTTTATCTTTTTATATAGGTTATTTATTTTATAATTTCAAGGTCAACTATATTTTTATCTACCTTTGTCAAGAAAAAAATAATATTTTTTTTAAAAATTGCAATTTAATTCCTGTACTATACAAAAACTCATACAGGGTAAAAAAGTGGTGCAGCAAAGCTTTGAGATTATCTCTTTTTTTATTAATGGCGTTTATAAGATAAAACGAACAAACAGAATGCTTCAGAAAAAGCGGATTTAGAAAAGCTTTTGAATTAAACCACTGTTCAAATTGTATATTCTGATTTTGGGAAATAGATGAAAAAAATGGTGCCCTTATTTACTTCGCTTTTCACTTCAATAGTGCCGTGGTGAGCGTCAACAATGCTTTTGACTATTGCAAGCCCAAGGCCTGTTCCATTAATATGCCGTGTTTTTTCATTCTTCACACGAAAAAATTTGTCAAAAATATGCTCCAGTTCGTTCTGAGGTATTCCTAAACCAGTATCTGAGACCGTAATTTTCACGCAATCAGTCTTTTCATCGACCCATGCAGTTATCTTGCCGCCATTTGGGCTATATCTGATCGCATTGGATATTAAATTTGACATCACTTCTTCCATATTTAACCGGTTTCCCATCATCCAAATCTCTTTTTTGGTCTCTTTTATTGTCAGGTGAATGGATTTGGCATCTGCTTGATCCCGATAGAATGCGATCTGACTTTTTGTGAGTTCAACCAGGTCTAATTCTTCTCTCTCCTGGTTAATCAATCCTGATTCAATTTTGGAAAGATCCAGAAGTTCTGTTGAAAGTTTTGTTAAAGACTTGATTCGGTTAGAACTTTTTTGCAGTATCTCTTTTTGTTTTTCTGTCAATTCTCCTGCCAGCCCGGCCAGGACAACATCTATCTGCATGAGAATAGAATTTAAGGGGCTTTTTATTTCGTGGGCAACCATGGAGACAAAGTCCGATTTCAACTGATCAATCTTTTTTAAAGCCGTGATATCGTGAAAAAGAGTAACCGACCCTAAATTTCTGTTAAGCCGATCCCTAAATGGGATACACCTGACGCCAATAATGATATCATCCTTTTCCTTTGAAAAAGGAATGGTGATCTCATCGGTAATTTCTGCGAATGTATCCGCAGGTTCGTTAATTGCCTGATCAATCATATCCAGTAGCCGGGAATTCGTTATAAACTCAGATACCTTGTGTCCGATGACGGATGTCTTCCTGCAACCGATCATTTTTAAAAATGCCGGATTTGCCAGGGCAATTCTTTTTTGATTATCTGTTGTTAAAACACCATCGGTCAAGGTATTGATCATTACCCGCATTCTGGATTTTTCCGTTGCAATGTCCTGGAGCGTCCGTATAAATTCAATGGCTTTGCCTATAACAAGCCTTAATTCCTGGGGTGAAAAAGGCTTTGATAAAAAATCAAAAGCCCCTTTTTTCATTGTTTCAATGGAATGTTCAAGGGTTGCATACCCGGTAATGATGATAACCACAGTATCAGGATGATGGGATTTAACATCCTTCAGGACTTCCAGTCCAGACATACCCGGCATCATTAAATCCAGCAAAATGATATCAAAATGTTGTTTTTTAATCATTTCCAAGCCTTTGGCACCGTTTTCAGCTACCTCGACATCACATCCTTCTTCAGCCAACAACCTTTGACAGGCATTCTGAATACGCACTTCATCATCCACAACCAGAACCCGCGGCTTGAAAAAAATATCCTTTACACTGTCTTTTATTGAATCTTTACTATTATTCATGATTATTCTATTCTCAGTTTAAATTATCATATCTTTAAAGGGTTATGAATTACACAAAAATGGTATTTTTTCCGAGGCAACGTACATGGGGAATTCAACAACAAAGGTTGTTCCTTGTGAATCTGTTTTTTTAACAAAAATTTTTGATCCATGTTCCTCTATAAGACCGTAAACAATACTCAGACCAAGTCCGGTACTTTTCCCCACTTCCTTTGTTGTAAAGAAAGGATCAAAAATTTTTGATAAATTTTCATGGGGTATGCCTTTTCCAGTATCTTTTATTTCCAGAGAAATCTTCCCAGTGGATTTTTCCTTATAGGTGGTCAAAGTGATGGTTCCCACGCCATCCATGGCATCTGCAGCATTGATCACCAGATTAATCAAAACCTGGTTGAGTTTACTGGAATCTGCATGAATTAGCATCATTTCATCGGAAAAGTCTTTTATAATTTTTATATTTCTAAATTTTTGCTGATCCCGAATAAGGTTCAGGCTTTGTTTAACTATATCATTGAGCTGAACAATATTTTTTTTTGCTCCTGTACTTCTGCTATAAACCAGAAGACTTTTAACAATTTCCTTACACCGGTTGGCATCTTCAAGAATATATCCAAGATCTTCCTTCATACTCTCGTCAATATCACTCCGCTCTAAAAGAAGGCTGGCATAAAACAGCACACCTGTCAGTGGGTTATTGATTTCATGAGCAACCCCGGCTGATAGCTGGCCAAGCGATGCCATTTTTTCAGATTGTGCAAGCTGCTCTTGGGTCATTTTCAGTTCTTTCTCAACCTTGATTTTATCACGCAAATCATTATAAATCGCCATAGTGGCTGATTCATTGCCTTTATCATCGTAGATGATGGCAGCGGACATCTCAACTTCAATTTTTTCACCATGGGCATTGACAATGGTTGTCCGGGGAATCAAAAGTTTCCCCATACCCCCGACGTTTTCATCCCGAAGCATTCTCATTATCTCTTTGGCCTTGCCCGGCGGATACAATTGTTCTGTATGCTTGAGTTTGCCTTTCCCACCGTTATAATCGCCAAACATCTCTTTTGCCACTGAGTTCATCAAATTGATATTGCCCTGCCGGTCAGCGGCAACAATCGCGCTAGCAGAGGAATGGATAACCCGGCTGATAAATTCTTTCACTCCGTGCAGCTGACCTTCAAGGGATTTGGTCCGGGTAATATCCCGTATACTGGCAATTATGTAAACTACTTCATTATTTTCATCAAAAATTGGAGAAAATACCCTCTCCTCCCATCGATAATGATGCTTTAATATAAAGCTGTGACTCTTTTTATTTTTTATAACTTTTGAGATGGCACATCGATTTGAATTACAAGGCGTGTTTTTATCTAAAAAGGTATCATAACACTTTTTCCCAAAAATTTCCTTAAAGGAAAGATTAAGGGTTTCATAAAACTTCTTATTGGCACCCATCAGGGTTTTATCAGGCGAAATAATAACGCTTGGATATGACAGGGAATCAAATATCCTCATCCGCCAATACGTCTCATCTGCTAATATGTCCAAATCCTTACTCACGCTATTTTATCCTCAGCTTTTTTTCTATTGTAAATCATTTTCCGCTTTTATGCCACTAACTTTCATTGATATAGTTATGGAATTTCAAACACATCCCTCAACACCTTTATGGCTACTTCTCCCTTACTCTGGGGAAGAACAATATTAATACTGGCACCAGTGCAGACTGTCTGCAAAACAGGAATAGATTTTTTAGAAAGACAATTCAATGCCCTGCTGATAATACTGTGCCTGTCACCAAAATGGGGTCCGTGAAAACTGAGTAACTCTGCTGTACAAGATTTATGGGTCGTAATCCCCAGTGATTTTTCTGTCAATAAAAAAAAACAAATCTTTTCTTGCAAGTTCATATAAGCTACAGTATAAAAAAACTTATTTTCTTTATCTTTCATGGATGGGATCTCTTGCTGGATCTTTGCCAGCTGGTCAAAGGAAAAGAGATAAGAGCCAAGGTTCAGATCTGTTACCAGTGTAATACCATAGGTTTTTATTTTTTCTTCAACATAGGTTGCACGGGTTTCTGGATATTTTTTCTTTAAAAATTGTGTCAGTTCGTAATTTTCATTTTGTTCAAAGGGTGCATGGGATTCGGGCAGATCAAAACTGGTTGAAAGCATTTGTATAAAAGTATCGCAGTTTTCTTGATCAACAACAAATGTCAGCATAGCGTTTGAAGATGCCATGTGTCGGAATGACAATTTATGTCTTCCCAGAAGTGATAAAAGATAACCCAATAGCTGCAAATTGTAGTGGTGAGGATAGATGGATATAGTACTGACTTTCTGTTGATACTCCTGGTATACATCCTGATGAGCCATCTGACCGAAATGTTTTGAAGCAATGGTTCCTGAAATAAAGGATTTTTCGCCCATGGTGTTTAAGACCATAAACACCATATTAATCCTGTTGGATTCCATTGTCTGATAAAGCGGAATCTGATCCTGCCTGTCAATATCTTCCTGAACTACCTGAATATAATTTTTATTTAGACGGATTCCATTTATTTTTATTTGCTCCATCATCTCAAAGTCCGAAAAATTATATCATATGGTATCATAACCATTGCGGGGAAGATAAAAAATGCTTTCCCGCAATGGTTAATTTTCCAATTCAACAAGAGCCTTTACAAAAAATATTATTTGCAATGGTCTCCGATAATCTCCATCAATTTGTCCAGATCAATGGGTTTTGGAACATAATCGTCGGCCAGGGTGGTTTTGCCATCATGATGGGTATAGCTGGTAGTTCTTACCGAATTTGCTACCGCCGTCAAGAGGACAACAGGAATATCTTTCAAGGCATCATTATTTTTAATATCATTACAAACTTCCCAGCCATTTTTTCTTGGCATCATTACATCAAGGATAACCATGGCAGGTTTTTCTTCTTTTATTTTTTCCATAGCTTCTTCACCATCATAGGCCTTGGCAACTCTATACTCCAGAGATTCCAATTTCATGGAAACCGCTTCCACCAGATCGGGATCATCATCTACGACTAAAATAAGTTGTTTTTCGCTCATTGTTATTACTCCTTTTTTATCTTAAGGACTCCTTTTTATTTCTATACTACGTTATTACTCCTTTTTATATTTTAAGGAGTTCTTTTTATTTTTATATCACAGGTCGGGGGAATAATCCTGTTTTTTCTACAATTTGGGGAACCTTTTCTTCCCATTCAATGGCCATGATATGAAATCCGTGTACACCATTAACTTCTTTTAATCTTTGAATGGATTCCACGGCTATTTTTATGCCTTCTTCAGGCTGTTCTTCCTTTGAGACCCCTGCCAGCCGTTTGATAATCTCATCGGGCACATCCATGCCCGGCACTTTATTTTTCATATATCTTGCCATACCGGCTGATTTCATGGGAGTGATCCCGGCTAAGATATACACCTGTTTATCGAGACCTCTGTCACATACCATTTTCATATATTTTTCAAATTTATCCAGATTATAAATGCACTGAGTCTGGATAAAATCTGCACCAGCTTTGATTTTTTTGGCAAGGCGCATGACCCGAAGCTCAAAAGGATCAGCAAAAGGGTTGGCAGCTGCCCCGACAAACATTTTCGGCGGATTTTGGATATCAGCACCTCCCTGGAATTTGCCTTCATCCCGCATTTTTTTAACCATCTGCACCAATTGAACAGAATCCAGATCAAATACTCCCTTGGCCATGGGGTGATCCCCAAATTTTGGATGATCGCCTGACAGACATAGCATGGTATTAATCCCAAGGGAATAGGCACCAATAATATCACTCTGCATGGCAAGACGGTTCCGGTCTCGGGTCACCATCTGGAGAATAGGATCCATCCCCATTTGCTTTATAATCACACCCGCTGCCCAACTGGACATTCTCACCATAGCGGTCTGATTGTCTGTTACATTGACCGCATCAACATGATCTTTTAAAAGGCTTGCCTTTTCTTTTACCTTTTCAGGCAGTGCGCCCCGGGGAGGCCCGCATTCAGATGTCACCGCAAGATTTCCAGATGCCAATATTTTTTCCAGTCTGCTTTCAGTTTTCATAATGACAAATCCTCTCTGACTATTTTTCTGGGTCCGCCACCACCAGCCGGTCGCCAGTCTTTTGCTTCCATAATTTCTTCATATCGCTTTTCCATTCCAAGAGCTTTAAGTCTTTCCCATATCAAACGCCAGGCACAATCAACATCCGGGTCTATTTCACACATACCATTAGATGTTCCGCCGCAGGGACCATTGAGCAGGTGCTTGGAGCATCTTGCCACAGGGCAGATACCACCGGTGATTCCCAGCAAACAGTCACCGCAACCTTGGCATCTTTCAGCCCAGATTCCCTGGGAAACCGAGGCGCCCATGAATTTTGTATTAACGGCAGGAAACACTGGTTTTTCCTTATACCTTTCTGCAATAGTCTGTACACCGCAGCCGCACGCCATGGAAAGAATAGCATCTGCCCTGTCAATTTCAGATACGAGCTCTTCAACATATTCAGGATCGCATTGCCTTTCAAGTGTAATCTCTTTAATATCAATCGTCCTGCCCTGTTTTAAACAATTCAGGTTAAGGGCTGATGCCAGAAGTCCGACCTCTTTTCTTCCACCAGCTGCACATACGGTCACACACTCATTACAGCCCACCAGAAGAATCCGGTCATAGGGTGAAATATATTCTATAATTTCCTTTAACGGTTTTTGTTCTGCTGTTATCATATTCTTTTCTCCGAAGATGTAAACATCAGTCAGCTACCTGCTGATGTTTCTCTGTGTTGATTATTTTAATGGGACTGGGTCCCAATTGTTTAATTTTTTTTGTAAATTCAAGTGCAGTACTGGCAAATCGTTCGCCCATTCCTGCCGACATGTTGATCATTTCCAGACGTTCAATTTCCCATCCAAGATCTTTTAGTATATTTTGTACCTGTTCCACCCTGTATTTGGCTCGGGTATTCCCATTTTTAAAGTGACAGTCTCCTTCAAGGCATCCGGCTACATAAACACCATCGGCTCCTTTTTCAAAAGCTTTCATAATATGAATGGTATCCACTTTTCCGGTGCATGGTACCCGAATGATTTTTACATTTGCCGGATAATATATATGCTTACTGCCCGCCATATCAGCGGCGGTATAGGCGCAGTAATGACAGCAGAATGCAACGATTTCCGGTTCAAAATTTTCCATTAGTTCAATCCTCCAAACAAGTAATCTAATTTGGCCAGAATCTGATCATCTTCATAGACAAGCAACTGGATGGCCTTGGCCGGACAGTCTGCGGCACAAATCCCGCATCCATGGCATTTTGCCGGATCAATCTGTGAATAACCGTCTTCATTAATAAATGGAATACTGTATGGACAGGCACGAACACAGACCAGACAGGCAGCGCATTTAGATCCGTCTACTTTGGCAACCGCAGCCCCCAGATTGATTTCTTTTTTACCCAGCAGGGTTTGTGCCCGCCCTGCCGCTGCATAGGCCTGGGTAATGCTTTCCCTGATTGTTTTTGGGGAATGCGTTGTCCCGGCAATGAAAATCCCTCGGACAGACATGTCAACAGGTCTGAGTTTTACATGGTCCTCAAGAAAATAATTATCCATTGTTCTTGGCAGATGAAACATCATGGACAAATCTTCCGTGGTTTCATCATCAGCAATCATCCCAGTACTCAAAGCAAGACAATCTGTTTCAATTTGAATTTTACTGCCAAGAATTATATCATCTACAAACACAGACACCTGATCATTTTCAACTTTGACTTCGGGTCTATTTTCTAATGAGAACCGGGTGAAAACAACGCCTATATTTCTGGCTTCTCGGTAGTAATCTTCCTGAAAACCATAAGTGCGAATATCGCGGTATAAAATAAAAATCTGTGCATCAGGATTAATGGTTTTAATGCGCAGCGCATTCTTTATGGCCGCCTGGCAACAGACTCTTGAACAATTGGGGTTATCGGGTTCTCTTGAGCCGACACATTGAATCATGACCACCTGATTCAATGATTTTATTTTATCTGGATCATCTTCAATCACTGCATCCAGTTCAAGCTGTGTTACTATATTGTCATGGGTTCCCAGACCATACACATCAGGACGGTTTGGCAAAGCTCCTGTGGCAAAAATGGTAACTCCGTGATTCAGCTGCATATAGTTCATTCTTGGACCGCTTTGAATGCCTGTTTTAAAACGTCCCGGCATACCGGAATGATCAACGATAATGGTCCTTGTCAATACCTGAATTTTTTCATGGGCTGACACATCATTAACTAATTGAGTCATAAATGACCCCACATCATCCCCTTCAATTGTTTTTCTGATTGACTTTGCCAATCCGCCCAAGGAAGAGTCTCTCTCCACAAGATAGACTTTAATTCCCTGGTTTGCCAGTTGAAGTGCTGCTGTCATTCCCGTGACACCGCCACCCACTACCAGTGCATTTGGGCTCATGGGCAGCGTATAATCCATGAGTGATCGACTTTTTCTGACACCGTTGATGCCGATGTGAAGAAGTTTAAAAGCCTTGTCTAATGCTTCTTTGGGTTGTCCTATATGGGGCCATGTGTTTTGATCCCTTAAGTTGACTATTTCCACCAGATATTTATTTAATCCAGCCCTGCGCAGCAGATCCTGAAATTTAGTCTCATGGGTTCTGGGTGAACAGCCACCAATCACAACTCGGTTTAGCTTGTTTTCTTTAATGGATGCTTCAATCATAATCATGGATTCACTGCTACAGCCGTACCCAACGGCATGGGAAACAACAACATCGGGTCTTGTCCCAGCAAATTCCACCATTTTGTCAACGTCAACCACCCCGCCGATTTCCAATCCGCAGTCACAGATAAAAACACCAATTCTCAGCGCTTCCATTGAGACATCCCGCTCCGGCATAAACTCGTTTTCAGCCAGAGACACATCCTTTGCTATGGGAAAATCGGATGCTGCCATGCTGGCGGCAGCACTTGCCTGAACCATTGTTTCAGGAATATCTTTTGGACTTTCGATCACACCGCAGACATACACACCGGGTCTTGAGGTCTGTACCGAGTTAAAATGATCGGTTTTTGTAAAATTATGGGTATTTAATTCAATGCCAAGCCGGTTGGCGAGCTCAATAGTTGTTTCAGGAACCCTGAACCCGGTTGAAAGCACAACCATATCAAATTCTTCTGTTTTCTGAAGACCTTCTTCTATAGCGTAGGTAATGGAAAGATCTTTGGTTTTGTTGTTTTCAATAATGGAATGGGGTCGACTTCTAATCATCCTGACGTTATAATCATTTTTTGCCTGGTTAAAGTAGAGTTCATAATCCTTGCCATAGGTTCGCATATCCATATAGAAAATTGTGGCTTCAATGCTTTCGGCAAAGCGTTCTTTTGTGACCATAGCTTCTTTCAATGCGTACATACAGCAAACCCCGGAACAATAAGGCACATCCGCCTTATTAATTCCTCTTGATCCGACACATTGAATCCATGCCACTTTTTTAGGGCGTTTTTTATCGGACACCCTTACAAGATCACCCTGGAAAGGACCGGAAGCGGACATAATCCGTTCATACTCCAAACCCGTTACAACATTATCAAATTGCCCGCTGCCAAAATTGTCCAATACTGTAGGATCAAAAAGCTGTGCACCAGCACTTAACACAACAGATGCCGCTTCAACCGTGGTTTTCTTTTGTGTGTCATGGGGGATAATCGCACCTGCTTTACAGACCTTTTGTAATGCCTTTATATCGATTACTTTTTCCATATCAATGGAAAAAGCATAGGGTGTTGCCTGGGGATAACGCATGCAGGTCGGTGCCCGAGGATCAAGTCCCGGGGTAAAACGAACTGCTTCGGGGAATTGTTTATAGCATTCCCCACAGGCTGTACATTTATCCATATCAATATATCTTGGTTCAGTGACAAGTGTGGCCATAAAATTGCCAGCCTCACCTGTTAATTGCTCAAGTTGGGTCATGGGTTGAATATCGAGATGAATTTGTCTAGTATTTTCGGATAAATGGGGAGATACCGTACATAAATCACAATTATTGGTTGGAAAAGTTCGATCTAGCTGGGTCATCAATCCACCAATGGAATATGATTTATCAATAAGTATGACATTTCGGCTGGATTCAGCTAAATCCAACGCCGCACGTATTCCTCCTACACCACCACCGATAACAAGCACGCTTTTGTTATTTGATTTGTTTTGTTGAATATCTTTAAGCTTTTGCATTTATAACCTGTTTTTATTTGTGGGTATCCATCACCTGCAATATTTGTTCACACAGATAATGAAAATGGATAAATCATGTTAAAGTCCTGCACAGTCGAGGATTGCCGGTAAACGGTCTTCCCAGCCTGAAGCAGAAATCTTTATACCCTGGGCCTCATTTTTGAGTTCTTTGATCATTTCTCCTGAAATGCGTATACATTCAGCTTCCCGGTCTTTAGCTTTCCGAATCCGGCTGATCAATGACTCAGACAGCCTTGAGTCAGGGGAGTTAATGGAAATATAACGGGCCATACCCACATTTTTTAACATGAAAACCGTGGCAATCACTGGCACATTTAATGATTTGAATTTATTTAAGATTTTTGTATAGTAGGTAATATCAAAAACAGGTGGAACCATTATATATTGTGCGCCTGCTTCTACTTTTGCTTTGGCACTTACATATTCTTCTTCAAGATGACCATCATCCCGGATGGGCTGAACCTGACACCCTGTGAAAAAATTAGGCTTTCCTTGTAATTCAAAACCAGCAAGGTCTGTTCCTTTTAAAAGAGAATTAACCATGGCCAGCAAATCCAGTTCATTAAGGTCATCAACTGGTTTTGCATTCTGATGGTCACCCAGGTCAATATTTTCACCCTGCACAACCAGAAGATTGTGAATTCCGAGAACATGGGCAGCCAGCATATCGCCCTGTAAGGCCATTCGATTACGGTCCCGCCCATAAATATGAATCATGGGTTCCAACCCCTGCTGCCGTATGATCGCACCACCGGCCAGGGCGCTCATGTGCATAACGCCATTATCCATGTCAGGAATCACAACAGCTTCTATTCTGGATTTAAGATGTCTGGCATTTGTTACAAGATCGGAGATATCAACTCCCTTGGGGGTGCTCATTTCTGCAAGTACGACAAAGTCCCCTTTGGAAAGTTTTGTTTGAAGCATCATTTATTTATCCTTTTTATTGTCCATAAGCTTTGGATTTAACTTTCAGCCGCCGCTTAAATTATCATTAAAAATCCATGGTGATAAATAGTAAAAACCATAAAAATATAAAAAATAACACAATCTGTTTTTAAAAACAATTGATAAATCAAAATATTTGCCATAAGATTTGGTAGCATTACTACTTTGTAATATTTGTTTTCAAAGATTTATCAAGCAGGGTGATATACAGACAGCAAAAATATGGTTGTTATTTTATGAATAATGGTAAATCCTTGTAAGGAAATTTGATGGAAGAAAATGATAGAAAGATTTTTGATATTAATAAAGAGTCGCATTTTTGCTACTATTTGCGTCGTAAAGATGCGACTCTTTTTGACCTACAGCCTTATTTATAAAGCTCGTAATTTTATATCTCGTATAATCACAGTATGTTATAAAAATAAAATGAGTATTGGTATAAACATTGCTTTTAGAGTAAGGCAGGGAGGAAAAATAATTTGAAAATTGCATTAACAATTTGGGGAAACAGAATATCACCTGTTTTTGATTCAGCGCGCAAGCTGATTATTGTAGAAGTTCAAAACAACAAGGTTGTTAACAGGCAGTATGAACTTCTTAATTCAGAGATGGCTTCTGATTTAAATGAAACCCTTACAAATCTTGGAATTAATGTCTTAATTTGCGGCGCTATTTCTAAAAGATTTTCAGACATGATTGAAACAAGTAAAATAAAATTAATTTCGTTTATCACAGGTCAAATAGATGTAGTTTTAGAAGCATATATTAAGAATAAAATTGTCACTGAGTTCCTTATGCCAGGATGCAAAAAAAATATTTTTAGACAAAGAAATGGATGTGGCGGCTTTAAATATAAGAATGCAAAGGAGGTTAATATGCCAAAATCAGACGGAACAGGTCCACAGGGTCAGGGAGCAGGAACAGGCAGAGGCCAGGGACCTTGCAAGGGAAATGGTCAAGGACAAAGCAAAGGTCAGGGCCAGGGGCAGGGCAGAGGGCAAGGAAAAGGCAAAGGCAAAGGTCAGGGCGGTGATCAGGGCAAAAGTTAGAAACGTTAAAGTTGAAGTATGTTTTTAATATATAAAGAAGGATAAATAGATGGTTAAGATATTAATAGCAACTCCTGACAAAGATTCTTTGTTAGAATTTTCAACAGGTTTGCAAAAAAGTGATGTTGAAATTACTTGGGTTATGAAATGTGAAGATGTCCTTTTACAAATAGAAAATAACAAGTTTGATTTATTGTTTGTAGACGAGATGCTATCAGACATGAAAGGGATCGAATGTTTGAACAAGGTTGTTTTTGAAAACCCATTTCTCAATACTGCAGCAATAAGTAACCTTTCTTCAAAAGATTTCCATGAAGAAACAGAGGGATTAGGTGTTCTGATGCAGATTCCCGTTAAACCATGCTCAGAAGATGGTCAAAAATTATTTGATTATTTAAATAACATAATAAAAATGACAAATCCTGATTTAAATAAGAGGACAAATTTATGATTATAAGTGTTGCAAGCGGAAAGGGTGGTACAGGGAAGACAACTGTTGCCACAAATTTATCTGCTTCTCTTGGAAAGGGCGTGAAGATTCTTGACTGTGATGTAGAAGAACCTAATTCACATCTTTTTTTAAACCCAAAGATAGTTCAAACAGAAAAAATATTTACTCCGATTCCTGTAATTGATGAAGATAAATGTACTTATTGTAATAAATGCGTTGAAATATGCAGATTTAAGTCAATTGTTATTATAGGCAAAACTGTTTTGACTTTTCCAGAGTTGTGTCATAGCTGTGGTGGTTGTATGGTTATATGTCCTGAGAATGCAATAACAGAAAAAGGTCGTGAGCTAGGAGTAATCGAGATTGGAAAATCAGGTAATATTGATTTTATACATGGTAAATCGCGAATTGGTGAAGCAATGGTTCCTCCATTAATTGAGAAAGTTCGCTCATATATAGATCCTGATATCATAAACATTATTGATGCGCCACCCGGGACATCATGTCCTGTGATTGCTGCAATGA
>JAGLHT010000032.1 GCA_023143455.1 Desulfobacterales bacterium
GGTTAATATATATCTGAGCCGGTGGTAATTTCAGTCACGTACCTCGGGCTAAAGCCACAAGGCATCATGGTTGATGCTCGGATTATGGTCTTTTTTTAATTTGTATTTTTATGGGTTGCATTTTATATGAATTCATATATTTTTTAAAAAAAATAGCAAATATTATATTATTATTTACCATCAAGGAATAGACTACATGAATAAGTTGTTCACTTTAACCTGTGTAATAGGTGTCTTACCAGGTCAGCCTTCTTTTTAATCCTGTAAATCTTTTTTCTGATTTCACTGTATTTACTGCCATTGCAAGGGCTTTTTTAGTCCCAACCATTATCACAAGTTTTTTCCCTCTTGTGACAGCAGTATAAATAAGGTTTCTTTGTAAAAGAATATAATGCTGAGTTACAATTGGAATTATCACTACAGGATATTCAGACCCTTGAGACTTATGGATTGAAACAGCATAGGCATGAATAATTTCATCAAGCTCTGAAAAGTCATATTCGACTTCTCTTTTATTATAAACAATAATTAATTTTTGGTTTTCAAAATTAATCTGCCCAATAGCCCCAATATCACCATTAAACACAAGCTTATCATAATTATTTCTAATCTGCATAACTTTATCGTTAACTTTAAATTCCCGATTTCCTCGAAATAAACTTGACAGACCGCTCTCACCGGGATTTAACGCCTTTTGGAGCTCCACATTAAGATTTGCCGAACCGGCAAGCCCTCTATGCATGGGTGTTAGTACCTGAATATCATTAATAGGATCAAATCCATATTTTTTTTGTATCCTTACTTTGCCAAGCTCAACAATTGTCTTTACAACATCTTCAACTTCTTCTCTTTGAATAAAGAAAAAATCACTTTTCTCATCTGAATTAATAAAAGGGAAATCGCCATTATTTATTCTGTGGGCGTTGACAATTATTAAGCTCTTTCGTGCTTGTCTGAAAATAGTGTCAAGCTCGACCACGCTAAACATGCCTGATAAAATGATATCATTTAAAACATTACCTGCTCCAACTGATGGAAGCTGATTAACATCCCCTACAAAAATAATTGAGCAAAAATCAGGAACAGCTTTTAAAAGTTGATACATAAGATATGTATCAATCATTGATGATTCATCAAGTATTAAAAGGTCGCATTTCAATGGATTGGTTTCATCTTTTTCAAACCCTGCTTTTATCATGGAATACTTAAGCATTCTATGTATTGTTGTTGCAGGATGAAAGGTTGCTTCATTCATTCTCTTAGCAGCTCTTCCAGTAGGAGCTGCAAGTAAAATCTTTATACCAAGTTTTTTATAAATTTTAATAATTGCATTAATAATAGTTGTTTTACCTGTACCTGGACCGCCTGTAATAACAAGGAGCTTTTCATCAAGTGCCATAGTAATTGCTTTTTTCTGCATTTTCGCAAGCTTAATGGTAACTTCACCCTGAACCCAGTCAAGGGTCTTGCCTGCATCAATCTTTCTTATGCTGGAACTTTGTGCTTTAATGCTTTTTAATCTGGAAGCGATACCTTTTTCACTAAAAAAATATTGGGACAAGAACACACTTTTTAAGATTATGTTCTCTTGTTCAATTGTTTCTTCAATTACTATTTTCTTATTATGTTTTGCGATATCAATTGCTTCAACAATGCGATCCCTTTTTGTTTCAAGCAATTCTTCTGCTTTCTTAACCAAATCTTCAAAGGGGTAACAAACATGACCTTCATTGGAAAGAGAATGTAAAGTAAAAAGAATTCCTGATTCTATCCTCAATATTGAATCTTTTTCAAAGCCAAATTTTTCCGCAATTTTATCAGCTGTAATAAAACCAATCCCGAAAATATCATCAGCAAGCCTGTACGGGTTCTCTGTAACAACCTCTATTGCATCATCACCATATTGCTTGAAAATCTTTGTTGCGTAAGCAGAACTTACTTCATGGGATTGTAAGAAAAGCATAACATTCCTAATCTCTTTTTGCTCTTCCCATGCCTTTTCTATCATTGAAATTCTTTTTTTCCCTATACCTTCTACCTTTAAAAGTTTTGATATATTATTTTCAATAATATCAAGAGATTTACTACCGTACTCTTTCACAATCCTATCGGCCATTACAGGACCGATCCCTTTAATAAGCCCTGATCCAAGATATTTTTTTATCCCGAATTCTGTAGCAGGTACCTGGGTTTTATAAGTATCAATTCTGAATTGAGTGCCAAATTTCGGATGATCTATCCATTTACCCTGCATCTTCAAAATTTCGCCAGGAGTTGGATTCATCATATTCCCAACCACAGTTACAAGATTTCGCTCACCCTTAACTTTAATTTTACAAATAGCAAAATTATTTTCTTCATTAAAAAAAGTAATTCTCTCAATTTGTCCTGTAAGATCAGTTTTCATCTTGAATTAATTGCCTGTTGAATTAGCTGTGCAAGTTCACCATATTCCAACGGTTTTTGAATAATTGAATACAAATCTAAAGTATTAAATTCTTCGTCTGAGATTGAAGATAAGTCCCCGGAACAAATAATTATTTTAACCTTTTTATCTATTTTTCTAATTTCTTTTGCAAACTCAATCCCATTCATCGTCGGCATCTGAAAGTCGGAAATTATTACATCAAATAAATTTTCTGTTACTCTCTTAAGAGCTTCTTCCGGCATTACAAAAGTATCAACATCAAACCCTAATGCATCAAGCAATTCACCAAATGCATCAGCGATAACTTCTTCATCATCAACAAAAAGTAATTTTTCCTTGCCTGCAATCTCAATGTGATCGGCATCATATTCTCTTTTTTGTTCTTCTTTGTCTGTTACAGGGAAATATATTTTAAAAATTGTGCCTTTACCTTGTTTACTTTCAACCTGGATTTCTCCTCCATGGGATTTCACTATTCCATGAACTGTTGCAAGTCCAAGACCTGTACCTTTGCCCTGTTCTTTGGTCGTATAGTATGAATCAAATATGTTGCCCAGTATTTCAGGTGATATGCCCTCTCCTTGTGCATATAATTATTAAACCAAATATAACTTTCCAGCGCATATTGGAATCCCATTTACCAAAAAAAATTTACTAAAGGCACTGTATAAATATTGTCTGTTTTTGTAAACAAAAATTAATTACTCTTTTCTTTCTTCCAATACAGCCTTCAACACTGAAAGTGCAGTGTTACACGCAGGGACTCCAGCATAAATACTTGTCTGGAACATCACTTCTGCTATCTCTTCTTTGGAGCACCCCACATTAAAAGCTGCATGAACATGTAATTTTAACTCTTCAGGCTTTGAAAGTGATGTAAGAGCTGCCACTGTCACAAGCTGTCGCGTTTGATGGGGAATTTTTTCCCTTGAGTACATTGTTCCTGTAATATAAAGAGACATATCCCTTGCAAGGTCTTTATCAAACTCTCTCCATAAATTATATGGTTTTTCCTCATTTTTTACACTGCTGAAATATAAATTAGCTGTTTTCGAAGTCTTCTCTACAAGTTTCTTTGTATCCATTTAAAAATACTCCAATCTTAAAAAAGAATTTATTCAGGCTGTAATGAAATTTATTTTCTCTACAACCTGAATAATATAATATCAATAATTATCTGTTAGCTTTTCGAATACCCAGCTGATCAAGAGCAATAATCCATTTACAGATATTGGCAGAGCCTTCAACCATGTAATAGGTTGGCGCATCTTTATAATATCTTGCAACAGGATATTCAGGTGAATAGCCATAAGCACCAAGGATTCTCATAGCAAAGTTTGAACATTTTGTTACTGTTTCACCAACAGAATATTTTGCCATGGCAACATCAAGACCATTGTTGAGCTTGCCCTGATCTTTTACCCATGCAGCTTTATAGACCAAAAGGCGAGAGGCTTCAATATCTGTTGCCATCTGGGCGATCATATCCTGATTCATCTGAAATGAACCGATTGTTTTACCAAATTGTTTTCTTTCATTACAATATTTAATAGCTGCTTCAAGACATGCCTGGGAAAGCCCAACACCGCCTGCTGCTGCTGAAAGTCTTGTCTGATTCAAGGATGAAAAAACTATTGTTGCACCATCACCGGGCTTACCTAAAATATTTTCCTTTGGAACTTTTACATTATCAAGAAAAAGCTCACCAGTAGGAGAAGAATGAGACCCCATTTTTTCAAGGGAAGAAGTTTTAATACCATCAAAATTTTTAGGTTCAATGACAAATGCTGACAAACCTTTAGAGCCTGCTCCCTTGTCTGTGTATGCATAATAAATCAAAGCATCAGCGCAGTCTGCATTGGATATCCAGGTTTTAGATCCGTTCAAAAGCCAATGATCTCCTTTGTCTTCTGCAGTTGATACCATTGCCATGACATCTGATCCGGCATCAGCTTCGGTAATACCAAAACCACCTAGATATTCGCAGGTACAAAGCTTTTCAATATATTTTTTCTTAGCTTCTTCAGTACCATATTTATAAATAGTATTAGCGCAGCCAAGAACTTCCATATTTACCTGGACTCTTAAAGAAGAAGAAGCTTTGGCAATTTCTTCTGTTACTATCATTGCTGCCATCCATCCCTCGCTCATTTCTGAACCACCATATTCTTCTGGGATAACTGTACTCAAAAATCCCATTTCACCCATGGGTTTGAGTACTTCGTTATGGGGTAGATAATGGTCAGCATCCCATTGGTCTGCGTTGGGAGCGATTTCTTTTTTTGCAAATTTTCTAACTTCTTTCTGGAGCATTGAAAGCTCTGTTGATAACTTAAAGTCCATTTTTCCTCCTTAATTGTTTACTCTGGCAACGCTGTAGCCCATACTTTCCGAAAAGGATTTTGCAACATTGATTAAAATATTTATGCATTCATCTAAATATTCATTTTGTGAAAATCTAATCTCCGGGATAGCAAGGCTCAAGCTTGCCAGAACAACTCCTGTATTATCAAATACAGGAGCACTTAACGACCCAAGACCAGGTGTTCTCTCGCCAAGGCTCACGGCAAATCCCTGATTCTTTATCCTGTCAAGTTCTTCTCCCAAATCACTAACATTAGAAATCGTATTATCAGTCACAGGTTCTAATGCTGTTTTTTTGATATAGTTCTTTATAAAATCAGCTGAGGAGAAAGCTAAAAGGCATTTTGCTGACGCACCTGCATAAAGAGGTGATCTGTTCCCCATGGGCATACCCGCCTTTAGAGTCTGCGGAGATTCTATTGTATCAATACAGAGACGATACCCTTCTTCAATAATATTAATATGAGCTGTCTCCCTCGTCTTTGTTGCTAAATTTTCAATAAATCTTCTTGCAATGCTTGTAAGATTGTTTGATCTGTGAAGAGCCTGGATAAAACTATAAAATATGTTGCCTATATAATATTGACGTGTTCCAACATCCTGCCGGACAAAATCATGCTTTTTTAAAGTTTTTAATATTCTTTGCACAGTTGCAGGGCTGAAACCCAACTCAGAGCTAAGCTCTCTAATACCATGAGTGGCACCGCTTTTTTGAAATTTAAGCAACACCTTAATAGCTTTTTCAATAGAGTTTAGATTGTTCTTTTTATTTTCATTCATATTTGCCTCATTCAAGTATTAATCTTTCAGGATCAGATTTTTCACGTAATGCTTTAAGTTCTGTCCGTAAAGGAGGTTCAATTTCCTTTGCTCTTAAAACATCAATATCAAAACCAATATTTTGTTTAATTTCTAAAGGGTCTATTCCAGGGTAAAAATAAGTCAAATACATTTCTTTTGAATCTTTATCAAAACCCATTATTCCCATATCTGTTACAACACAGGTTGGCCCATCTGCTATAAGCCCTGCTTTCTCTCGTCCATCAGGGCAAGAAAGCCACCCCGGGCTTGTAATATAGTCAACTTTCTCTACAAACTTTCTTTTCTCAAGTTTCATAAAAATAATTGTTCTCCCAACAAATGACGCTACATCACATGCCCCGCCACTACCCGGAAGGCGAACCCTAGGTTTTTTGTAATCCCCGATACATGTGGAATTAAGGTTGCCATATTGATCTATTTGTGCAGCTCCTATTATTCCAATTATATTCTTCCCAGTATTGCGATTCTGCATAAAAGCAAAAGTTTCAGCAAGGGAGCAATAATTCGAAGCATTATGCATAACTCTTGGATCAGAAACTGCTAAAGGTAATTCTTCAAGCACAGAATCCACAGCCCCTGTTTCAAAAAATATTATACTCTGGGGCGCATGAATATCTTTGGCAGCCATGGCAGCAAGAATTGAAATACCAGTACCGCAAAAAACAATATCAAAATTTTTGATTTTTCTTGCCGCTGCAATTACCATCATTTCTTTAGGAGTATATTCAATCACTTTCTCTTCATCCCAATGGAGTATCCTGTTTCAAAATCTGCTTTAATATCTTCTATTCTTTTAGTATCTGTAATTTTGTTGAGGAACTCAGAATGATTCTTTGTCCCAAAAATATAATCATTTAAATATTCTACAAATTTACCATTATCTACGGCAATATCTTTATACCATTCAAGAAAAACAGGATCATAATCATAATATTTATAGCATGCTGTAGGGTATGCTCCCATTGGCACATGAACAACAGCATCAACACAAAAAGATGGTATATGATTGGCGCCTGGATCTTTTTTTAATTCATTTTTCTCAACAACTTGTTCGCATGTAACAATTACGCATTTTGATGCTTTTGCCTGTTCAACATCAGCAAAAGCTAAACCCTCGATTTTTGTACATCCTTCAATGTCAGCTTTTTGTGCATGTATAATTGTTACATCAGGATTAATAGCGGGTACCAAAACAAGTTGATCTTTTTGATTTTTATGACTTAGGGTTTCTTTTTTAAAAAAAGGATTATCCATCAAAACAATTTTTTCCCTGGAAATTTTTAATTCTTGATTCCTTAATTCAGAGTCAAATCCCCATTTTTTAATAATATCTGTCCCCAGGGATGAATATGTTGGCATAAAAGGAATTCCCATGGAACCTGCAAGAAATCTCAATGACATTTGGTAATTAGAATAGTCTTCAACCTCAAGCTCACCTTGTTCAATCTTTCTTTTGAAACAAAAACAGGTTGGTGCAAATCTTCCATTGCCACTGTAGGCAATCTCAATTCTCTTTACAGCACCTGCTCCAATCAGTTCATCTACGCCCTGTCCATTGGAATGGGCATATACATGAAGGTTTTTTTTCTTTTGCCTGATAATTTCATGTGCACAAGCCATTGGATTACGGTTGATAGTAAAGCCACCAATGGAGATGTGATCTCCATCATTAATATAAGCCTTAACAGCCTGGGTCAGGGTATATATTTTATTTTTACCAGTATTCATAAATTTAATTCATAATTGTATCATTACTGTTTTGCATATTAAAACAATGTTTCATATTATGATCTATCTTAAACAAAAAGTTTATTATCTTGTCAAGTAAAAAATGACTTGACATATTATTTCAAGTATTACATTTTACATATATTGAACAATGTTTCATATAGCAAAACAGTAAAAAAGTAAAATAATTTGATACTAATATAAGGAGCAATTATCATGAGCGAGGAAGTATTAGCACCTATGGCAGGTAAAATTATAAAAATGAACATTGAAGTAGGATCCCAAGTAGAAGAAGATGAAGAGATCATCATCATAGAAGCTATGAAGATGGAAACACCTATTTTTGCACCATGTGATGGCAAAATCACAAAAATCATGAAAAAAGAAGGTGATGAGATAGAAGAAGATGATCAAATTGCCATTATTGAATAGATCACCGAATAATTCATTATAACATTACGAGGTCAGGAGCATTTAGAACATGAGACCATATTTTGAAAAAATGGATCCCTTTGGAAAAGAACTTAAAAAAGGGGAGCTTAAACGAACTGAAGACAATATTAAAGAGATTGAAGCTGCTGAAGGGAAAATCAACGAAGCTGTTGATAAGATTAAACATGTCGGGCTTCCAACTGAAAAAATAAATTCCCGGGGCCAGATGACTGTATGGCAGCGCCTTGATTACCTGGTTGATGAGGGAACATGGTGCCCTTTACATTCTCTTTATAATCCTTTGGACAACGAAGAAGGGACTACAAATGTTGTTGATGGAATTGGGAAGATTTCCGGAAAATGGGCAATAATAATCGGGTTTGATAATAAACTTATGGCAGGCGCCTGGATGCCGGGTCAATCGGAAAACATCCTGAGAGTTACAGATCTTTCAAAACGATTAAACCTTCCCTTAGTATGGATTGTAAATTGCAGTGGAGCAAAACTTCCTGAGCAGGAAAAATTCTATGCCAACAGAAGAGGTGCAGGTACTCCTTTTTACAGACATGCTGAGCTTGAGCAAATGGGTATTCCTGTTTTAGCGGGAATCTACGGTACAAATCCAGCAGGCGGCGGATATCAAAGCATAAGCCCTACAATACTTTTTGCTCACAAAGACTGCAATATCGCAGTTGGTGGAGCAGGAATTGTTAGCGGCATGGCCCCTCAAGGCGGTTTTAATTCAGAGATGGCAGAAGCCCTTATTGAAAAAGCAAAAACCCATAAAGCAAAACCCCCTGGTAGCGCGAAAACCCATTATGATGAAACTGGTTTTTTCAGATATGTTTATGAAGAAGAAAAAGGAGTCCTTGACGGATTAAAAGATTATATGAAAGATATGCCAGCATATAATCCAAAATTTTTCAGAGTAGCAGAACCCAAAGCTCCTGCATATCCTGAAAATGATATTATGAGACTACTCCCCATCGAACCAAAAAGAATTTATGATTTTGATCAAATACTTTCAAGACTTGTAGATGGTGGCGAACATAGTGAATTCCGACCGGACTACGGTCCTGAAGTTTATACAGGAATTTGTAAAATCGATGGTTTTCTTGTTGCCTGCATAGGTAACAGACAAGGATATCTTGGTAAAGGATATCCGGAATATGCTGATTACCCTGGAATTGGAGGAAAACTCTATAGACAGGGCCTGATCAAAATGAACGAATTTATAACTCTTTGCGGTAGAGATAGAATTCCAATAATGTGGTTCCAGGATACATCAGGTATTGATGTTGGTGATATTGCTGAAAAGGCAGAACTTCTTGGACTTGGACAATCTCAGATTTATTCAATACAACAAACTGATGTTCCCATGATGCTTGTTGTTTTAAGAAAAGGTTCAGCAGCAGCTCATTATGTAATGGGTGGGCCTACTGCTAACAGGCATAATGCATTCACTCTTGGAACTATTGCAACTGAGATATATGTAATGCATGGAGAGACTGCTGCTGTCGCAAGTTATGCAAGACGTCTTGTAAAAGAAAAAGAAGCTGGTAATCCACTTGATCCTGTAATTGACAATATGAATGCTCTTGCAGACAAATACCATGAAACATCCAGACCTCTTTTCTGTGCAAAACATGGACTTGTTGATGAAATTGTCAACTTAAAAGACTTAAGAAAATACATGGTAGCTTTTGCAGGTGGCGCATACCAGAATCCAAAATCAATATGCCCGCAACATCAGATGATTCTGCCACGTATTATTAAAGGATAATTACCAAGATATAACTTTATATATTTAGGAGAAAAACAATATGACCCAAACAAAATTTATAAAAATTAAAAAAGAAAGCCAGGTTGCAAGAGTCACACTTGATAGACCAAAACATAATGTTCTGGATATTGAAATGATGAAGGAACTCAACATTGAACTTGAAAAAATTGCAGGAGATGCTGACCTTAAATGTGTTGTTATCACAGGAGAAGGTAAAAGTTTCTGCGCAGGTGTTGAAGTTTCTGACCACACGCCTAAGAAAGTTAGTGAAATGGTTCTTGTATTCAATAAAATTTTTGAACTTATCAATCTGATTGATATTCCTGTAATCTCAGCAGTTAATGGCGCATGCCTTGGAGGTGGATTAGAACTTGCCATTGCAGCGGATATTGTAATTGCATCTGAAAAAGCAATACTTGGGCAGCCAGAAGTTAAATTAGGTTTTTTCCCTCCCTATGCAGCCATTAGATTACCAGAACTTGTCGGCACTGCAAAAGCAATTGAAATTTGCACAACAGGTAAAAATTATTCTGCTGCTGAAGCTCAATCTATAGGATTTGTTTCAAAAGCTGTAGCAATTGATAAGTTTGATGAAACTGTTGAAAGCTATGTAAAAGAAATATGCCATGCAAGCCCTTTAATTCTCAAAATGAATAAAAGAGCGGTTAAAAGGCATGTTGGCACCAACTTTCATCAGGCAGTACAGCTTGCCAGCGACTATTTCCTCAATACTCTTATGAAAACCGAAGATACTCTTGAAGGGATTAAAAGCTTTGAAGAAAAAAGAAGGCCTGAATGGAAAAATAGATAATCAGAAACATGATAATTGATGGTCATGTCCACAATTTCTCTTCAAAAATAGTTGCAAATGTAACAAAAAAATAAGAGATGGCAAAAATTCTTTGCCTTGAAACAAAACAAGCAAAAGAGCGGCTAAGTATTGCAACTCTTGAAAAAAGAATTTGAAATAGTTGAAAGACTATCTGATAAAGCAGGGTTCTCCATAGCTCAAAAAAAAATGATTTTTGGATACAATATTCACAACCTGATCAAATAAAAGTTATTGTCCGCCTACACCCAGAATATTTTAAGAAAAGGTATAGTCATTTACTGAACAATTCAGCAACCGGTCTGCAAAATTCTGTAACAAATTATCCGGTTCTATGGAATCGGTACATTCATCAGTCACAATTCCGGCATGATTGGCATCCTGCCACGTGGTCAACGATGCTTCCAGTATTTGAACCAGATTGGGATCCAAAGGACCTGAAATTAAATATCCCAGTTGTTTTCCTACCAGGGACGGGGTATGATTCCAGAAAAAAGCCCGGTCATAAAAGGTTTTCCATCTGGCAGGCACAATGATTGAATATGGGAAACACTGGGTGTTCATCCGGATAAAAGCTTCTATAAAATGATTTGATGTATTTGTCATGATCTTCTCCATCCTCCGCCAAGATTATAGTTCCTGACGGAGGTCAAATAGTGTCCAGCTGATTTTTTCAGCCGGGGATTTGAATTATTGCATTAGAAAGAATATGTTTTCCCCGCTGTTAATATTTCACACGTGGACTTCAGTTCTTTTTTCATACGGCCTATAGAATGATCACAAATATCATGCCCGGAAAGAAATACTTTTTCCGGCGCGGTTTTGTTAATGAGTGATATTGTTTTGGCGAGATCGTCATCAGTAATCCGTTGCCAGGGAGATTTCCCAGTACCGATTATGGTCTGGAAACGAATTCCCGCACGATTGCCTCTCCCGTCTGTTATTGGAAAATGGAGCCCGCCCCCAATGGCATGGATCGGCTCATTGGACAGGCGACTTACCATTTTTAGAATCACCTCTATTGTCGGATGCCCACACCCGGTAAAAACAACCAGTCCCTTGCCTTTTACCCTGGCCACCAGAACGGTGATATTCTACAATTCATTATAAATCTCCTGTTTTATTTTTTAAGCATGGTTTCAAGAGTATAATTAAAGCAAAAAGTCCACATATTAACATTATTGTATCCTCATAAACGCCAAATTTAGGGATCTGGATGAAAATTGGAAATGGAATTGCCCATATCAAGAGCAAAATATATAAAAGTTTGTTTGTCCCTGGAAGTGCTGCAGCCAGCAAAACAAGAGCAAATGCTGTTGTCGGGCAGGGATGTGTTCCCACAATGATCATTCCAGGAAAAAAATGACCTGCAGCCATTCCCACCAAGGGGTACGCAAAAACAGCAAAAAGTAAAAAAGAGCTTACCATCTGATGCCATCTGCTCACAGGCCACTTGAAATTTATTTTTTTTCTGAATATATCAAGCCCGAATAACACGGACAAGGTAATAAATAATCCGGCCTGTACTTTTTCCTGTATCCCTGGAAAAAGCTGGGCATGCATGAGAAAAAAAACAATCCCGATCCATGCAAAGCAAAATGTGAAATATATTTTTACAAAAAAATCTGTCAGGGTTCCTGGTCTTTTAATGATCAGCCCGGTAATAACGGCTGCCATAAATACGGTAATAATTTGCAGAGGAAAAATATCGCTGCCATATGCCCGAATGATTCCCCACCATATTTGGGTGTCTATCATGTTTGGTTCTCCTTTAAATATTTAATTTATATATCCAGAGTTATCCGGATATCTTCAATATTTGAATTAACGGTAAAAGCAATATCTCTGAATTTAGGAAATCTGGAATGCAATAATCCTGCAGTCATTTTTGGAATCCTTATTTTAGTTTTGTTGTCATGTTTATTTATCCTGTAGCAATTTTATTGAATATATTGAAAAAGGAATCAGCAAAATTATCGAAGCGGTTAAATTTACGATTTCAATCTCGGGGTTTAGCAGCAAGGCAGATCCCAAAACAATTTGAACACTTTCAAAACGTGAAACTATCTTTGATCGATGAACGGCAATCCCGATAAATAAAAAGCCCAAGGGAAGAAGCGGGAGAGAATTTAAAATGCATAGCAGCCCTTCCATATTAAGTAAAGCATCCAATGAGTTGCAATAATAATCAATAAAGGAGCACTCAAAAATTCCAGTAAGTGCGCAAAATGAAGCATGTTATTTCCACGAAAACGGGCAATCCAGTCTTGCGCTTCCGAATTTAAAAAATAATAAACCGTTTTTGTTAGTTTTTGCTTTGTTTACGAAAGTTTTTCGGCTGAATTCATCAGTCGTCTGTAAAAATCAAAAGATCCTTTTGGTGCTTTATAGCATTTCTCCATATATTCTATGATAAATGATAATCGTTTTTGCTTTTCCGCGTCTTTCCATTGAAATATCCCGGGGTCAAACAAAATATTTGCCGCTACCACAAAAAATTCTGTTAACTCATGGATATTTCTTTTAACCTTAAAAACGCCTTCTTCTTGTCCCAGTTTATAGGCTTCGACTATTAAGGGTACGTATTTTTCTACAATTTGTGCAATCACTTTTTCATGAATATCAACACCTTTAATGCCATGAATATCCTTATTTTTTTTAAGATTAATCTCTAACTGACTGTTTGACATCATTTCAAGCTTTTCCAGGGCAGTTAACTTTGTGTTATTAATAACCGGCAAGGCACTATCCACCAAATCCTTGATATACAGATCTACGATAGCATTAACGACTTCTTCCTTAGATTTGAAATAATAATAGAATGTGCCCTGGGAAACATTGATTTGCCTGACAATATCGCTAACCTTAGTTTTTATATAGCCTTTTTTAATGAACAAATCTTGGGATGCAAGAATAATTTCTTCTTTTCTTTCATCGGGTTTTTTTGAAATTCTTTTCATTTATCTTGCCATTATTAAAAATTATTGTAATATTATAACATCAACTGACTGAGAGTCAATCATTTTTTTTTTACAAGCATACTTTTTCCCTTGAATAAATTATTGCTGTGAATATCACCTACATATTCATTCTTCTTTATCGGTGTGTATAAGCTTAACCCTAATGAAAAAATCTTAATGACCCAGATTAGTCCTTTGCCTTTTTAACACATAACACGGAAATATAAAAAAACACTCCTCCTGTTACACCAAGAATGATAAAGGAAAATAAAGATGGTGTTTGACCGTACGATGCTGTACGTATAGCTGTAGATGCATGGGTCAGCGGCAAAAGATTGATTATCTTTTGTGCCCAGAAAGGAAAATTTTCCACTGGAAAAAAAGTGCCTCCTAAAAAAGCCATGGGCGTTATCACAAAACTTGTGACCATGGCCTGGTCTGCATGGGATTTGACCAGCATAGCAAGCCCCACTGCAAGGGAAGCAAACACAAAGCTATTGAGAAAAACAGCAAGCCAGAACCAAGCATTACAGGACAACACAACCCCAAACAAAAGTCCTAACCCCAGGATCACCGTGATTGCAAGAAAAGCCCTTGTCATCCCTGCCAAAACTTCGCCTAAGACATAGGAAAAATCAGATACGGGTGCTGCCTGAATCTCCTCAAAAATATGCCAGTAAAACCGTGCAATATTAATTTCGCCTGAAATGGCAAAGGCCTGAGTCATACTGCTCATGGCTATAAGACCGGGAATAAGAAATTCCATATATGTATGCCCGTCAATTGTTACATGTTTTCCCATGGCATAGCCAAATGCAATCAAGTAGAGCAATGGAGATACTGCCCAGGAAGGCACAAGCCTTGATAATCGCCGCCTTAGTATTAATAATTCCCTGTAATAGACTGCAAGCGTTCCCTGTATCATTTTACCTTTTTCCCTGTTAAAGCCAAAAAAGAATCCTCCAGATTGACCCGCCGTAAGGTAAAACTGTCTTTACGGATGGCAATATAGTTATTAGCTTCTTTCCTGTCATTAAAATAAATGGTTTCCATATCATCTTCCATGAGACGGTCCAAAGCCCATGTGCCCTGTGAGTTTATAAGATTTCCCGGAGAATCCACCACCACAATGTTTCCCCTGTCCAAAAAAGCTACTCTGTCTGCCAAAAATTCTGCTTCCTCAATGTAATGGGTGGTCAAAAAAATAGTGATACCGTGCTGTTGAGTTTTCTTGATCAATGCCCAAATTTTGCGGCGCATCCCTGCATCCAGCCCTACAGTGGGTTCATCCAAAAACAGAATAGCAGGGGAATGCAAAAGCGCTCTTGCTATCATGAGCCGCCGTTTCATACCTCCGGACAAATTCTTGACAAGAGTCTTTTTTCTGTCACCCATTTCTACATAATCAAGGAGTTCCTGAATTTTTCGGATTCTTTTCTGTTTGTTCATCCTGAAAAGTCTGCCGTGGATATTGAGATTTTCAAACACTGAAAGCTCTTGATCAAGGTTAATGGACTGAGGCACCAGTCCGCATTGGCGACGGCTTTCAATTCCTGGGTTTTCCACGTTAAACCCATTAAGCATCACTCTTCCGGAACTTAATCGGGTAAGCCCTGTTAATATCCGTATGGTGGTAGTTTTTCCTGCGCCGTTGGGTCCAAGGAAAGCAAAAAGCTCTCCTTTATTCACCTGCAGGTTGACATCATTAAGAGCCTGGATAGTTTTATAAGTTTTGCAAAGATTTTCTATTTTAATCAAGATGAATATCCTGTTGCTTTATTCTTTTCTCTGATGGAAGACACATCTGCTACAATATCTTGCAAAGGCTGGCGCCTCACTCTGTGGGGTAATGCCAGTTTAGCTGCCTTTTCAATATCCTTTGATTCAACCTGAGTTCTGCCTTCATATGCAGCCAGGGTTTTGGCTGTCTTTAAAATAATTATATCTCCTCTGTGACCATCCACCCCCACATCCAGGCAATAAGATGCAATTTCATAGAGCATGGGTCTTGGACAGGTTACATCCGGAAAAAGAATTTTTGCCTGTCTGATTTTCTCCATAAGTATTTTGGAATCCTCTTCCCAGAGGTTCATAAACCCTTCCGGGTCTTCATCAAAGTGTGTACGACGTTCCATAATGCTGACCCTGGCATCGGGATCTGATATTCCACTGATGTTGACACAGAGCCCGAATCGATCCAGAAGTTGAGGTCTAAGCTCTCCTTCTTCCGGATTCATGGTACCCACAAGAGTAAATCTGGATGGATGGGAAAAAGAAATGCCTTCCCTTTCAATGGTGTTAACTCCCATGGCGGCAGAATCAAGGAGTACGTCCACCACATGATCATCTAGAAGATTTACTTCATCTACATAGAGAATCCCTCGGTGAGCAGCAGCCAGAATACCTGGTTCCACCTGTTTTTCCCCTTTTTTCAAAGCCTGCTCCATGTCCATGGTACCCACCACACGATCTTCAGTAGCGCCTACTGGCAATTCAATAACCTTTATGCCCTCCATAATGATTTCAGATCCCTGTCTGCCATTAAGACTTTCAATAACACGACCCCGACAATCCACTCTATAGCATTCCATACAGACATCATGTTTTTCTTTAGGGTCATGCTGGAACGGGCAGTCCTTTATCTTTTCAATTGCCGGGAGTATTTGAGCCAGGGCTCGAACAGCCGTAGATTTTGCCGTGCCTTTTTCACCTCGAATCAGCACCCCTGAAAGGGTTGGATTGATAATATTGAGTATAAGTGCAAGTTTCATCTCTTCCTGACCTTCAATAGCCAAAAAAGGGTAAACATTCCTGTTTTTCAAAATCTTTCTCCTTTTGCGATATCAACCAATTGATTGATTTTAAGATCCTCTATTTTAAAATAATTTGCGTTCAAATGTACGGCAAGTTTCTGAGCCAGACCAAAAGAGACTGCACCCGTACTTTCCGAATCCACAACAATAAATTGAATCCTTTGTTCAAGTGCCATCTTATCAGCCAAACCTAAGGCTTCTTTAAATGGTTTTTGGTCACCCAGGGCTACGTTACCCCTGCCATCTGTAATAATAATAGCCATGGGTCTTGATTCAGGTTCTCTTAATAAATGATTGCGCAGAAGTTCAAATCCCTTAATCAGTCCTGATGACAACGGAGTTTTCCCTCCTACTGGCATTTTTTCCAATAGTTTTCCGGCAAGCTCCACAGACGAGGTAGGTGGTAGATTTACAAAAGCCTCTTCTTTTCTAAAGGTCACCATAGCCACTTTGTCTCTCTTCTGGTAAGCATCCAAAAGCAATGACATCACTGCCCCCTTTGAAGCTGCCATCCGTCCCCTTGCCCCCATGGAAGCACTGGCATCCACCAGAAAAAGCAGAAAATTACCAATGCGCTTTTCCCTGATCTTTTCTCTGATATCCTGATCTTCTAAAATAACAGCCAATTTGCTATTGTTTTTCCTTTGGAGTTGGAAAGGAGCTGCTGCCCTCAAGGTAGCATCAAAGGCAATATCATTACTGCCTTTGGGAATGGTACTTTTCACATACCGCCCCTGCCTTGAAGCTGTTCTGGATCGGGAACGCTTGCCTGATCCTCTCCTGAGAATCTGGTCCTTGGGAGAGGTGAATTTTCTGACTTTGAATGTTTCTCCTACTTCAAATATTTTTTCCAGCACTTCTTTTTTAGTCTGTTCATTGTTTTCCCCTCTGGGTTCAGGTTCAGGAACATGACTTTCTTCTCCATGATTTTGCTGATCTTGCTCATTTACGTCCTGATCACCATTTGATTCAGAGGATTCAGGTCTTTCTTCCGGTTCATGGGGAGACTGTTCCTGATCTTCTGTTTCGGTTTCTTCTCTATTTTCCTCAGGTTCATGATTATGATCATGGGAATTATCTGGCGGCAGTGGCGGAATTGGATCACGTTTCCTGTGTACAAGAGCAAAATCAGCCACCTGTTTTATCTCATTTAACTCAACCTCGGTCTTGCCATAATAAGCTGCAAGTGCTTTTGCTGCCTGTTCAATCACTATGTCTGCCCTGTGCCCTGCCACGTTATTTTCTGTACATAATTCAGCCACAAAAGCTCTTAAACTATCAGAAAATCCAACATCCTTTAAAAGGTTTTTTGCCTTTGTAATACGCTCTGACAAGAGTGAATTTTCTGCTTGGTATTCACTTAAAAACCCTTCAGGATCAGCATCATAATTTTCCTTTCGCAACATCAGAAGAATTCTTTTTTCAAGATCTTTTTCCGATGTCACCTCCACACAAAAACCAAACCGATCTAAAAGCTGAGGCCGCAGTTCTCCTTCCTCAGGATTCATGGTTCCCACAAGGATAAAATCTGAAGCATGGCAAAACGAAATGCCTTCTCTTTCGATTCGGTTCTCACCAAAAGCTGATGCATCCAGAATAATATCCACGATATGATCATCTAAAAGATTTACTTCATCCACATATAGAATCCCCTGGTGAGCTCTTGCCAATAATCCCGGCAGCAAAGTCCTGGTACCTTTTTTTACAGCAAGGTTAAAATCAATACCACCTGCTACCCTGTCTTCTGTGGCATTCAGGGGCAAAGTCACCATCCGTGTCCCGGGCAGCAACGATGCAAGTGCTCTGACTGTAGTGGACTTGGCAGTACCTTTTTCTCCCCTGATCAGAACTCCTCCAATACGTGGATTAACTGCATTAAGTATCAGGGCAAGCTTAAGTCTGTCCTGTCCCACAATAGCTGAAAATGAAAATATGTGATTAAAACTCATTTTGATGTTGCATCCTGTACGATTTTTTTAATATCCTTCATCTTCTCGTTCCAGGATTCCACCTCGTCACTGGTCACGATATCCACAGCACCTCCCTGAAAATCACCTGTGATATCTCCCATCCGGTCTTCCAGACAAGCTTCTGTATCCAGATATGCCTCCTTGAGTTGCTCTAAAAGTTCCGGGTCAGGCTGCCATATATCCCGGGCTTGAGCTTCTAAAAGCCGTCTTCCGATCTCTTCTAATGCCCAGGGGTTAACCTTTTCAAACCATTCCTTCATTTCAGGGTCTAACATAAAAGTCTTTGCAATGTCATCAAAAATCCAGTTGTCAACCTCACCTGTGGTAGCGCCAAACCCGTAAACACGACCAATGCGTTTGTTCAAATCTCCGGCGCCCTTATAACCGTGCTGTTTTTTACCTTCAATATATTTGGGATTCAACAGTTTTGCTCTAACTACCCGCCGAAGTTCGTCAGCAAAATCAGTGACTGACACATTGGCAGGGTCCCGGGTATCGCCGTAATATGTTTTGGGTTTTTTTCCGGAAAGAGCCTTGGCAGCAACCGTCATTCCCCCATAATTACTGTAGAACCCACAGCATTTTAAAAAATCACTCTCATCTGAAATATGTTTATCAAAAGTAACCTGTACCCGTTTAAGATTTTCTACAAGCTCAGGGTGAGCCTCAACTCCGAAAGCATCATCTCCTGAACCATAAGCATACCCGTTCCAGAACAGATAGACATCTGAAAGGTCTTGTTCTGTTTTCCAGGCAGAAGCATACACAGCTAGGTTGACCCCGGATCTGTAAACACCGGGCTGGGCGCAAAACACCCTAAAGGAAAGCCGTCTGAACTCGTCTTTATTCTCAGGATCAAGCCCTTTTTGAGCTGCCTGTTCAAAAACGTGCTTTCTTATAAAATTACTTTGATTATCTTCATTAAGCAGAGCCACAGCGCAAATAGCCTCATCCACATACTTGACTGCATCCGGGAAACAATCTCTTGTAATGCCGGATACCCGGATGTTGACATCAATTCTGGGACGACCCAGTTCTTCTATCGGGATAATATCAAATCCATCAATCTGGCCATTGGCTTTCCATTTTGGCTGTACCCCTAAAAGATGGAAAATCTGGGCGATCTGTTCCCCGTCAGACCGCATAATATCCGAGGCAAACCAAACCATACCCACAGACTTTGGGTATGTTCCTTCTTCATTTTTATATCGTTCAATCAGAGCATCAGCAAGTTTGACACCTACCCGGCAGGCAGCTTTTGTGGGGATCCGTGTGGGATCAACATTATACAAATTGCGACCTGTGGGCAAAATATCAACTCTCCCTCTTGAAATAAAACCAGAAGGACCTGCCGGCACATGACCTCCTGCCATGGCATTTAAAAGAGAATCAATCTCTTTGGAATCATTAATACGTTGGGCTACATCTTTTACAAGATCAGAAAAAATTTGAAATCGTTTTAAAAGATCTTTGTTTGGCAAGGCTTTGACTTCAGATATTAAAATATCATTAATATCTTGTTTTTCAATAATCCTGTCAATAATCTCTTTGGCTTTGCGATCTGATTCAAACATAAGGTCTGAATAGGGCTTGCCTGATTTTCCATATTTCCCCGGATTTTCAAGCGCATCAAAAATATCTTCTCCCCAAAGTTCAAAAACAAGCCTTCTGGTATTTAACTTGTTATTGGTATCAAATCTTAAAATAGTATTGATATATTCAGATAAGGCATCCTTTTCAGGAATCTCACCAAACACATGCATACCAACGGAAGTCTGGCTGTTTTTAACTGACGAGATCAATTCGTGACATTTTTGTGTCACATCCTCAAAATCTTTGGGAAATGCAGCCTCTACCTCTTTTTTCAGATTATTTTTCTCAATGGATTCATGAATCAGGTGTTCGAGCTGATGGGCTCTTGCAGGGTCTGTATCCCTAGCCTGGCGGTGTTGATTAAACAAGTCCTCAAGATCCTTGAGACCTTCATAGGTATCTGAAATGGTGAGCATGGACTGGAGATGATTCACAATAACAGCATAACTGCGCCGCTTTGCCACAACACCTTCAGCAGGATTATCAGAATTGTAAATATAAAGATGGGGTAACTTGCCAATGGCAATGTCTGGCCAGCAGGCATTTGATAATCCTGCGCCCTTGCCTGGAAGCCATTCTAAGTTCCCGTGGGTTCCCACATGGATAATGACATCTGCTTTGAATACTTTTTCCATATACATATAGGTGGCAATGTACTGATGAGGTGGTGGAATATCAGGGTCATGAAGAATTTTGCAAACCTGACCATCACATCTTGAACCTGCACACCCTCTTTTTGGCTGCATGATCACATTGACATTCCCAAAATTCAGCCCTGTGATCACAAGTTTTCCTTCATGAACCATGCTTGCCGGCACTCCGTTCATTTCCTGTCCCGGAGGTCGTCCCCAGCCTTTAATCATTTCATCCTGAGCTTTCTTTGGAATTTCATCAAACCATTCTTCATAAATATCATTGTCCAGCAAGGCTAAATGACCGTTTTTACTGATAATCTCATCTATTGTAGTCCACCGAAATTCTGCAATAGCCTTACGTTCAAGAAACAACTGCAACAGAGCTTCTCCTGATTCAGGAATATCATTGATCTTATACCCAAGTTTTACCATTTCATTCATAATCCTGACAATACTTTCTCCGGAGTCAAGACCGCCAGCTCCCCCGATATTTGCCTCAAGACCTGCGCATTCATTCTTGTGAAAAACAAAAACTACTTTTCGTTCTTTAAGAGGTTTTTGACCAAGTTTAATAAAATTTGTTACACGATCTGCCAAGTGTTCAACCCTCTCCGGGATAACTTCAGTGATTTCAAAACTGGTATCGGTTTTTTCATCTGTCACTTTACGGCTTGCTGCAACCATAACAGGCTCGATATTGCCTTCAAATTCCGGCATGGCAATGCCAAAACTAACTTCTGATGTGAGTCCCTGGGGATCTTCTTCCCATTCTTCTACAGATTTGGAATAGGAGATCAAAGGTTTAAATACGGGCACATTAAGCTTTTTAAACAAAGCCACGCTTTGTGCTGCCACAAAGGTTTCACTCATATCATCGTTCTGTTCTCTGCCCAGAAAAAAATAATGCAAATTGATCAAGGCATGAATCAAGGATTTCCCATCTTTATCAAAAAAATAAGTCTCAGCTGCCTTTATGGGTCCTAATGATCCTGCTTCGGAATCCGGGGTTCCATTGCAGAAAACCGGCAGCACATTAATCTGCCTTGCCCTGAATGCCTCAATCAGGGCATTTTCCAAGCCAGCATCTCCATTTGTAAAGGTGTGCCTGGAAAAAAGGATTCCAACAGTCATGTCATGTTCAAAGGGATGGGCAGCCATAAAATCTTTAATGGTTTCATATACCTGCCAATCTGGCGGGCACAAAATTCCCTGCCAGGGCATGGGAATCGGGTCAAGAATTTCAATTTCAGGCTGTAAAAAATGGGCTGTGTATTCCAGAAGCCGTTTATAATTTTCCTTTCCCCCTTCTGCCATATATCCATAGGCTATTGCACAGTATGACGGAGAAACTGTGGCACAAAGTCCCCAATTGGTTGGGTCAAAAGATATGGTTACAATGACAGCATGCTTATTGATTTCATCAACTCTTGCTCTGATTTCTTCAAAAAAGGCATCATGTGTCCAGTAAAACAATACAGCATCGGCTGTTTTGGCAGTCTTAAAAAAATTTTCCAGGACATCTGAATCATTCACAATTTCCTTTTGAGAAAAAATTGTCAGATCCACATGACAGCTTTCCTTTGCAGCCTTTATAAATGCTGGAAGATACGATCCCCACATGATGGACACGATATTTACTTTTTTATTTTCTGTCATGATAAACCTTTTAATTTAATAATTCTTTATTTGTTCTATTTTCAGGCATCGGATTCAAAGGAATTGTATAAGGATATCCATTGATTCTGTGAATGTTTGCCTCAATTTTATATACTGTTTCTATTATCTTGGGGGTCATTACTTCCAAAGGTGTGCCATTACAGACCATACAGCCTGATTTGAGCATCGCGATTCTGTCAGAAAACCTGGATGCCAGATTCAGACTGTGCATTGCCATGATAATGCCTATATTTTCCTTTTGAGCAAGTTTTCTTAACATGTCCATCACCTCTAACTGATGACGTACATCAAGGTTGCTGCTGGGTTCATCCAGAACAAGATAATTCGGTTCCTGAGCAATTGCCCTGGCAATCAGCACCTTTTGTTTCTGCCCTCCGCTGATCCGGTCAAAATCCTTAAGCCCCAGATGATTAAGATTCATGGACATAAGAACCTGACTCACAACTTCTAAATCATTTTCAGAAGGAACAAACCTCACATAGGGTTTTCTTCCCATAAGCACAGCATCAAACACTGTCATAGGGAATTTTGATGGGAACGCCTGGGGAACATACCCTATCAAACGTGCACGGTGTGTTGAAGACATCTTTAAAATATCCATTTCATCCATTTCAATAAAGCCGGAACAGGGTTTTATCATACCCAAAAGACACTTTAAAAGAGTGGTTTTGCCCACACCGTTAGGTCCTAGTACACTTATGATCTCCCCTTTTTTTACATTCAGGTTAATATCTTTGAGCACACAGGTTTTCCCATAATTAAAGCTTAGGTTCCCAACTTGAAGCATTACCAGTACTCCTTTGTTTTTTTAATCAAAAGATATAAAAAAAACGGAACCCCTATAAATGAGGTAACAATCCCAATGGGAATAACATGGGGCAGCCAGACCGTCCTTCCAAGAGTATCAGCGGAAAGTACAAGCACACCTCCGATCAAAGCAGAAGCCGGAATTAAAAACAGATTATCACTGCCAAATATCATCCTTGCAATATGAGGCGCCACAAGCCCGATAAAGCCAATCACTCCCGTAAAACAGATGGCACCTGAGGTCATCAAAGAAGCCAGGGCAATGGAAAGCATTCTCACTCCCGAAACATTAACCCCTAAAGCTCCGGCAGATTCATCCCCTGCTGTCATAAGATTAAAATCAAAAGCAAACCTGAACACAAAGGGCATGGGAGCAAGAATCATTATGCCGGACATGACAATTTCTCTGTATCCGGCTTTTGAAAGACTGCCAAAGAACCAAAATACAATCCCATGCACCTCTTCCTTTGTTCCCAGATACTGGAGAAAGGAACTCAGCGATGAAAAAAGAAACATCAGGGCAATACCTGTAAGGATCATGGTTTCTGCTGTAGCGCCCTTATATCTGCTCACACCCAGTATAAGAAATGAAGATAAAAGGGTAAAAATAAACGCCCATATAACAACTGCATATTCATTAACAAGACCGTTAAAAAACACAATGGCAATGACTGCCCCGAAACCTGCACTGGAACCAATCCCCAACGTAAAAGGAGATGCCAGAGGATTTCTTAAAACAGCCTGAAAAACAGCACCGGAGGTGCCAAGACCAATGCCGATAAGCAGTGCCATAATTACCCTTGGAAGCCTCAAATTCCAGACAATAGATCTTGCCATCCCGTTATCCTCAATAAGTGCCAAAATCGAATCTGTAACACTGATGGAAGATGCACCAACACAAAGTGCGATAACAGCAATAACTGAGGCTATCAGAAAAAAGGCTGCCAACAGAACAAGGCTGCGGTATTTCAATGCCTTATACTGATTTTTCATATCCTGATTTTTAATGGTCAGGCAATCTGTATTCACTTAGCTCCTCCAGACAAATTCTCTGAAATATATACGCCCTGGTATGGTATTTTCTGAAAAAATTCAAGATATTCTTTATGTATCTGTTCAGGGTCAAGACCATCAAACATCTGGGGATAAATACATTTTGCCATATGAGCCACTCCGATTACTGCCCTCGGACCTGTCCAGATACCACTGTCAAGTACATGAACCCTGCCCTTTTTAACTGCCGGAATCAGATTCCAGGACGGACGTGCTGCCAGCTCATTCCGGACATTATTAAAAAACACCCTGTCTTTTCTCTCGAAACCGTTTCCCCAGGCTATTGTCTTAAAAATCACATCTGGTTGTTTTGATATGACCCATTCAGAAGTAATTTCTGAATAGGGAACCTTAAACTCATCAGCAAGATTTTTACCGCCTGCATAGACACACATGTCATGTCCGCCAGACCCGGGACCTGCAGTATGAAAGGCTGAATAGCTCTCCACATAAACCAGAGGCTTTTCTTTGATATAGTCAAACCGTTTTTGAATAGCATCCAATTTTTTGCCATACCATGCCGCAAATATTTCTCCCTGCTGTTCCCTGCCAATAATTTTGCTAAGAATTCTAATTTCCTTTGCAATTGTTCCAAGCTTATAAAAATTTAATCTGAGCACCTGTATCCCAAAAGGAGAAAGCTGTTTTTCTAGTTCTGTTCCAGGGTTATTCTCATAAGCTATCACTATTGAAGGGTTTAAATCAGCAATAAGTTCAGCATTGGCATTCTTCCAGGAACCCACTCTTGGTCTATCTAAAAATTCCTGAAAAAAAACACCATCCTTATCAATTTCAGAATAAACTCCCTTGACCAAATCTTGAGCTCTCAGGGAACGCAACACTTCCAGGACATCTGAATTTAAAACAACAATACCTTGAACCGGCATGTTAACAGATATTTTCCTGCCAAATGCATCTTCAATAACAATGGCTTGTGTAACATCGCCGGCCCAAGCCGTTCCAGGGGCTGATACGTTCAGGATAATCAACCCTGACAAAAGAAAACTAGCCAAAAAAAATCTGACCGGATAAAACTCTTTAGAACTTAAAAGCAACCTCAGCAAAATAGCTCCTTCCCTCTTCCATATAATACTGATAATATTCTTTATCTAAAATATTGTTCACTGAAAAAGAAAAATCCCACGATTTAAACGGGCTCCAGGTCACTTTTGCATCAAGGTAAAAAGCAGGTTCATATGTCGAATATACCCCTTCTGCAACATCCGAGTTGTCAGAATCATTATAGATTTTTGAAAAGTAGCGACCTGTCAGGCTTGCCTTGTATTCATCAGCTTTAAAATCCAACCCCAGATTAAAAGCATCTCTGGGTATTCCTGTTACATGGTTACCTTCACTGTCAGGATCTGTGATATTTTCTTTTATCCTTGCATTTGTAAGGGTATAATTTCCCCAAAGCGTAAAATGATCAGTCATAACCCAGGATGCATCCAGTTCAAGTCCCAAGGTTCTTGCCTTTCCTACATTTGTTCTGGTCTTTGTTGAGCCTTCCATCTTGTAATAAATCAAATCATCTATTTCATTCCAGAATCCTGTTAAACCAAATTTTATTCGCTTATTATAAAAAGACTGATCAATCCCTGCCTCCACTGTGCGGACAGTTTCTGGTTTCAAATCAGGATTGCTCTGGTAAGTTGTTCCCCATGAAGACCAGGTTCTGTAAAGTTCATACAAGGTTGGAGCACGAAATGCCTGACCCAGAGAACCTCTTACCACAGTATCAGACAAGGGTTTCCATACAGCAGAAAGTTTGGGGCTCAGGCTGGATTCATTATTTTCATCATACATGGTCTCAGACCCTGTGTTTCCAGACAACCCGTCATAAACTTTCCAAAAATCATATCTGGCGCCAAAATAGAGAATGAATTTTTCATCCAAAAGCCACTCATCCTGTGCATACAAAGACCATGTCCTGCTCTTGCCGCCCATACGATAGGTTGAAGCACTCTTTCCTGAATAACTTCTGTAGTACGGAATATCATATGCATTGGTGTCTGACTCACCTGTTCTGTAACTGGTACCCATTGTGAGATGATGAGATTCGCCAATAGGCAAATCACCCTGAATCTCAAAAAACATGGACTTGTTCTCTGTTTCATTAAGAGTTCCGGGCGAATTATAATAATCTGCCATTCCTGATCCAGATTCCAGAGTATATCGGTCTTCGACATCATGAAAACTAGCTTTAAAATCGATATGAACTATTTTAAACACTTCCTCATAGCCCAGAGAAAAAATATCAGTCTGATTATCTCCAATACCAGTATAGCTGATAAAATTATTAGGTCTGAACCTTGCCCTCAAACCTGACCCTGCATCTGCATAAGTGGTATTATCTCCATAAGTTCCCATATGGGTATTTGGAGGACTATAATCATATTCATGTCTTCCTGAAACAAGTGAAAAAGAACAATTTCCAGTATCTGTCAAATCATATACGACCTTACCGGTGTAAGTCTCTTTTTTTGCACTGTTATCACCTTTATCACCTACTACCCATTTATCCTGAGTATCGGTTTTATCTTTCATGAGATAGCCACCGGATACATTACTCGCTCCGGCTGAAATAGTACTTAAAACCGGTGTTGTTGGATATCCATCTGTACCTTCACTTTCGTAACCCACTCTTAGACTCACTTTATCCTTAAACCTGGCACCACAACTTGCACTGTATCCATAGGTTCCATTATTTCCTATTCCTGCTTTGATAATGCCCTGAGTTTTTTCAGGAGTCCTGGTAATAATATTGATGACTCCGCCCATGGCATTACCGCCATAAAGTGCTGATGCAGGCCCTTTAACAATCTCAACTTTCTCAACACTGTCTATTGGCAGCATCCCCCACTCAACACCGCCTGTATAAGCATCGTTAATCGGATGACCATCAATCATGATAAGAGTATACCGATCATTATTAAACCCTCTGAGTCTTACAGAGCTAGTGGAATCCATTAATCCCTTGGTTCGTTTTACAAACACTCCCGGAATAATTGACAATGCATCATCAATAGTCTTGATATCCCGTTTTTCAAAATCCTCTCTGGATATTACATCAATGCTTCCCGGCGCGTTACTAATATCTTCTTTTGTTTTTGTAGCAGTTACTACAATTTCATCCAACCGGACTGTGCTTCCAATTCCCTGTTTTTGATTTGCCAAACAAACCGTATTTAATAAAAAAAATACGCACACAATTAAAACAATAACAATTTTATTCATAATTCTCCTCCATTAATCATTTTGTCAGAACAATAAAGATATTTCTACAACCCCGGTGTATTGACAGGCGTATACCACGGTGTTATAAGGAGGATTCAAGCCCACTGAGTTTTAAGGGCTTCCCCGGAAGGCAGCATGTTTCTTTGACTGGATACTGTGCTGCCTTCCTTTTTTTTATCTCAATTATTCTTTGGTTTTGTCTCATTTTCTTAATTGAATTAAATCCTAAAAACAAAAAAACCAAGAGTCCTAAATAGAATTCTTTCTATCAGACCTTCTTGGCTTGTGTTCAAATCTTATTGTTAAAGTTAATCAATGCAATTTCTATTGCAATTTTTTTAATGGTAATACTTAATCTGGCATTTCTTGTCAAGGTAAATTTTTTATTTTGTTAAGTCAATTCAAACAAAATGGTCAATTCCAATTTCAAGGGTTCTTTAAATAATAGAACTGGCGGTTTTAAAAACGGTGCGGACGTTCTGACCGCCTCCAGTGCTGCCCTGTTAAGGGTCTTATATCTTGAACCTTTTATAATTTTCAATGCTGAAAGTCTTCCTTGTTGATCAATGATAAAAGATACTATGACCCGTCCCTGCTGATGGCGGATCTTGGATCTTTCAGGGTATTGCTTATTTTGTTCAATTTTCATCCGCACCATGTCATAATAATGCTTAGAAGTGATAAAATCAGACATGGGTTCAGCTCTCGTCAATTGGGGGGCAACAAAAATAATTTCTTCCGGAATCACATTAAGTTCTTCAACCACTGGCATGGATATCTGTTCTGCTACAAAAGAATCCAAATTCAAATCCTTAAGATTCACTTTCACTGGCAAAACATTTCTTTTTTTAACAATTATTTTTTTAATATCTGTTGTCCGAACAGGTTTTACTCTTTTCAATGGTCTGGGAATACTGTGGCTGGAAGGTGTGAAAATTTCCTTCATGGTCAATTCAATGCAGGAAATGGTACGAGACTGATAAAATCCTGTGATTTTCATGAAGATAACAAGATGTATCCCTAAAGAAAATAGAATAGTCATTCTGAATATAGTATTCTTTCTGATACGTTTAGCACGGATCATACTGTTATAATCCTTTTTCCGTGGCAAGACAAAGTCTTTGGGCACCGGCAGCCTTTGCAATATCCATAACCTTGACTGCCTTATCTAACAGAACTGCTCTGTCAGCCTTAATCACTACCAGCTTGTCTGTCTGATGATTGATTTTCTGCTTCAACACGATAAAAAGCTGATCATGGGAAATGGGTTTATTTTGAATAAAAGGCTGTCCCTCAACATCGACATATACTGTAATTTCTTCCTGAGCCTGAGGTGCTACAGCATTTGCCCTGGGAAGTTTGATTTTTATACCTTCATCCACCATAAAGTTAGTGGTAAGCAAAAAATAAATCAGCAGCATAAATACAATATCAATTAACGAAGTCATTGGAATCTGAATCTGATATCGGGTTTTTGGTTTTCGATGAACCAGCATAAGATCACCTCCCTTTGATTATTCAGAATGTTTGACAGATATAAAAATACTTTTCATGAATTCCACTGTGCCTCCCTGTAGCCTTGCCTCATATTGATCCACCCTGGCTACCAGATAGCTATGGGCTACCATAGTGGGAAGTGCCACAGCCAGACCAAATGCTGTAGTGAGCATGGCCTCCCAGATACCACCTGCCAATACAGCCGCATTAACTTTTCCACCCATTTCCTGAATCACCATAAAGGCCTTGATCATACCGATAACAGTACCAAAAAGCCCAAGCAAAGGTGCAATATTACCAATTGTTGCAAGTGCCTGGATATAAGATGAAAGATCCCTGACCTCTTTTTCCGTGGCATTCACCATAACGGTTTCTAAAATTTCCCTATCCTGATCCTTTACCTCCATAGCGGCTGCAAGTATGCGACCCATCGGGGAATTACTTTGACTGGCTTTTTGACTGGCTTTAATATACTGTCCTTGCCTGAGTAGATTAACAACTCTCTGGGCAAGCCCCTGCCCATGGCTTCTCATCCTTGCAAAATAAATCAACCGCTCCACAAATATGGCCAAAGCCACAACAGAACAAAGTAAAATCGGAATTACCAGTACCCCACCTTTGGATATAAATCCTGCCATATCATTCATTATAAATTCTGCCATCTTACCCTTCCTTTTGTTCAGCTACATCGGGTTTACCATCAAAATTGGTACCCTGTTCCACCTAGATCAATATTTGATTTTCATAATAGAACCATGCATCTGTTAAATCATGCGCATTGATGTCCAAAGGTGAGGAACCTGATATTATAAAAGATTGAAAAGCTGTCAATACGGTCATCCTCAAAAATATTTTTCTGATCCCTGAAACACCTCTACCGAAATAAAAAAACCACAAAAGCAAAACCCGATACTTACGGAGTAATTGCCTTCGTGGCTAATTCTTTATTGTTCAATTCTATACGATTTTATCTATTGTGAACAAGCTTTATCTTTGATATTCATCACCTTCTTGATGTAAGTTAGATATCTTTACCCAATTCTTTTTTCTTTGTCAACCAGTAAAATATAAAAAGTCAAGCAGGAACACAAACAGGGGTGCAATTAAAACTGTTGGCAA
>JAGLHT010000033.1 GCA_023143455.1 Desulfobacterales bacterium
AAGAACGAGTTAAAAACAGCTCTTTCACGGTTGAAAGAATATCAGGAGGATTAAGGATGAAAGATAAACATATCGGAAGTAGTTTCGATGATTTTCTTCAAGAGGAAGGTTTGATGGCTGAAGCTGAAGCAACAGCTCTCAAACGCATACTTGCTTATCAAATAAAGCAGGAAATGGAATTACGTAATATTTCAAAAACGGCTCTGGCCAAAATGATGAAAACAAGTCGTTCCTCAGTAGATAGATTACTGGATCCTAAAAATTCTTCAATAACACTTCTAACTCTGGAAAACGTTGCCGTGGCTCTTGGTAAAAAGCTCAAACTTCAATTTGCATAACCATCGGACCTGTATGTCTTAGCGTTCTATTCACTCGTAGTAAAAATTTGGTGTTAAAAATAGCCAATGCTTATTTAAAAGTTACAAAATTCCAACAAAAAAAATGAACCGGGTGTGACCGGTTATTTTCAAGTTAAGAATACTCCCTATGGGAGGATTTACAGAAAATAATATTAAGAGGAGTTAATATTTTATGGGTAAAATAACAGCAGGAACTAAAATTCCTTGTCGTGTATGCAGGACACTTGATAAAGGGGATTTTTCCTTACTGCATCAGCTTAACTGGTTTAATATGTCAGTTCACAGCAATTCTGAGTATGCCAAGGGGACATGGTTTAAGGAACGCTCTCTGGCAGGTCCGATTATCTTTACAGTGGCAGACGGTCTTGTCCACAATGCAGACAATATTGCCGAGTTGCTTAGTCAGGATGGATATGAAATCTATGCTTACATTGGAGTAGACAATATGAAGATCACCTCTCCAGTGCTATTTGGGGATACTCTTCGGGCTGATGCTGAAGTGGTTGAGCTTCGTCCCACAAAAAATCCGGAGAGATTTTTATTCATATACAAAAATAAAACTTTTAATCAGAATGATCAGCAGGTGATCGAATACCAGACTACCATGATAGTTACTAAGAAAGACTAAGCAAAAGCCCCAAACAAAACATTTAGTAAAAGATAATGCCTGAATTGCTTCAGGCATTATCAATGAAATCTTATTCAAATATTAACACTGGATCAATAGCGTCTGTAATTTCTATTATGGCGTTGTCTATCTCTATATGTATAATGATCACGATATCTTCTATTATAGCGTTTAGAAGAGTAATGTCTGCGGTTTGATTTTCTATACTTATAATAACCATCATTATGTGAGCCACCACCGGATTTATTAACAATTATTTGTGGTAGCGGTGGAATTGGAAGAAAAGGAGGTACTACAAAAGCTTTGAAAATAGCCTTGCCTTCTTTTCTATGTTTTGAACCTGCTGATACTGATGAGGCTGCGAAAAGTAAACTTAATACACATATTAAAGTAATTATTAGATTTTTTTTCATTTTATTTCCCTCGCATTTTTAATATTAACTGCATGCCAGTATTAGTGACTTTACTCTATAAGACGAGGGCAGTCAAAAAATTGTTTACAAGGGAGTATATTTTTTTTACATAAAGGTTTGAGTTACAGAGCACTTGCTATTGTGTTTTTTGTCAAAGAGATAATTTGATCCAAGTCTTCTAAGCTTTTGTTTTTTATATTGATGGGAGGGTGGATTGTGACAGTTGCAGTACCAGGGGAAACATCAAGTGAATCAACAGGAAGGATTTTAATTGAATCTTTTATTGTGACAGGTAAGATTGGAATACCTGTTGCCATGGCAAATCTGAAGGCTCCTTTTTTAAAATCTAAAAGTTTACCATCTCTGGTTCTGGTTCCTTCCGGAAAAAAAAGTACAGAAGAATGTTTAGAAAGGTTGTTTTGTGCTCTGCGCATGGAAGCAAGAGCAAAAGCATGATTGAACCTGTCAACATAAATACAACCCAGTTTTTTACAGGCAAATCCAAAAAGCGGTATGCTCTCAAGCTCTTTTTTTATGACCCATTTGATTGTAAGTTTTACATACGCTTGTAATATAATGATATCGGTCAAGCTCTGGTGATTTGCTACCACTATATATGATTTCTTAGTGGAAAAGTTTTCTTCTCCTAAAATTTTTACATTCAAAGGAACAAGAAAGCATGCAGTTTTTGCCCAGGTTACAGCAAAGATATTGGTTGCTCTTTCACCTAAAACAAGTGCTGCAATTATGGTTGCAGAACCAAATATTCCAGTAGACAGCGCTACAAAGGGGAAAAGAAAAAACCATTTGTATAGCTGGTATATTCTTTTATCAATTCCCTTCATTTTAACTTTCTTGTTTAATATTCAGTAAGGTATTGATGTTTGAAATAATATCATCAGCTAGGTGATCTTCTAAAAGAAACACGTATTTATTTTGTGAAGAAACACCTGGATATTTATTTTGCTCTGTTTTTGGGAAAAGTATAAACTCAAATGTTTGTTCCGTTTCTAAAGTGATTTTTAGAAAAGGAGTTTTGCTTTTGAAATCTGTTTTGGTTTGAGTTTCAAGATAGCTTGAACATCTAAGATCTGATAATGTTTCAATAAGGCTGTTTGCCGATTGTTGTATTAACTCGGCATCATCTTGAGCCTGCCATTGTGATTCTTTTTTGGTAATTATTCTTTTAGAAGCACCCTTACTGATTTTTATACTTTTGGTGTTGTTAAGGTCGATTTTTTGAATTTGCTTATCTCTTAAATTATCAATTGATTTATTGAAGATCCTTCTAATGTTCCCTTTTGCATGGTAAATATTCTTTTGATCATTAAGGGTTATAAAAGTGTGCTTTTGGGTCGGAGCTGTTTTTCCAATACTGAATCTTCTTAAAATTCCATCCTTGTCTTTAGCTATAACCTTTATTGATTTGGCTTTGTCAAGATCATATCTTTTTAAATTTTCTTTTTCTGAAATAAGAGTAGTTATTGCAAGACCTTTAATTGAGGCAATCATTTCCTCAATTAACCTTGTATCGCCTGGAAATTTTTTTTGGGTTACAACCCATTGTCCATCATCTTTATAACAATTTACGGCTTGATCATTTCTTATTATTTCAATGCTTTCAATTTTAGCTTCATCTATTTCAGGAATTTGGGGTAGTAAATAACTATCTTGACCCCTGTTATGTAAAAAAAGATATGCTGAAAGAGCAATTATGGCAAATATAAGTAAAAAATATTCTTTTTTCATGTAAGTTAAGTTTCCCTTATTTATTGTTTTGCAAAGGCAAGTTTAATTTTTTTCTTTCTTAAAGAGCGTTTGAAAAGAACTACAAAACCGAACAAAATAACAAGGCATGGTAATATAGCAATGTTCAACGATTTTATAAGACTCCTGATAAAGGGTGTTGTTTCTAAAAGAGGGTTAAATGCTTGTTGTTTACTTCTCATAACAGCAATCTCGTCATGATCATTGAGATGATCTATTATATTCAGCAAAAATGTTGAGTTAGTGGTTAAGCCTTCAGGATCTATTAATTGATCTGATAAAAGTGCAGAAGATGATACAATAAATATTTTGGCATTTTTCCCCTGTTTAATAGTATTTTTACTTACTGACAGTCCTTCAAGTTTTGGGGCAGCTTCTTCGCTGATATCTTCTTCATCGATATTTTCTTTTTTTATTTCTTTTGTCGGGATCTTCTGATCCTTAAAAAAACTTGTAAAGTTACCCTCTATCATATACGCAAGAGGATAAGATTGCATGTCTTTTTCTGTAGCAGGAGGTGTTATCAGCATAGGGTTCAGGTTTATCTTATCTTTCATAAGCCATGCCTGATCCGAGGATGAAAAAAGTCTGGATATTTTGATTTTGTCTTGGTCAACATTCTCTTTTACAATCTCAAGAGGAGACATCCTCATAGTTGCAAGCCCTTTTATATTATTCATATACAGAGGGGAGTTGTTAATATTTTTCTGATCTATCATGGGAATAAAATATATCTCTTGTTCCCCGCCACCACGCTCCTGGGGCAGAGTTTGACTATAACAGTTTTTATCCATCAGGTATGCCTGCTCAAGTTTTACTCCATAGTGTAACAGGAGTTTTTCAATCCCTGTGTTAAGTTTCTTATACTGAGGTCCTCCACCATAAGCCCTTTGTTGCTCCGGCATTTTTTCTTCAATTGTGTCAATAAAAAAAGCAATGTTTGTTCCTTTCATTAGTGCCTGGTCAATTTTGAAAAGCTCATTGTCTGAAAACTCTTCTACAGGTCCTGCAATAATAAGAGATTTTAGGCTTTCAGGGATCTCATTGATTTTTAAATCGATACTATTTACAGAGTATCTTTTTAAAAGGAGTTCGTTAAAAACATTTAGTACATTCTGGCTTTGACCTTGCATCACGGCAAGCCTGTCAGGTATTAAAGTGGGTGAGCCATGACCGGCAAGATATCCTATTTCCTGATTAATTCCAATCATTGTTTCAATTGTATAAGAGATCTTTTCAGAAAGCTCTTCAGGAGAGATGATTTGATACTGGGTGCCAATGATCGGCAAATCTATGCGCGTTATGATTGGAAAACTTTCTGTTTTATCTTTAAACTCAATTATTATACCAGCGGAGCCTTTTCCTTTTTCAATCTTCTTTTTTGGAATTTTTGGCCAGGTTAGATGCATAAGGTCATAGTTTTCAAATAATTTGCTTATATTCTTTTCTTTTGTAGGATCAATATATTGAAAGTCAATTTTTTGAAGGTGTTTTTCATTTAATTTTTCCACAGATTTTGTGATATTTTCTGCAAGGACTGAGAGGTCTCCAAGTCCAATATAAGGAGCTACAACATTAAGAGATGATGAAAGATATAGTTTGATTTTAATTTTTTCTTTAAGGTTTGAAAGCCTGCTCACTTTATTATTAAGTTTTTGTATTGATGTTGTAAGTTTATATTCTAAGCCTCCTATTGATGTGATGGCAGGGATTGTTTCAATCATATCACCATGAATGATTACAAGACCCATATAAGCTTTTTTGAATTTTAATTCATCATTTTCCACAGTCCTGATTTCAAGGGGAGATATCCCATAATCATCAGCAAGTTGCTGGTTTTTATTTGCCGTTACCATACCTGCTTTCTCTGATGATACATTATGGAATGTAAAGTTAAACTTTGTTTTGCCGGTAGCACTGTATTCTTCTAAGAGGTCGTTAAGATACCTTTCAGTATTGTTATGGGGAGCAGGCAGGTTTTCTGTGAAAAAGACTTTTATTGTCAAAGGGTCTGATAATGTTGACACAACTTCTTTGCTTGCTTTAGATAGCGAATATTTATTGTCTTTTGTTAGGTCTGTTCTGAAAAAAAGAGTGAGCCCGACAATATTTATTAAAATAATTACACATAAGTATATTAGGAATTTAAAATATTTTTCTTTTGTTTTAAATAAATTCATTTTTTGTCCTTAATTCTTTTCTTTCATCACAAGATAGGTTCCATAGATGGATATGAATATAACGCTTGCAAAGTATATAATATCTCTTGTGTCAATTACTCCTTTTGAAATATTTATAAAATGCGAGTTTGCCCCTATATATTCGATTATGGGTGCAAAAGCTCCTGGTATGAAAAAAAGCAATCTATCCATAATTGTTAATAAAAAACAAATTGCTGCTCCAATAATAAATGCAACTATTTGATTCCTTGTAAGGGATGAAGCAAAAAGACCAATGGCACAGTATGCACTTCCTAAAAGGATTGTTCCAATATATCCACCTACAATAGGTCCTAAATCAAGTTCCCCAATAAAAGATATTGAAATGGGATAAAGCAGGGTGGGAACCATCATTGCCCCAATAAATAATGTTGCACCGAGAAATTTTCCAATTGCAATGTCAGTGAAAGATACAGGCATTGTAAGTAGAATTTCATAGGAGCCCACATTCATTTCTTCTGATAAAAGCTTCATTGTTATGGCAGGTATAATAAAAGAGAAAATTGTGGGGAGTAAAAGGAAAAAATCTCTCATACTTGCGCGGTCATAAATAAAAAAGGTAGAAAAAAAGAACCAGCCTGTCACAATCAAAAATATGGATATTACAATATATGCAATAGGTGATGTAAAATAATCTTTAAACTCTTTTATTGCTATATGTTTTATTTGTGTCATTTGTTATTTATCCTCCGTAGTAAGCTTATGGAAAATATTTTCTAACGACTGGGATTCTTTTTTAAATTCACTTATTATCCAGTCAGTTTCTTTGATTTTGAGATAAATTGTTTTCATTGGATTATCAAGCCCAATAGTTATGATTTTAAAAGAGATAGTATCTTTGTCAGAGCTATCTTCAACCTCAACTATCAGTTTGTTGTCAATTGATTTGAGAAGCTCCAATGCTTTATTAGAATCTGCTTCATGGAGTGAAAGAGTAATCTGAGATTCACTTTTAGCACTCTTTTTGAGATTTTCAGGAGTATCATCTGCAACAATTTTTCCTTTATCGATAATAAGGATTCTGTCGCAGGTAGCTTCAGCTTCGCTTAATATGTGTGTGGAAAGAATTATGGTTTTTTCCCTTCCGATGTTTTTAATTATTTTTCGAATTTCAACTATTTGATTAGGATCAAGTCCTGAAGTTGGTTCATCTAGAATAAGAATTTCAGGATCCGAGATCATTGCGTGGGCAAGCCCCACACGTTGATTTAATCCCTTGGAAAGTTCAGCAACAGGTCTGTGCATAATTTCAGACAATCCGCATAAAGAGCTCAATTCCTTGAGCCTGCCAGCAATTTTGTCTTTTTCTATCCCTTTTATTTTGGCAACATACACAAGGTAATCAAACACAAGCATATTATGATAAAGAGGAGCAGATTCCGGTAGATATCCAATCAGTTTTTTAATTTCAAGTGTATCTTCCGGGATTTTTAAACCTTTTATCTCTATATTGCCGCTACTTGGTTCAAAAAATCCTGTTAACATTCTCAATGTAGTGGTTTTGCCTGCACCGTTAGGGCCAAGTAAACCAAGGATCTCTCCTTTCTCTACTTTAAAGTCAATTTTGTCTACAGCACAAAAACCATTATAATTTTTTGTAAGATTTGTAACCTCTATCAAGGTTGGAACCTCCTTAAGTCTTTAATATAATTTTAGCTAAAATATAGGTTTTTTTAAAAATTTTCAAGGGGCTTGCTCTTTTTTAAGAAAGATTTAATATCATTTTTTTCTTTATTATAGGCAAGAAGTGCTTTCTCAAGTTTTCTACAAAAAGGATCATTCTCCCCCAAGAGCTCTAATGACTTTGAAAAAAGCTTTCGTCCCTGATCAAAGTGTTCCAAAACTTCTTTGAAAAGGGCTTTTCTTTTTTTATGATTCTCTTTTTCAGCCATGATTACAGATTCAAGCTGCATAATAGAATATTCCACAAGGGCATCCCTTGGAAGGTTATGGGTGTCAGAAATGGTTTTAAGAATATTTATGGTCTTTCTGCTTAATACATAAGTCTTCTGGACCCTTGTTTTCTCCATAAACTTTTGAATATTAATTTGTCTGACAAGCCCTTTCAGAGTTGATGCATTCTCAATAATATGATCAAAAAGAGATTTTTGTTTTATGCCCATGTGCAGAGCAACAAGCCCTAAAGAGTCGATTGCTTTTCTTGTGAGCTTAAAAGTTGCTCTAACAGATTGTTTTTCCCGCAAGTCAAACGGGTCTGTATCAAACAAGCCTTGCCCAAATTTACTCATTATCATCTCCTTTGCCCAAGCGTATTATTACATCTATATGGGCATAATTAGTAATGAAAATAAATTGTAATAACACATTATACAAAAACTTGTCTGAAATCAAGACAAAGGTGTTTGCCTGGTAAAGGAATACATTTTTTACTGATTTTTAAAAGAGAATAAGGATAAGGACAAGTAGGATTGTTAGAATAAGTGATATTATTTCATAACCTGATTTATTAAATTCAGGATCAGTTCTGTCTTCAGAAAAACATCTTGATTCCATTGCAAGGGCAAGATTATCTGCTGTTTGAAAAGTTTTTTTTAAGATTGGGAGAATCAGTCTTGCAATTTTCCTCACAGGATTTTTCTGATTATCAGAACACCTTGCTTTTTGTGCATCAGATACTTGTTTTGCCTGCTCAATAATAAGAGGAAGAAATCTTATGGAAAGTCCTATCATGAGAGACGCTCTTTTTTCAGGAATAAAAGGTATCGGTTTTAAAAACCATTCCGCTGCGCTCTTTATGGATGATGGTTTTGTTGTATGGGAAAAAATCATCCCCAGGAGCATTATTATTAAAAACCTTATTGACACCAATGCCCCATCTTTAATTCCAGAGTTTGATACAGGCACTTCAAATACGGAGAACAAAGGCTCTCCAGGTGTTGTGAGTGCTCTTGAAATAAAAATAAAAATAAGTAATATAAGAAAATATTTTATGTGGTTAAAACTATTTAAGGGTTTGATGCCAACACTTAGCATTGCGGCTATCAAGACAATTGATATTATAGCAAGGGCAGGAAACAGGGCTTTTAAAATACCCATGCTGATAAGGCACATTATTACAAATTTATATCTTGTATCAAGATTATGAAGTATTGAACTGCCTTGTTTGTAAATAAACGGTGTCAATTTGCCCAGTTAATAATCCCTAAATTAAGTTTTGAGGAGCAAGGTTCTCTGATGCCATATTGTTCAGTGATTTTGATAAGTTGGTCAGGGACTCCGTCCTGTTTGATATGTCCGTCATCCATTATGATCATTCTTGTTGCTTTGGCAATAACCTTTTCAATATCATGGGTTGCAATAATTATTGTAATTCCATTTTTGTTGAGCTTGGTAATTAAGGATAAAAGATTTGAGGCGGCAGGATAGTCAAGGTTTGAAAAAGGCTCATCAAATAATATTACATCAGGTTCCATGACAAGAACACCTGCAATGGCAAGTTTGCGTTTTTCACCTCCGGAAAGTGTTGCAGGATTTCTGTCAGCTAATTGAGTGAGACCCAAAAGCTTTAGAGTTGATTCAACTTTTTTATTGATAAGCTTTCTTTCCCATTTTAAGTTTTCAGGGCCAAAGGCAACTTCATCAAACACTGTTTCTCCAACAATTTGTGAGTCTGCATCCTGAAACACCATGCCTATCTTTTTTTTAATTTCAACAATATTTTTTTCAATTGGGTTGTTAGATATCAGGATTTCACCAGAAGTTGCAGAGAGAAGGCCATTGAGATGCCTTAAAAGCGTAGTCTTGCCGGAACCGTTTTTTCCGGCAAGGATTATGAACTCTCCGCTTTGAACAGAAAAGGTGATATCTTTAATCCCATAATTATTATCAGAATAAATATGGGTAAGTTTTTTTACCTGTATAAGGTTTTTCACATTTTTACTTTCTGAATCTTAATATATGGTCTTATTGCTTTTGCGATAAAAGTTGCTGCAATTATTTTTATGATGTCTCCAATAATAAATGGATACATTCCCAAGGCAAAAGATTTGCTCCATGCCATGCCAGTTACAATTTTTAACCATGGAACACCTGCTGCATACACTATGATTGAGCCTGCAACCATGGCAAAAATGTCTGCAATCATTTTATTATTTCCTTTTTTAGAAATAAGCCCTGTAACAAAAACAGCAGGTAAGTAACCAAGCAGGTATCCACCAGTGGGTCCAAAGATTGTGCCTATTCCTGCTTTGCCATTTGCAAAAACCGGTAAGCCACAAGCGCCGATTAAAAGATAAATTCCAACACAGGCAAGTCCCCATCTTGGTCCCAATATAATACCAGCTAATAAAACAAACATGTTTTGCAGAACTATTGGAACAGGTCCTATTGGAATTGCAAGAAAAGCACCTGCTGCTATTAAAGCAACAAATAAAGAAGAGTAGGTTATATGTTTTAGTTGTTGTGAGGTTTTCATAATTAATTGTTCTCCTTGTAAAAACAATCTCCATAGATAATTTTTTTTGGTTGTCCATCATCAGTATTAAGAAGAAGGGCGCCTGTTGAATCAACATCTATTGCAAGCCCTTCAAATTTTTTGCCAAAAGTTTCAATTCTTACGTAATTTCCAATTGTTGAAGTATTTTCTTTCCACATTAAAATAATATCCTGGTGGCTGATAGTTTGATTATTAATTTTATGGTAAAGCTCTTCAAAAATACCTAAAAATTTGATTAATATTTTCCTTCCTGAAACATGTTTCCCAGTAATATTTTTTATGGATATAGAATCTGGAATATCTTTTTTAGGATTATTATTTACATTTAATCCAATGCCGATATTTACAAATTTAAGCATATCGCCTTCAGTTTCCATTTCAGATAAAAGACCTGCAAGTTTTTCATTTTTAATCAGAAGGTCATTGGGCCATTTGACTTTTGCATCTATTTTAAAAAGAGCGTTAAGACATCTTGCAAGGGATAAAGATGCTGCAAAATTTAATATATAAGCAAGGGGTGGTGGTAGCTCAGGTTTTAGAATCAGTGTAAACCATAATCCACCTTCAGAGGAAATCCATTTTCTATTAAGTCTGCCCCGACCCTCAGTTTGATTCTGGGCAACTACTACAGAAAAATCATTTATGCCTGTCCTTGCCATTTTTTTTGCAGTATTCATTGTTGTAGAAACTGAGGGGAAAAAATGGATTTTCTCCTGGTATTTTTCAAAACAAAAAGGGAAAAGCAGATCATCCTTGTTTGGCAGAGAGTATCCCTTTGATGTGGAATTAATTTCAATCCCATTTGCTTTTAAAGATTTTATGTGTTTCCACACTGCAACCCTTGAAATCCCGAGCTCTTCACTTAAAGACACACCTGAAACTATGTCTTCTGAAGATTTGAACAATGCTTGTAATACTTTTTTTCTCATAAATATCTCGTTAACTTATTTAAAATGGTATGGTTAACAGATATTTTTTCAGGAGTCAATAAAAAACAGAATACTATTATTTTTAAACTGTTATAACTATTACAATAGGTGGTTTTAAAAGCTGGATATTTGCCATAAGAAAATTTAGCATAGAAATATTCCTAACTTTTTATGAATGGCTTATTTTAAGTTCATTTCCGCTATGATGACCTGTTCAAGGGCTTTTCTGGATTTAAAAGTCTTAGCCCCTGGTTTTTCTTTTTTGATATTTCTTACCAATTGCCTCAGCCTTTGACGATCAATCCCCGGAAATTCACAAAGCAAGTTTTCCATCTCAGCCAGATCACCGGTCAACAGTCTGTCTATCCAAATCCGGGTCTCTTTCGCAGCTTCGAATTCAACAGGGATCTCGCCTTCAGCTTGTATTAACGCCAGACGGATGGACTCTGGATTCACATCCCGCATCAAGGCACCAATGAATTGCCGATGCCGTCGGCCTGCAACATTCGATGTAATGGATTTGCCCTCTATAAGGGCGGTCCTCAGATTTTCTGGAATCTCAATGCGCTGCAATTGTGGGACAGACAATTTGTTGAGTTCTAATGCAAGCCTTTGAAGTTCTTCAGCCTCTTTTTTTTTCTTTGTCTTACTTTTATATTGAATCTCGTCTTCCATAGTTCCTATCAGCATCTAATAGACGCCTGAATTATCAGACCGAAATTGAAATTTTATACGCCATAACCTATATTTTTGTCAAGGGAAACAGTTTACTCTTCAGAAGGATATGTGTCCTCATTTTCCTCGACAGCCTTCTTTTTTTTCTCCAACTTGCGTTGCTTTTTTTCTTCTTTTTTCTTTTGCTTTGCCAATTCTTTTTGGCGCTTTTCAAATGAATAGTTTGGTTTAAACATGGGCAAATCCTTATTAATGTTTTGTATTTTATCTAAAAAAGACTACGACAAAAAAGGACACTATCAATATTACGAGTAGAAGCAAAGAAATCAATTATTTTTTTGTATATCAGATTGAGTAATCATTTTTTAAATTTTCAACACAGTGAGACTTACACATACTTGCATGAATTCCGAAAAATTTACAATTTAAATAGTATCCCAAATTGATCCACTATGGTTATCAATTTTCCCATTGACAACCCCACCTCACAAAATATCAACAAAAATAGAGGATCACTTTCATAAGAGATACCTTGGCAAATATTCAGTGTAAAGAAACTCCCTTGACCTTTTGCATACCAATGTGTTAGCGAAATATAATATTGATTTGTTGAAATTATAATGGCTATTAAAGGGTGAACAAAAATGATCAAAGTTCGTTGGACAGGCGCAGCAGGAATTGAATTTGTAACTGATCAGGGAGTTATTCTTATTGATCCTTACTTATCACGGTTAGGTAAATTTCAGGTTTTATTTCAAAAAGTTGTAGCTGACACTTCCGTGATTGATAGATATCTTGATAATCTTCCATCAAAATTTTTAAGTGTTATTGTCGGGCATACTCATCTTGATCATGCATTGGATGTTCCTTATCTTGCTCAACATTCTGATTGCAAAATACTAGGGAGTAAGAGTCTGGATTCGCTTTTCAATATGCATGGACTTAAAGATCGCGTTTCTGTATGTAATGGCAATGAATTACTTGAGTTGAGTGATAATATTTCTGTTACTATGATTCCTTCAGTTCATGGCAAAGTTATACTGGGGCGTGTTCCATTTCCAGGTGAGATTGATCCAAACGAAAAATTGCCTATGAAAGGGTGCGGATATTGCCATGGCGATGTCTTTATTCCAAAGATCAAAATAGATGATACAATTTTTATGCATTTAGGGAGCGCTAATTTTATTGAGTCCCAATTAGATGGGCATACTTGTGATGTTCTATTTATGTGTGTGCCGGGTTGGAAAAGAAAGACTGGATATACAAGTTCCCTGATTGATCTTGTGCAGCCAAAGATTGTTGTGCCTTTCCATTTTGATGATTTCTCCCGTTCAATACCAAAAACAGGTAAAACCCCGATATTGCCTTTTCAGGATATGTCAGGTTTTGTGTCTGAGATTAAAAAATATGCTCCCAAAGTTAAAATAGTTTTTCCTAAAATAAACTCAGGCATGGAGAATGATTTATTTTGAGAACTTTTGCTCAAGCTCAAGAAGGTGTTTTTTAATAGGAATGCCACTTCCAAAACCTGTTAAGCTCCCATCTTTACCTATTACTCTATGGCAGGGAATTATAAGGGGCAGAGGATTTATATTAAGAGCATTACCTGCTGCACGGCAGGCATTAGGGCTGCCTGCTGCTATTGCAATATCCTGATATGATATTGTAGAACCATAGGGGATGTCTAAGAGGGCTTTCCAGATTTTTTGTTGGAAATCTGTACCTTCTGGGATAGGTATATTGGAAAATTTTTTTAATTTTCCTGAAAAATAATCTGAAATTTCTTGAATCTCTTTTGAGAATTTAGCTTTATCTTCTTTCCACAAATCGTTAGGTAAATGATGTTTGTTTTTTTTGGAAAAGAATACTTTGTAAAGGGTTGCTTGTTTTTTTACTACTAACAGTTCTCCTACAGGAGTATTTATTATGGTAAAATATATCATCTTTTATTATATCTCCTGGGAAATTATCATTTTTTCCAGCATTTTTTTATAGTCTATGCCAGCGGCCATAAACCCTTGTGTTCCATATTTCATATTTGCTTCAATAATAAGAAACTCATTATTTTTTTGGATAATATCTATCCCGACATCATCCCAGCCACATTTTTTTGCTGTATCAAGTGCAAGTTTGAGAGCTTTTTGGGGCACAGGATCAAACTTAATAGTACCTCCCTGGGAGACATTGGTTCTAAAATCGTTTTCCCCTGATGTTCTAAAATAAGCAATTTTGATTTTTTCTCCGATAATAACAACTCTGATATCTCTGTCAATTTGCATATATTCTTGAATATATGCAAGCTTATTAGTTGAAAGATATTCTGAAAGATCCTTTGTGTTTTTAATTAGAAAAACATCTTTTCCCTTTGATGAGCCCCGGGCTTTTTTTGCAATAAAAGGAAACTTAAAATAATTTAGAATAGAGTCTTTCTGTTTTTTTCCATAAAATGTTCTGGTTTCAGGATGGGGTATATCCAGCATTTTAAAAATAGCTGTTTGTTTTATTTTATCTTGGACAAATTTGTAGGTATGGAAGCTTGGGAATGTTTTTTTACCCATTGCGTTAAAGAGATCAGCGTAAAAAGCTGTTGGGAAATATATTTTTTTTGCTTTTTTAATTAGTCTTTTCTCATTGTTTGAGTAATCTGAAAAATTAGGTTTCAGTCCAAGAGTGTTGATATGATGACTTTTTATTAACCTTGCTCCAAGTGCAATTGGTAATGCATTAGGCATATTATCTTTTATCATGGCAAAGAATAGCAATTATAATTGTTTAAGACAATATTGAATTTGATTTGTATTTGGTGGGAAGCTAATAATATTTTTTTCCTGGTTTAATAAATCTTTTTGAAGACTTGAAAAAATAACTGGTAATTCTTTTGCCGAATAGATTTCTTTTATTTCATTTAAGAAATCAAACCCTGTCATATCATTTAAAAAAAGGTCACAAATTACGGCAAACGGTTTGTCAGCCATAATGGATTCAAAGGCTGCCTGGGAATCCAGGAATGGTTTTGAAGAATACCCGGCAGAAAATAGAATTTTTGTATATATGTTAATACGGATTTGAGAATTGCTGAGAATTAAAAAACAAGGGTTATTATTTTTTTGGTTTTTTTCTAGAATTTTTTCGTATTTTTTTGCAGAGGCAATTAGTTTACGTTTTTTTTGAATTTTAATATAATTTTCAAGGACTGAAAAAGAAGCTTTTTTTTCAAGGTAATTAGATAGTATATATGAAAAAGCATCTGAAACCATTAACTGTGCAATAAGGTTATTTGCATGTGCATCAAGAATGTTTTCCCCAAGTTTTTTTCCTGATTCGGTCCCGGATTCTATTTTTTCTTTTATTTCTGCAATAACAAGGTCCGTAGGATTTTTATCAAGTATTCTGACGGCAGCGGTGCGTACATACATTGAAGGGCTATTGATTCCGTTGATGGCAGACGCAGCTGATTCAAGTTTGGGAAAGGCTCCAAGGGCAACATAAGCAGCAAATTTGATTTCCAAATTAGTTTCTTTATTCCCAAGCAGGGAAAACACTTCAGGTATCAAACTCTTAGGGATTGTCCTGGAAATTAAACTCAAAGTATTAATAATAAGATCATGATTTTTTGATTTAAGGTTTTCAGTAAAAATTTCAGTAGCATCAGAACCTATATCAGCAAGCTCTGTTAATCCATTAAATCTCGTTTCAATATCCTTTGATTTTAGTTTGTCATTCCATGCTGAGATATCATTTGATAAATCCTTTTTTGTTTGAGTTTTGTTTTTTTTCTTTTCAGGTTGTTCTTCTTTCCTCCGATTTTTAAGCACTGAAATGGAATCTAAAATATCTTGATCACATTTTGAAGAATCAGCAGCTTTTAAAAGATTATCATACGATGAATTTGAACCAATTCTTTCAAGTGCTTTTACGGCTTCCGCCTTGAGTGTAGATTCATCATAAAAGATAAACTCTGCGATATCCTTCACAAGAGTTTCAATTTTTTGTCTCCCAGTGGTTTTAATGGTTTCTTTAAGTATCTCAAAGTCAGTCTCTTTAGATAAAATATGTTTCATTAAAGGAATAATTTGGGCAATTATATTTTCATTGTAGGTATTATATAGAATGAGAGTAAAATGAAAATTTAAATGTGATCGATCTATTAATAATTGGATTACTCTGTCATATATTTCTTCATCAATATATTCATCTTGTGTTAAGATCGGCAGAAGGTTGAGTGCAGTAATATCAGGAGCCAGAGCAAAGATTTGTAAAACCTCTAATTTTATTTCATAGGGGTATTTTTTAAGTTTTTTTAATAATTGTTTTGTTTCTTTGATATCTGATTTGTTAATGCTTTCTTTGATCTGGGTGATATAATCTACCATATTTCAACTTTGTTTTTAAAAGAATTATTAATACTATAAAATTTTACTGGTAATTGTTTAATAGTTTACATTGGTTATATTGTTTTGTACACCTTGATTTTGTTTTTTAAAAAAGTTAAAAATAAGTAGTTAATGATTCCGGCGACATATTAATTTTGTGGAGAAACGCAATATTCTGTAATTAGTATGATATCATTAATTAATCTTGACAATTTTTTATTTATGGTTAAAATATTTTTAAGTAGGGAAGATAGAAAATACACAAAAAAAATAGAAGGAGATTTTATAATGATTGAATTAACAGATTCTGCAAAAGAGCAGATTGACGAATATTTTACTGGGAAAGAACCCTCTCCCATAAGAATTTTTCTTAACTCCGGCGGCTGAGGCGGTCCATCTCTTGCGATGGCTCTGGATGAGCCTAAAGATAACGACGATGTTTATGATGTTAAAGGGCATAAACTTGTTGTTGATAAAGAATTCATGAAGCAGGCCCAAACAATTAAGGTTGATTTTTCCGGCATGGGTTTTAAGATAGATTCAAAGATTGATTTTGATCAATCATCCTGTGGCAGTTGCGGTACAGAAGGGACTTGTTGCAGCTAATTTATTAAATTAAAAATTTTAGTAATTCAAAAGGGTGCTCTTTTTTTGAGCACCTTTTTTTTTAAAAAAGCATAACAGTCTTGACCAACCGGCTCCTCCATGGTAGTCTTGTAATTGAATCTATTATAAATTTTCAGGTAAGTTAGAATGAAAAAAAACCTCAATATTTTAACATGTTTTTCACTTATTCTTATTTTTTTCACTTTTTTGGCTGGCTGCTCCAGAGAACCTGAAATTGGTGAGATGGTTCTTGGGGGATGGACTAATAAAAGAGGTGATTCACATGTTTATCTTAAAATTAAAATGGAAAACAAATGGGAAGCTTCTGTTAAAATTGCAGATGTGACATCTAAAATTATTCAAGTTCGGGGGAAGGCCTCTGGGAAATGGCATATTGAAAACAATTCTCTTGTTTTAACTGTTTTTGAATCAGGCGTTCTTAAAGTCTTTAAAAAAAATGATACAAGTTTTTTTGAAATTACAAAATTAAATGACGAAGTCATGGAATTAATGGATTCCTATGGACGAATAATAACCTGGAAAGCTGTACGACCTAAGAAAGGTCAGGTTAATTTGAATATTGTTAACAGCATCAGAATGGAACCCTTTACTGTTAATTTAAATAAGTTAAGATCCCGTGATAAAGATAGGTATTTGTGCTTGAATCTGAAAATAATTTTAAAAGAATTTATGCCAGGTGCAGATTTACCAAAAATCCATCCAAAAGCTAGGGAAGCAGTACTAATATATTTAAGTTCACTTGTATATAAAGATATTAAAGACCTTGAGACAGTTAAAGGCGTACAAGGTAGAATTAAAAGCATTCTTAATCCGTATATCGGAGATATGATTGAGAGTGTTGAAATTGATCATGTCATAGTAGCATCAACTATTGACAGAGTGGAAGAGTTTCTTATAGAACATTCGTTAAAAGCCAGAATTGCAAAAAAGAGCGATGGGAAGGACAATAAAGAAGAAAAGGTAAAAAAATGAAAATAATCGATCCTTACTTTGAAGTCCTGCACATGGCTGATAAGGATGAAATATTAAACCTTCTGGAAAAAGCAGCAAGAACTTGCTACAAATCCGAGGATAAAATCGCTCAAGGTTCTGCTGAACAATTATTGAAAAGGCTTATGAAAACAGGGCATGAAAGTGTGATAGAGCATATATCTATTACAGTGAGATTGATTTGTGACAGAGGTATAACCCATGAAATTGTGCGTCACAGACTTTGTTCTTTCAGTCAGGAGAGTACACGGTATGCTAATTATTCAAAGGATAAATTTGGTAGCGAAATTTCAGTTATAAGACCATTCTTTTTTAAAACAGGGTCAGAAAAATACAAACTTTGGGAAAAGTCAATGCAAGCTTCTGAAGATGCCTATCTTAATCTTCTTAAGAATGGAGCAAAAGCACAGGAAGCAAGAAGTGTGCTCCCCAACAGCCTTAAGGCAGATATAGTTATTACAGCGAATATAAGAGAATGGAGGCACATCTTAAAATTACGATGTTCCAAAGCATCCCATCCGCAAATTAGACAGAGTATGCTCCCAATACTTGATCATTTCAATAAAAAATTACCTGTATTATTTGATTCTATTTATGACAAATATGCAGAGGATATTAAACAATTTCAAGATTTATCATGCCATGACAAATCAAGATAGAATACAGGTGTTAATTTAACATGTTAAAAAAAAAGCTGATTAAATATAAAATTGGTTATTATACTGGTGCAAATATTCAGCATCTGACACCATTGTTGCTTTTATATTCTCATCTTGGTGGAATCTTTTATATTTATAAAAATACAGACACCTATAATTACTTAAGAGAAAAATACAGACATTTGAGTATTAATATCTATTTCAGTGATTCTATAAGTGATATTAAAATAGCTATAAGGCAAAACAGAATCAGGTTGATGATTTATTCGGATTATAGTGAGCTTGACCTTGTGAAATCAATTCAGACTTTCCATGATTGTGGAGATAAAAATTATTCGGAACACCCTCAAATAGTTAAATATGATTATTTATTTCTTGCCGGAGAAAAGATAAAAGATAAGCTTGAGCAGCTTGGGATTTTAAAAAAACTTTCAAAATGGGAAATGACAGGTTACCCCAAGTTAGACCCTGTTATGAGCAATAAACTAGTTGGTACAAAAAAGAAAGTTTTTGATAATGGTAGAAAAACAATTTTATATGCTCCGACTTTATTTGATGAATCAGACAAAGACCACGGACAAAGTTCTTTACCACTATGGGGCAAGAAAATAATCACGTCTTTGTATGAAAAATATAATATTATCATTAAGTACCATGGTATTATTCATAGAAAGAGTCATAATATTTATGAACAAATTGATTCTCTTATACTCAAGCTTGATGCCGAAGAGAATGTAAGACTTATCATTGACGATAATATTGTTGAGTACATGGTCCAGGCAGATCTGGTTATTACTGATATTTCATCAGTTGCCTATGAATGGTTTCATTTTAACAAGCCAATAATATTCTTAAATCCCGAACCTGGATATTTTAAAAAATCTGAGGATATTTTTGCAAATTCATTGTCCTGGCAGGGAGGCGATGTTCTTGAGAATGATGATGATGTTTTACAATATGTAGAAAAAAATCTAACCACCGATGAATACTCTAAAGCAAGGAATAAATTGCTTCATTATACTGTATATAAGCCCGATGGTAAGGCCTTAGACAGACAGATTAAGCAGGTCTTAAAATTATATAAAAAGTATGAGAAAAAATCATACCTATTGTTTTTTGTAACATGTTATTTGTTGAAAAGATTGAGGCGTATCAAATATAAATTAATGTTGAGACACTATAATAAACATGTAAAAATATCTTCGCCCTGGAAAAAAATTAAATAAAATATTAATCTTTTGATTTTATAACAAAAAGAATCCCTTTTTTTAAAGAGACAGTTGCTTTTTCATCTAAGAACTGGTTGCTTATTCCAAGTGACGCCCCAAATTTAATTACTGCATTAGTTAACGGGTATTTGAGCCCAATAGTTGTTACTCCTTCTGCTTTTTCGGTGAGGGGAGTTAATGAGATAAAAGAGCTTGTTGTTTTTTTAAGAGTTATTTTATCTGTTACAAGAAAAATTTCATTATTGTCGTCAATTATGCTGCATTTTATTTTTTGGGCTACTATTTTTTTTAAGAGAAAAATATTGGCAAGAGTATGATCAAGCCTGGTGCCAATAGCCCCTATCAATGTTATGTCATGAGCATTTTGTTGGATGGCATAATTTACAGCAAGTTCGGTATCTGTTGCATCTTTATCAACAGGGTGTTTGATTAGTTTTATATTATTATTTTCAAAAAAAAATTTGTCTTGAAGATTGATAGAGTCAAAATCTCCAATTATTACATGGGGTAATATTCCCATTTTTTTAAGATGATTGGCACCACCATCTGCGCAGATAATAAGATCAGCCCGGGTTATTATTTCTGAAAATTTTTTTTGGTTTTGAATATTACCATTTGCTATTATTACAGCTTTCATAAATAATTATTTACCACGAAATAAATAAATGTTAAATATACCTTTTAATTTATTCACAAATGGGTACATGAAATTTACTACAATTATTAGCCGATATGTTTTTAAAGAGCTTATTCCTCCTTTTGCGGTCTCTTTGCTTTTCCTTTCTTTCATTTTTTTAATGACAAGAATACCTGAGTTTACAAATATGATAGTGAACCATAATGCTGGGATTACATCCCTTTTACTGCTTCTTTTATACTCTTTTCCAAGGTTTCTAGAATTTATTTTACCTATGTCTGTGATGATTTCTGTACTCTTAACTTTTATGCGTATGGCAGGGGACAATGAAATCATTGCTTTAAAAGGCGGTGGTGTTTCATTATATAGGCTTTTGCCACCCGTACTAGTCTTTTGTACTTTAATAACTTGTTTTGCACTTTTGGTGTCAATTGTTGGAGTTCCTAAGAGTAAGGGTCTAGTTGAGAACAAGAGTATTGAAATAGCTCAGTCAAGTCTTGGTATTGCTTTACAGGAAAGAGTGTTTAATACTGACATTGAAGGCATCATGCTTTATGTAAGCAGTGTGGATACTGAAACAAAAAAGCTTAATGATGTTTTTATTGAGGACAGCAGAACAAAAGGGATGGTAAATATTTCGACTGCTCCAGATGGCGTATTTGTTTTAAATGAGAAATTAAAAATATATACTTTACGCCTTTATAACGGGAGAATTAATCAGGTTGATCTTGAAAAGAATTCTGTTAATACAATACACTTTGCAACTTATGATATCAATATGGATTATTCACATGCTTTTACATCATCAGGTTCTAAACGCAAAAAAGAATTGGATGAGATGAGCTTAAAAGAGCTTTATGCATTTATTAAAGAAAATAAAGATAAGAAGACAACAGATCTAAATAAGGCTCTTATAACTTTGCATGGGAAATTTTCTTTGCCTTTTGCATGTATCTGCCTTGGTATTCTTGCGTTCCCGCTTGGCATACAATCTGTTTCCTTAAAACGCTCTTTAGGTTTTGGGCTGGGACTCTGTTTTTTTATTGTTTATTATCTTCTCTTTGCTATTGGGTTGTCTGCAGGCGAATCAGGGAAATATCCTCCTGTTGTTGGAATGTGGATTCCTGATATAATTATGGGAGGAGCTGGTTTATTTCTTCTTTATAGAAACGCAAAAGAGCGCCCTGTGAAGGTGCCAGTATTTATTTTAAAATTTATTTTTGTTATTAAATTTTTAATTTTTAAAAAAAGGGCAGAATGAAATGTCTGTTCTTCACAAATATTATTTAAAAGAATTCATAAAATTTTTTCTGATTATCCAGACAATTATCCTGTTTATAATAATATCTGTGGATTATCTGGCTAAACTTGATATGTTCCTTGATAGTCAGGCAACAATATTTCAAACTTTTGCCTATGTACTTTTAAGAGCTCCGATAAGGCTGGTGGACAGTGTTCCATCAGTAGCGATTCTTTCTGTTATTGTCGTGTTCGGACTTATGAACAGAAATAACGAACTCATTGCAATTAAATCAGGTGGAATCAGTGTGTATTATCTTGTAAGACCAGTTATTCTGTCAGGCATTGCTTTGACTTTGCTCGTTTTTTTTCTTGGAGAAACTATTGTACCCATAACCAAGGCAAAATCTAATGTTATAGAAAACAAAGTGATTAAGGGGAAAAAAGAAGTCCATAGAGATAGGAAAGACGTGTGGTTAAAGCAAGACAATATTATTATTCACATCAATTATTTTAACCCCCAGGATAAAACCATTGCAGGAATTATATTAACTGAGCTTGATGACAATTTTAATATGACAAAAAGGATTGATGCCCAAAAAGGTGTTTACCAAAATGGGGAATGGTCATTTTCCAAAGTTCTGGAACAGAGATACAGTAACATAGAAGATGACTATATTGTAGAGTCATTTGAAAACAAAGAATATTATCTGGATATTATGCCTGAAGACCTTGCAAAAATTGTAAAAAAATCTAATGAAATGAGTTTTTTTGAGCTCGCAGAATATATTAATAAAGTTGAGAGTGAAGGATATGATGCAACATCTTATAGAGTGGATCTTTTTGGAAAAACCGCTTTTCCTTTTGTTTGCCTGCTCATGGCTATGATTGGAGCTGCGCTTGGAATGAGATCTATTTTAAAAGAAAACATGCCCTTAGGTATTGCCATTGGCATAGGAATTTCTTTTATTTATTATGTCATGCACGGATTTTGTATGTCCCTTGGATATGGCAAGGTTTTACCCCCATTAATAAGTGCATGGATCGCAAATTTATTTTTCTTTTGTTTTGCAGTTTTGTTTTTAATAACAGTCGATGATTAGCGGAACGAGTTATGAAGCAGCAACTTACAGCGAAAATAGAAAAGATTATGAAAAGCAACATTGGCTCAGAAGGTTTTTTATCTTTTGAGAATTTTCTTTGGGGTTGCTCAAAAATTTATTCTGTCGGCATAAAGTTCCGAAATTTACTATATAAATGCAGGCTCATTAAACAGAAAAAACTTCCCTGTTTTGTTATCAGCATTGGTAATATTACCGTTGGCGGTACCGGTAAGACTCCAATGACAATGTATGTGGCTAAGATTATAAAAAATCTTGGGTATAAACCGGTCATTATAACTCGAGGATATCAGGGTACATATAAGGATGCTCAATCTATAGTCAGTGACGGCTCAAATTTTTTCCTAGATGCACGAGAAGCCGGAGATGAAGCCTGCATGATGGCTGTAAGTTTAAAAATTCCGGTTATTGTGGGGAAAAACAGGTATCAGGCAGGAATGTTGGCAATTAAAGAATTTAATCCTGACGTGATTATACTTGATGATGCTTTTCAGCATATTGCCTTAAAACGGGATCTTAATTTATTACTTTGTGATTTTACTAAACCTTTTGGCAATTTTCACCTCATACCAAGGGGCAGGTTGAGAGAACCGCAAGCCGCTCTGCAACGAAGTGATGCTGTAATATTAACAAGGTCAGATAAAAGCGATAAACCCGATCAAGTAATAGAGTCTGAATTGTTTAAAACCAAACAAGTATTTAATGCATCTCATTCTGCATTTGTTGCAGATCTTATAAATTGTCAGCCATCTTTTGATTCGACCGATTTAAAGATCAATGCCTTTTTGTTTTCCGGCATTGCAGATAATGCTGATTTTAGATCAACCTGTGAGAATATGGGTATGAAAATCAAGGGTTGTGCTGAGTTCCCAGATCATTACTGGTATACGAAAGAAAATTTAATAGAAATATATGAAAAATATAAAGAGAGCGGGGCAGATTTTTTATGCACAACTCAAAAAGATTATATTAAAATTAAAGAGTTATTACCTGATTTTTTATCTTTGATACGCTTGATTGTTATAGGAGTGAAAATCAAATTCAAGCCGGAACATAAAGATAAATTTGAAAATCTTATAACAACCAAATTCAATGTATATCTGAAAACAAAATAATAAAAATATTCTAATTATTTAACCAATCTACTATAAGGTCGAGGTTTCCATCTATTATAAAACCATGGAAATTGTTCAGGATATTCTTTAATTACTCCTTCAATGGTTGTGAAAAATTGTTGGGTAGCTTTTTCAATGTCTTTGATAATATCACCTGTTTGAATAATTTTTATTTCAGGGCGGAAAATTACTTTATAATTGTTTTTTTGTCTGACAAGGAAAAGTGGTATAACAGGAACTTGAGCTTGCAGGGCTAACTTTGCAATGTTTTTATTTACTATTATTCTGGAGCCAAAGAAATTAACAACAACCCCTTTTTCTGCTGAAACTCTTTTATCAATTATTAATCCTACTGCTTCATTATTTTTAAAAGCTGTAATTATACCTTCAAGTGCTTTGTTTATGGGTAGCAAATTTCCAGTTTTGAATCTAAGTCGTTTTTCTTTCATAAATCGGTCAAAAATAGCAGGCTTGATGGGTTGATAAACAGAGTGCCATTTTATTTTTTCTTTTTCAAAGAAAGGTACTAGCAACTCCCAAACTCCAAAATGACTTGTAATAAAAAAAGTACCTTTGCTGCTTTGTTTAACTTTTTCTAATATATCTTTGCCTTCGACTTCAAACCATTTATCAGAAGTTTCAAGATTTATGTAAGTGCCCCAGAGAACTTCAAACATGCTTTGACAAAAGTGTCTAAAGCTTTTTAGAATAAGTTTGTCAGCTTCTTTTTTATCAATATTTTTATTAAATTTTGTACTTATATTTTTAAAAGCTTTCTTTTTCCGTTTCTTATCCAGCAAGAACCATATATATCCGATAAAACCGAAAAGTTTTAATCCAACTTTGCGTGGCAGGTGTGCTATCAGATAAACAAAAGCTTTTAGCATATAATAAGTTAATTCATTAATCATTTAGGCTCCTGAGTATCACATATTATTTTATAAAACTTGTCAAAAATATATGCCTGATCATAAAGGCATGCTTTTTTGTGGGCAGCTAATCCCATTTTTTTTCTTAAATCAATATCCTCAATTAATTTAGATAATTGATTTCCCCAATCATCCAAAGAAGTTGCCCATAGCCCTTGTTCGCCATTTTCGATGACATCACAATTCATACCCACAGGGGAGCAGACACTTGGGATTCCAACTGCCAAATATTGAATTAACTTAAAACTGCATTTACCTTTTGACCATACGTTATCATCAAGGGGCATCAATCCAATATCAAAGCTTATCAGGTCATCAACTTCATCATCATAGTTCCATGCTTTTTTTTCAACCGATAATTTGTCACAATCAAAAAATGCATCAGCAACAATTTTCAGCTTTAAATTTTTATATTTTTCGCCAAGCTTGTTAAATACCGGGATTAGTTCTTTGAGATATTTTAATGTTGATTTGCTCCCGATCCATCCTATCGTGACTTTTGAAGATTTTACAGTGTAGTCTTTTTGTTTGTATTTTGACAGATCAACCGTGGTTGGCAAAATATAGATTTTTTCTTGTTTAGTATATTTTGCTGCCAATTCTTTTAAATATGAGTTGCCTGCAATAATAACATCAGAAGCTTTTACCAGCGCTATAAATTTGATTTTGCGCACAAAAGAATAATAAGGTGGTGAAGATTTAAATAATATTGCATCATCAAAATCAAAGATTACTTTACAAGACCTTAAAAATAAGAACACACTTTCCCAGGGCTGCAATAATTTTCTTCGTACTATTATAACATCTGATAAACTTGCTTTAAAAAGGTTATTAAGCCTGCTAAAGATATTACTTTTAAGCTGAACAACTGAAATATTTACATTTTTTTCAGCAAAAAAAGGTAAATATTGTTCGTACCTGTAGAATTTACCATCTCGATTATGAAGCAGATAACACAATTTCATGCTTGATTAGTTTCCTTGCCTATTATTTGTAAAGCTTGTTTTGAGCAAATATCGAAGAGAACGAAATCGAATCGGATATATTTTAAATGAGCTGATAAAACTTTTTCTTGCCTGAGAAATTTGTCCTGATTTTAAATGATTTCTACCAAGAGCAATGTAAGAATCTGAAATAGCTTTTTTATATACACGGCGAGGAATAAGCTTTTTATCATAATGGCTTTCAAGGATTGTTACTGCATGAAGATGTAAAGTGATCTTATCAGTACTAAGATTATCTTCCCCTCTGTTAACAATGGCTATTAAACCTGGTAAAAATGCGCATTGATAATTTTTTGTAATTTTAAGCCAGAGATCAAAATCTTCAGCGCTTTTATAATTTGTGTCAAAGCCACCTACCTGATCTAAAACATCTTTTTTTACAATAACAGTTGGAGTGGAAACAAAGCTATGTGAATATAATGTATTAAACAAGTTCCCAACAATTTTTTTTGTTAATGGTGAATTTACTTTTTTAATATCATCTGATTTGTATGTCCTGCCGCATAGCAATGCGATTTCAGGGTTTTTTTCAAGGAATGCAACTTGAGTTGTAAGCTTGGAATTAATCCATTCATCATCAGAATCTAAAAACGCAACATACTTACCTTTTGCTTCTGAGATTCCTTTGTTGCGGGCTGAAGATGCCCCCATATTTTTCTGGGAAATACATTTGATTTTAAAATTGTAATTATTTTTTATATAATCAACAGTGCCATCGGTTGAACCATCATCAACAATAATAATTTCATAGTTTTTATATGTTTGATTAAGAACAGATTCTATTGCCCTTACTATAATATTTTTTCGATTATAGGTTGGAATAACAACAGATACAATTGGGTAATCAATATCGTTATTCATATTATTTGACCTTGTTTTTTCAAAAATATTGGCATTTAAGGTTTTATAAGGAAAGTTTTTTGTAAAGTCAAGAAATGATTATGATTGAATTGCTGATAAAACTTTACAAGGTTTGTGTTTTATTGTAATCTCCGGTCAATGATTTTGTGCAATTATTGATACAATTAAGGCGGCTATCAGCATTTTTTTTGTTCATAGCCTCTTGTTTTTTTGTATAAAAATAAGGAAGATATAAATGAAAATATTGGCGATCCACGATGGGCATAATGCCTCAGCGGCATTTTTACAAGACGGTGAAGTTATTGCTGCCATCCAAGAAGAACGTCTCACAAGGAATAAAAACCAGGGAGGTTTTCCTGAAAATTCCATCCTTGAAATTCTAAAGATAGCTAATTGTAATCTAAAAGATGTGGATCATATTGCGTTTTGTGGGTTTGGTGTTATCAATCATAAAACCCGGGATGATGTAATAGGTAGTTATGAAAAGAAATTCAATGCAAAGCCCGATAATATCTATAAAAAAGCAGAGAAACAAATTCGGTTGCTTAGAGATTCTCTTTTCCCGGGACTAAAGAAGAGAAAAAGAAAGAAACATCTTGAGAAAAAACAAAGTCAAAGAATGCTTCCTTTACTACAACAAGGTGTTGATAAGCAAAAAATTCATTTTATTGATCATCATTTATGTCATGCAGCTACAGCTTATTACGGTCAGAATAATATGAAAGATAAAATACTTGTTTTGACATGTGACGGAGCTGGCGACTATCTCTCAGCTTCGGTCCGAATAGGGCAGAATGGCATGCTTGAAAAGCTGGGTGATGTAGCCCAAGAAGACTCAGTCCCTATACTTTATAGTTTTGTAACTTATTTGCTTGGATTTGCACCTTTGGAACATGAATATAAACTCATGGGTTTAGCACCGTACGCTAAGGGTGGCAGGCAAAGCCAAGAAATCTGTGATTATTTTAAATCATTGTTTCGTTTTACAAAAGACAAACCTCTTGGCTGGGTGAGGAACAAAGGCGTACCATCCACTTTTGAGATGGGACCTGTATTAAAAGATGTATTACAATATAAGCGTTTTGATCAGATTGCCGGTGGTCTTCAGGCTTTTATCGAAGAATTTTTTGTTGAATGGATAGAAAGAGTTATTGATGTCACAGGTGTTCATAAGATAGCTCTTGCCGGTGGACTTTTCATGAATGTGAAATTAAATAAAAAGATTATGGAGATGCCAAAGGTAGAATCTTTGTATGTGTTTCCATCTTGTGGTGATGAGAGCATAAGTATAGGAGCAGGATGGGCTGCCCATGTAGAATTCAGTAAAGAAGGAAACAGTATTCCGCCGCTTGGGCCTACCTATTGGAGTGCAGAATATTCCTCCAAAGATGTAGATACTGCAATAGACCAATACAATTTTACCAAAAAAATCAAGATAGAACCCATTGATGACATAGAAAAACGCTGTGCCCAATTGCTGGCCAAAGGACAGATTGTTGCAAGATGTAAAGGCAAAATGGAATTTGGAGCAAGAGCATTGGGGAATAGGTCTATCCTGGCTGACCCCGGGAGCTGGCAAACAATTCATATTATTAATGCAATGATAAAACAGCGTGATTTTTGGATGCCGTTTGCTCCTTCAATGCTTGCTGAATATGCTGATGATTATATTATCAATCCTAAAGGTATAAAGGCACCTCATATGATATTGTCTTTTGATTCAAAAAAGGAAATATTACCTGAAATCATTGCAGCAGTACACCCATACGATGGATCATGCCGACCCCAGGTGGTTGAAAAAGAAACCAACCCTGATTATCATCGTTTAATAGACAATTATCGTGAACTTACAGGTAAGGCAGTGGTGCTCAATACCTCCTTTAACCTTCATGGTTTTCCCGTGGTATACTCGCCTAAAGATGCGCTGGATGTATTTGACAAATCAGGTCTTAAATATCTGGCTTTGGAAAATGTGCTTGTGCAGGAGATTGAGTAGTGATGTGATCAAGTAAAATGGATGTATATCTAAAATGTTTGATTTGACTTGTAATTGCTTTACTTGAGTCCTGACTTTTAAATTTTTTACTCAAAAGGTTATAATCCAAGGAATTTGTTCGTCTCGCAAAGGTCTTAGTCTGAGCAACATCTTTAACTTGAACACCTTTCGAATGGCATATTGGATATTCCTTCTTTTAAGTTGGAATGGTTTTGTTCAGTTCAATTTCGCCTTGATATTTTGGTAAACAAGGATATGAAAAATATCAATAAAAAATATTATAAGAACCCTTTATTATCAATACACTTTTGGCAAACAAAGCCTTTTATTCGTTTTTTTGAGGTAATTATTTCTCTTGCGTTTATATAATATTGGCTGTTCCAAATCGAATCCAGAGGTTCATCCCAATTTGCCGGAAATAAATCAGATGGATTTGTAATTACACAACAAGGAGCAACGTTGCCATCCCACTGGAGTATAATTCGGTCCCAGGGAAAGTTACATATATATTTTTTATTTATATCCTTGTATCTGAAATACTCCTTTTTATCAGGAAACCAATCAGAATCCTTTTTAATTGAATTTCCAATACTATCTGAATCAAAAGAGTTTAAACCAACTATCAGCCTATGAATACGAAATTCAAGTTTCATACTTTTAGCCAAAAATTTTGCTTTTTCAATCTCCTCTTGGTTATGTTTCATTGGAATGAACTGCCAGCGTATTCTGGTTTTTAATTTTTCTTTATGTTTTATTTCACTCATAAATCTTAAGCTTTCTAATACTGATTCCAAATTACCACCAACTCTATATTTTTCATAAGATTCCTGGGTTGTCCCATCAACTGAAACACTTATTAGATCAACAGGTGATCTAATCAATTCACTTACTCGTTTTTTTGAGAATCCTGATAAATTTGAACTCACAACGATTTTTGGTGAATATGATTCTTTTGCGTATTTAATAAAATTAGCTAAGTCTTTATTTAATAAAGGTTCACCCCAATTATATAGGTGCAATTCTTTTAAATAGGGGGCAAGCTTATCATATATTTTTTTAAATAAGCTAAATTTCATTATACCTTTTGAATATTGGTTTGTTCCATTGCCTGTAGGACATAATGGGCATTTTAAATTGCACGCGTTACTTGGATCAATAAATGCTATACTTGGAAAAGACTTTAAAACAGTTCGTTTTTGTTTGTATTCTTTTTTATTTAATTTATAATTTAAATATCTGCTGATATAATATTTGAAATTCATATTTTAGCACCTTTATTGTGATTGTGAATAATTATTTGGGATTATAGATATTAAGCTCCTTTTTGTCAACAAAACTGTTGCGAACGGGTGCAATTAAAACTGTTGGCAAA
>JAGLHT010000034.1 GCA_023143455.1 Desulfobacterales bacterium
CCTTTTTCCTTGCCTGGTTTCAAAGCTCTTGGCATTGTATTGATACAATGCATACAACGAGTACAGTTAGCATCGTCAATTTTTAACTCTTTGCCGTCAAACTTCATGCAACCTGTAGGACAGATATCAACAACTTCTTTCTGAATATCAAATGGACCCCAATCTCTGCTGCCTCTATGTGCACCAGCGTTTGAAGGGTATGCAGCATCATTTTCAACATATTTATTTACTGCATCCTGATCAATCTGAATCTGATCTTTCCAGGTACCGATAAAGGACATATCAGAACGTGCAATTGATGCAACACAACCATTTGGACACGCATCAAATTTGAATTTAAATTTGTACGGGAATGCAGGACGATGCAACTCATCTTGGTACTCATTTGTCAAAAAGTGACAAAGAGCTTGAGAGTCGTAGCATGCATATTCACATCTTGATGAACCAAGGCAATCAGCAGGTGTTCTAAGATTAGAGCCTGATCCGCCAAGATCCTGATTATAAGTATGTGTCAGTTCAAAGAATATTTCTTCAAGCTGAGGAGTTGTTGTGCCAAGAAGAATTATATCACCAGTGGCACCATGCATATTTGTAACGCCACTACCTCTTAAGTCCCAAAGTTTTGTAAGATTTCTGAGATACTCTGAAGTATAATATTTACCAGCAGGCTGGGCAACGCGCATTGTATGAAAATGCTCAACACCTGGAAACATCTTTGGTTGATCACAATATCTGCCAATTACACCGCCGCCATATCCAAACACACCAACGATTCCACCATGTTTCCAGTGTGTTCTTCCATGCTTGTAAGAAAGTTCCACAATGCCTAAAAGATCATCTACACAATTCTGGGGGATCTGGAATTCAACGCCTGCTTCATTCTTCGCTCTGACTTCAGCCTGTTGCTTTAAATCAGATACAAAGCTAGGCCATGGCCCGGATTCCAATTGATCCAGAAATGGAGTTTCATGCTTTGCCATTTACTTACCTCCGTTAAAAAATTAATTTTCAATTGTAGTAAAAATAATATTCTCACTTAATCGTTAAAACTTTACACCTATTTTTCAGGATGATTTTACAAACCACCACTAATATTTTATATTCCTATGTTAGCATCTCAACAAAATATCCTTTATGGTATAAAAGGTCTATGGCTTATTGTCAATAAAAAACCAAGGTTTTTATAATTTAAGTTTTAACCTTTGAATACTACCAAAAACTGCTTTCGCATGCTGTTCAAGGTTTTTCTCAATGATTAAACCCTCGGGAGCATTTTTATTGTAAGATCCACTAATCATTATAAAAACATTAAAAAGAATTTTTAAATCAAAATCTTTTATAAATTTAATAAATAAATTATAAAAATCAGGGTTTGATTTACTAAATTCTTGATTTGTTTTAAGGTTCTCTTTTAATCCAATACTAAAACCATCAACACAAGCCTGAACAATGCTCTCATCTAAGAAAACATACTCTTTTGTCCCCTCGTTCCTGTCTATTCTCATTCTTAACGAAAGATTAACGAAAAAGAAAAAAAGCCCTAAGAAAAGGTCCTCAGATTCCGTGAGAGTATTAAAGCCTCGAACAGTAATCAATTTTACTTCAACATCATCCCCATTAATTTTTACAACAAAATCCCCTGCTGCATGGTGCCAAGGAAATATTTGTTTTAATGATTGGATCTCATAATAAAAGGTTAAAATCTTTGATGCCTCTGTATATATTATAATAGCTTTTGAATCTGGTATTAATGAGAATGATCCGTCGTTATTTAATATCCCAATTTTATTCTTATTATCAGTTTTAACCACATGGAATTCTTCAAATTCATCAAACCAATGTGCTAAAAAAAATCCAATCTTTCCTTTGTCTGATTCAACAAAATCGATGCCAAAGACTTCTGGAATAAAACTCTTTGAAACTATTTTGTCCTGATTGAATTTATCAAAACTTAATTGTTTTAAATTTTGATACTCGTTTTCAATAGTAGCCAACCCCATATCAGACACTGCACCATTTAATACAAAAGAAGCTCCTTTTTCATCTTTTAGAACAGCAGTTGTTTTAATTGGATGATAAAATGGTCCGTGTTTTTCAAGGCAGATTATTATTTTTGTAATCTCATCAACTTCAACATTGCAAGACAGAGCAGCCTTAAGTCCTTTTCTTAAAAACAAAAAATTGTCTTTTTCAAGAAATTTGCGGGCAGACAAAAGATAATTGCCAATGGTTATTGACAAGCTCTTTAAGGTAAGATCATTTTTCTTAGCACTTAACGGCATATTCCAGATGTCCTCCGTCAAAGGACTATCCCCGGAATCCAAGATGTCACCAATACCAGCAATGCAGTATTCAAAAACAGGAAATGATTCTCTCATGATTTATCTATGAGGATCAAGTTCAGCAATAAGCTCTTTTGGAACATCATAGCCAAGCCGGCTTGCTTTATCACAATGTTCTAAAGCTTTTTTGTAATCTTTGAGTTCAAAATAAGCAACCGCTAAATTATTATGCGCTATGGGAAAATCCGGCTCGATTGTAATCGCTTTTTTATTGGCTTCAACTGCTTCTTCTATAAGCCCTTTCATAAAATATGCAGTACCAAGGGTTGTAAAAGCCTGAACAAATTTAGAGTTATGAATAATTGCTTTTTGTAACATTTTAATAGCTTCATCAATCTTTTTTGTATCTTCAACATGATCAGTGCCAGCACATTGTTGAAGTAAAACAAAAGCTATATTGCCGTACCCTTCGGCAAAACCTGCCCGTGATTTTACAGCATACCTGTTATATCTTAAGCACCCGTCAAGATCATTTCTTTGAAGGCAGAGTCCCCCTAAAAGAACATATGCTTCAGCAAAGTTGGGGCTGCATTCAACAGCGTCATGAAGCACATTTTCTGCTTCATCATATTCTTGTTTACCCATGAGCGCCACAGCAAGGTTATAATGGGTTGTTCCGCATTCAGTATTCTGGAAAAGTTTTGATCTTAAATTTGCAATATGCTCATCCACATTTTTAGAAAGCCTGCTCTCTGATTGCTCCTGGTTTTCCATATAATATTATCCTTTTGTTTAAATATTGTTAATCATAATTTATGATAAGATAAGGAGATTATTTGAATTTGAAAGCCTTTTATATTAAAAAAATTAAATTAATTAGTATATACCATAAAATCTGAATGTTTCCATAAGAACGAGATAGGATAAGCTGCAATATTGTTAAAAACCAGACAGGAAAGTATTTGTAAAAAGTAATTTGTTATTTTAGATGATGAATTAAAGTGCTTTTTCCGTTTAGATTTTAAATTTTTTAAATACATAAAAAAGTTTAAAAGATGCTCTCCAAAAGCACTTTAACACATCATCAAGCCGACCCTTACAATTTGAAACAAGCTTACCAGACGAACTTAACGTTCCATGTATGGTGTCGTTGCTATTCCGTAGGATAGCTATGCTCTATACATATTGTTAGCGGTTTCTATTCATCATATTTTGGGTCATATAATAGTTCTTTGTCTTGTTTTGTTTCTGTCTCGATTTCTTTTGAAGTCAACACCTCAAGCTCTTCAAGTCTTCTTTCAACAACAAAGAAAGGTTTACGCTTTTCAAATTTTTTTAAATCTTTTTGCATCGAGGATACTTTATCAAGCAAGTTTTTAATTTGACTGTCTGATTCCGTAAGCTTATCCTGTACCTTTTTTCTATCGGTAATTTGTTTAAAAGACAGTAAATTGAGATTTGAATGAAGGTTATTTACTTCTGATTCAATTTCACCTTTGAGGTTTTTATTTTTTGAGACATAATCAAAAATTTGCTGCACTTTTCTGTCAATTTTCTCAAGATTAGATCGATTAGTTTTCAGTGGCTCTAATTTTCTGGAACTATCATAAAAGTGGACACTTTTTGAATTTAAAAGGCCAAAATAGAAATGGTCTAAAATAATTGTTGATTGTACTGAAGGAACCCAGCCTTTAAAAACTGTTTCGTAGACTAAAAGCCAACTTTTCGTATTTAAGTTTTTTGTTGATAGAACGGATGAAAAAAGGCTATAATCAAAATTTTTAATACTATTATTTCTACTTAGCAAGTCCAAAGCGATTATACAAGCGCATGTACATTTGCTTTCAAGTACCATTTCGAAAATTTCTTTTTTTGGTTGAATGTTGAATTCATTTAAAAGCCACAGAGACCATGTTAATTCATAGTCATTTTTTTTCTCACAATGTCTATGAATTAATTCTGAGCAAAAACTTTTTAGTTGGTTTTTATTAACCAATCCTTTATAGGAGATTAAAAGCTTAGCAATTTTTTGAAGACTACCAGAATCAGTTAAACATAGTCTAAAAATTAAAGATTCAAAAAAATCCCAATTGTGTTTTTCAACTCTAACGAAGTTGAATTTATTCAACGCTAACCTAAGTACACTTTCATTAGGATATTTTTCATACTCATTCAATATTGATTTTAACTCAGTCAGAGCGATTTGCGCATCAAGTTCTGAGTGAAAATACATTGCATAATCATCATAATATCTGAATACTAAATGGTCAATCTTCTTTGTTTTGAGTCGTTTTTCCAAAAGCTCATCAATATGGCAAGCAATTACTTCTGCAACAATAAATGAGGTATCTGGACCAATAGGTATACCCATTGTCTGCTGATTCTGGCACCACATCAGACGATTATCTATGTCATCACCATATATTGAGGTTACTTTCTGAGAGTCATTTTGATTTAAAGCTCTATTTCTTTTATATTTCTTCTTACCTCCAAATGTTACCCAAGGTATAGAGTGTGTATAAATTGAAGGATAGAATTTAGAAATATCAGTTTTTAATTGAATTGAGAATTTAAAAGAGTTTACAACACAAGATTCCTTAAAATGTCCGTAATTATCATGTTTAACCGCTCTTTTTCCTTGACCTACTTCTTGTTCAATTATTGGTTTGGTTGTCGAAAATGTTGATTTTTCAAAAATGCTTTCAATATCAGTATAGTTTGAAGCGATTACTTCAGAAATTTTTCCTTGATGTAACGGATTCGAGATCTTTATAATATTCCTTGCTAATCCTGGTTTTGGAATGGAAAATTGGGCACATTCAGAGTAGTCTAATCTATTCTTGAATATCTGCCGTAATCTAATTTTTTCTTCATGGACCTGCTGTGGTGTAGGATTAGTAAAATTACTTGCTTGATTTTCAAATTGTAATTGAGCAGATGAACTATTATTGGTCAGCTCAGTTGAAATAGAGTTAAAATTTGCACCCAATAATTCAGTAAAAAAACATGAGGGCAATTCCTTGGGAAAAAATCCTTTATTTATTAAATCTTCTGGTGTCATATTTTAATTACCGCTAACGTCAGTGTATATTTTATTGTTTTTATACTGCCAATTTGGTGGGATAAACACAATTGTTTATATTTTCCTTTTAGCAATAATTCATTGTCACAATTTACAAATCCCAAAGTAACATTAAAATTGTGTTGAGTTAATATGTGTTTAAACTCTTTTTTGAGGATTATTACACTTAAAAGACGGTGTCAATGGGAAGTTGAAATTATTATCGGGGCAACTAATGCAGGTCAGGTTGTCTTTTTAGGAGCATTTGTTTGTTATTTTGGGAACCAAAATGTTCAAACGGTGGAGGAAAAGATAACCTGACCTGCATGGGTTTTTATAACACATTGATAACTATGTTTTTATGTTTAATATGTAGAAACAAATATTAAGAGATAGAAATAATAAATATTGAATAATTCCAGCACTTATGATAGCCAGAAGGATTAGAAACAATATTTGCTGTAGGAGAACTTATTATGATAAATGGATGTTATACTGCCCTGATAACCCCTTTTGATAATACAGGGGAGATTGACCACCAAGGACTTGAAAAACTGATAGGTTTCCAGATAGAAAATGGAATAACAGGAATTCTTGCTGCCGGGACAACCGGAGAAAGCCCGACTTTGAAATGGGAAGAACATAATCTTGTGGCTGAAAAGATTGCAAAACATACTAAAGATAAATGCCTAAGTATTGCAGGTGCTGGAAGCAATAACACTACTGAGGCTCTATATGCTGTTGAACATGCTGCTAACGCAGGTTTTGAATCAGTGCTGCTTGTAGACCCTTACTATAATGGTCCAAGTTCTCTTGAAACCAGAAAAGAGTATTATGAACCAATTGCAAAAGCTTTTCCTGAAATGGATATAGTGCCATATATTATCCCCGGAAGAACAGGTGCCCAGATGCTACCAGAAGATCTTGCCATTCTTGCAGAGAAATACAATAATGTATCTTCTGTAAAAGAAGCAACGGGAAATATTGAAAATATGAAAAAAACAAGAAAGTTTTGCAAAGATGATTTTACAATACTTTCAGGAGACGACCCAATGATCTTTGAAATGATGATTGACCCCGACATCAAAGCTTCCGGCGGGATTTCAGTTATGTCAAATATTGCTCCAAAGTTTTTAGCTGAAATGATTTCATTGCTTGGGAAAGGTGAGACAAAAAAAGCTTTAAAAATTAATGATGCCCTGGCACCCTTGCTTAACATTGTCACTGTAACAACGGAAGAAGAGACAATCCACGGCAAAACTCAATGCAGAGCAAGAAACCCTCTTCCTTTAAAAACTCTTATGCAAATTCTTGGTATGCCCTCAGGATATTGCAGAAGGCCTGTTGGAAAAATGACAAAACAAGGATTAGATATTGTAGTTAATGCTGCACTACAGGTGTGGAATAACAACCCTGAAATATTTACACCTATTGCAGATTTTTTTAAAGTTGATATTGATGAAAGACTTAATAATACAAAATTAAAAGAAAATCTTTATTACGATTATTAAAATGGCATAAAAAAGCCGGGTTGCAACTATCTGCTTCCCGGCTTTGCTTAACTTTGAAGTGTTAATCTTTTATTTTGTTTTAGGTGCGAACTCACCACCATCTTTTGAAAACATTGTTGCCTTAAGCCAGTCAAAACCAAACTTTAGAAGCTCTACATCATCTTTTTTTATCTCTTCAATTTTTTCTGGTTTTATTTCATAACGATCAAGAAAAGAACTTTCAAATACAAATTTTTTAAATTTTGTAAGATTATAACAAACCATGAAAAACAATTCCCTGCTCTTCTCAGTTAATTTCAGTGAGTCAGGGACTGTTTTCTTTCTAACAATCAAATCCATCCATTTGTCATCAAGCTCCTCACGGATCTCAATACCCTGATCTTCGCGCCATTCCCTTACTGTCCATTCTTTTTCTTCTTCAAATCCATGACAATGTTTTTCTTTTATAGTAAAAAAGAATTCATCATTTTTCTTAGTATCATGATCACTTGAATAACTCAGCGCACCAACACCCAAGGGATAATATCTACATGTTGTGGGCCTTTGATCATAAAGACTGCACCCTTTTTCATCATGTACAAAGGGGCATGATTTTCTATCATCAGTATGGAGTATTAATTTAACCACTGGCAAACCAGTTTTTTCAAGCATCTTTGGCTCTGTATAGAGGGCAAGAAACTCTTCGGAACTCAAGTGTAACTCTTTGCTAATTGTCAGTATATCATAAGGGGTAAGCATTATATCAATACCACGGCAACAATCTGTAAAACATTTGACGCCTTTATGACATTCAAATTTAAATTTACTATCATACCCAAGCTGTACTGGTGGTATTTCAGCATTTTTAAACCCATCATTATTCCCTGTCATTACGAAACCTCTTATATTTATACCTTACATGTTTATTGAAATGATTATTTCTCTCTTGCATTTATCTTCTCCTGGACATTACCAATTCTATTTAGTGCAATGGCAGCATGTTCGGAAGTTGGAAAATGCTCTACAAGGTATTTATATCTATTTAATGCTGCTTTATATTTTCCGGATTTATAATAAAACTCAGCCACGTAAAGCTCTTGACCAGCAAGGCTATTAGTGCACTCAATCATCATTTTATCAATCTCGCCAATATAGGAACTACTTGGGAATCTTTCCTTTAATCGCCTGAATTGAACAAGGGCTTTTGAAGCAGATTTGTTATCTCTGTCAATAGTGTCTAGTTGCTTGTACCAGCAGAGTGCCTGCCTGTATATGATCCGAACAATAGCATCATTTTTTGGATGGAGTTCTTCAAACTCCTGATAAGCAGTAAGTGCCTCGTCATATAGTTCGAGTTCATAATTGGAATCAGCAATTCTCAATTCAGCTAAAATTGCATATCTGCTGAACGGATACCATTCTTTAAGTTGTGTATATGCTTTTAGGGACTTTTTATATTTTTTATCCTCAAATGCGTATGTGCCTTCTTCCACAAGTTGCTCTGCGGTTTTATACATTGTGCCTGATTCATCTGCAAACCCGAAAAAGGCACAACCCTGCAAAGCAAATAAACCCAAAAACAGTACAAAAAATAAAATAATTGTTTTTTTCATGTTTAAATATTCTCTATATAATGTTCAGCAGAAATTGCTGCAATAGCACCATCTCCCACCGCGGTTGATACTTGCCTTAAAAGTGTGACTCTTGCATCTCCAACTGCAAAAACTCCCTCACAAGTAGTAGCCATATCATTAGAATCAGCAACAATAAACCCTGCTTCATCAAGTTCAACGCTATTATCAAGAAATTTTGTGTTTGGCAAAATTCCTATCCATATAAAACATCCATTTGCAGCAAGCTTTTTTGTTTCTTTGGTTTTAACATTTTCAATGGTTACATTTTCAACATTAAATAATCCGTCCATTCCTGTAACCACTGAATCCCACACAAATTCAATTTTATCATTTGCAAAGGCACGCTCCTGAAGAATCTTTGTGGCTCTGAGTTCATCTCTTCTATGTACCAGATATACTTTTTCAGCAAATTTAGTCAAATAAAGAGCTTCCTGCACAGCAGTATCACCCCCACCCACAGCAACGATAGTTTTACCTTTAAAAAAAGGAGCGTCACAAGTTGCACAAAAAGAAACACCTTTTCCAATAAATTTTTCTTCTCCAATATTTAAAGGTCTTGGAGCTGCTCCCGGAGCAAGGATTACACTCTTTGCTGTGATTGTTTTATCGGTAAGTTTAATCTTTTTTTCCTGACCAGAAAAATCTACTGATTTCACTTCAGCTGATTCAATGACAGCACCAAAATTCAACATATGGTTTTTCATCTTTTCTCCAAGATCAAACCCGCTTATACCATCAGGAAAACCAGGATAATTTTCTATCCAGTCTGTAACAATAATCTGCCCGCCTGGCACAAGTTTTTCAAGCACAAGCACTTTCATCATAGCTCTGCCTGCATATAACCCAGCTGTAAGCCCTCCAGGTCCTGCACCAATTATAACAAGATCATAATCTGCTGCCATATTTAAAACCCCGCTATATTATCTTCTTAATAGATTCTTCCAGTTTTTCCTTGGCAACCATACCAGTTATTTTGTCCACAACTTCGCCACCTTTAAAGAGTATAAGGGTAGGGATTGCCTGAATCCCATATTTACTTGGAACAACAGGATTTTCATCAACATTAACTTTTACAAAATTCATCTTTTCGCCATAGGTTTTTTCAAGAGCCTCAACAGTTGGTCCAATAGCTTTACAAGGACCACACCATGGTGCCCAAAAGTCAACCATTACTGGCAGTTCTGCTTTTAAAACTTCTTCATCAAAATTGTCATCATCTAATTCGATTATACCAGTCATAATATATCAGTGTCCTTTGCTCTATTAATTGTTTACATTCAATCTAAATAATTAGATAAATATACGTAGTTACATCTATTTTGTCAAACTTTGATTGAAATCAAAAAATAAATATATTAGTGTTACACAAATATGCAAAAATGCATTTTAAAAAGGAGGGTTAATGGATAAAGTAATAAATACCAAAATTAGAATCGGCTCCCTAATATCTGGCGGCGGGACAAACCTCCAGGCAATACTTGATTCATGTGCTGACAATAAAATTGATGCGACCATGCTTTTTACCGGTTCTGATAACAAAGATGCAAAAGGTCTGAAAAGAGCTGAAAAAGCTGGGGTTAAGACATTTATAGTTGACTATCCGGTGATAATAAAAAACTTAAAAGAAAATCCTGATAGTGTTCTAGTCCCAGATGATTTTAATCTTGAAGAAATAAAATCAAAGCAAAAACTTCTTTTTGAAAACACACCTGAAGAAAAAATAAATCATTTTTTAAAATCAAGGGCAATTGCAGAAAAACAACTCCTCGACCATATAATAGACTATGATATTGATCTTCTTGTTCTTGCAGGATTTATGAGGACTTTAACACCATACTTTATTGATAGATTCTGTAACTCTTCCCATCGTAAAATCATGAATATACATCCGGCACTGCTTCCATCATTCCCTGGAGTTGATGGTTATGGAGATACATTCAATTATGGTTGTAAAGTAGGAGGCTGCACTGTCCATTTTATAGATTATGGAGAAGATACTGGTCCCATTTTAGGACAAAAAGCTTTTGATATTGAAGACAGTGATACTCTTGCTGATATAAAAAAGAAAGGTCTTGAACTTGAATGGCAGCTCTTCCCGGAATGTATTCAAAAATTTGCTGAATCTTTGAGGACATAGATTTTAAAAAACAGACCCTTAAATAAATGAAGTGAATCGATAAAGTTAAGCTCTCAATTAAATTATCTTATAAATCACGCCGCCCCAGGTCAGACCAGCCCCTAACCCAATAAACATAATGGTGTCCCCGGATTTTACCATTTGTTTTTCTAAAAGTTCGTCAAAAGCAATGGGGATCGTTGCAGCCGTTGTGTTGCCATATCGTTGAATATTATTGTACATCTTTTCTTTTGGAATTTTCATTCTCTCTCTGAAAGCTTCATTAATACGTAAATTGGCTTGATGGGGTACAACCATATCGATATCTTCAATGGACATCATTGCTTTTTGTAACAACGCTTCACCAAGTTTTGGCAGGCGTGTTATTGCTTGTATAAATACAGATTTGCCATCCATATAAGGAAAATGCTCCTTGTTTTCTACAATGCTTTTGGTGATTACTTTACCTGACTTTTTGGCTGGCAGCCCAAATTTTAAAGCATCTGAGAAATTTCCATCAGCATGGAGAATCGAAGTAATAAATCCAACCTCTTCTTCTGTTTCCAATGCTTCAATACATACAGCACCGGCGCCATCTGCAAAAATTATGGCTGTGTCGCGGTTAGCTGTAGTCTTTTCTAAATGCCTGCTTTGGTATTCAGCTCCAACCAGCAATATCTTCTTTGCTTTTCTACTACAAATATATGCATCACATATCTCTAATCCATATAAAAACCCTGTGCATTGCTGACGGATATCAATCGCCGATACATACTTAGCACCCAGCTTATCTTGTAAAATAGTCCCGGAACCCGGGACATTCACATCAGGAGTCATAGTGGCAAATACAATCAGGTCCAACTCCTCTGGATTCCAACTCGCCCGCTCCAGTGCTATTTTAGCTGCGTTCAAAGCTAAATCAGAAGTACCGACATCATCACCTTCTTTTACCCAATACCTGGCTTCAATACCAGTCCGCTGTACAATCCATTCATTAGTTGTATCTATTATTTCGATTAAATCATGGTTTGTAACATGGTTATCTGGCACATATCTGCCTGTACTCCTTATTATCGATCTTATCATAATTTAAGTCCCTGTGTTCAGCCAGCAATAAATTGGATTCAATGGATCTTTCCAATAAATACTGAGTTATACCGAGTATGTTTTGTTAATATCAAAATTCGGTATGAAGAATAGATTATGAAGTGGGTTTTTGTCAAGAGGTAAGAGAAGTATTACAAAGTTGAATCGAAGTTTTTTTTACAGACCTAATTGGCTAAAGTAGCAACTTTCATAACAAAAAAAGCCAAACCACTATACAAAACTCAGTTTTTACTCTGTATATTCAATTTTGGACGCCAGTTTATCCGGAATCATCAGGTTCCATTTTTTAACCTGTGATTTGCTAAACATAAAACGTCCCTTTTCAGCCATGACAGGGTGTATATCCAACTATAATAGCATCATACCCGTCTTTTTTTGCTGTTAGTACTGTTTTTTTCCAAACATCCAGATTGCCGATAAGCCTAATGTCTGTTTTAAAATTTATTAAACGAGGTCATACTAATTCTCATTCTATCAAATGCTTCAGCCAGAACCCCGATTTCATCTTTTCTTGAATGGCATAGTAATTGACAGCTATAAATACTGTCATGATTCACAAACAACCTCTATCATAACGCTTTTCTCCTATATTAAAAAACGTTTAACTATTTTTTATCAGAAATCAACTCGGATAGATGAAGGACATCAAACGTTTTGTTTTGCTTAAGTGCCCCGCCCTTTAGTTGCATTACACATCCTGGGCATTCGGTGACCAGAATCTGAGCTCCTGATTGCTCAACATCTTCTAATTTTTTATTGAGGATCTCTTTTGAGACTAAGGGAAAATTTATTGAAAAACTGCCTCCAAATCCACAACAGGTCTCTTCCTCTTCTGTTTTGATATATTTATGCCCTGATTTTTCTATTAGGTTGATAGGCTCTTCCTTTACACCCAATCCCCTGCAAAGATGACAAGGAGAGTGCCATGCTATTTTTTTTATAGTTTCTGTCGTGTTGATTTTATCCAGACCAACCACCTTATTCATAAACTCACTAAAAGAAATGATTTTACCTGCAAAGGCAACGGCCTGCTGCTCTGAAATATTTTCTACAAGACCTGGAATGGTATTCTTTAAATGCGACGCACATGAGGCACAAAGAGTAACAATATAATCAAAATCAGATGACTTAAATGCATTGATGTTTTGAATAGCCACATCCTTTGCAGCATCCTTTTCCCCCATCATTAGGGCAGGCAAGCCACAGCAAGTCTGATCCATGGGAAACTCAATACTGATATTATCCTTTGTCATTGCTTTTAATCCAGCCTCAAGTTGTTCCGGATAAACAAAATCCTGAACACACCCTGAAAAAAGTCCAACTTTTATTGTTGGACTTTTAGTACTTGATCTTATTTTTTCCCACCTGTCTCTAAAAGGTTTGCTGCTGATTGCCGGCAGTACCCTGAAATTATGATCCTTGGAAAATATCATAGGAAGATGACGAAGATAGGAAGTTCCACCTGTAACAGCTTTTTGTGCGATACTTGCAGCTCTTAAAAGCCGATGGAAAAGTTTTCTGCTTTTTAAAACTTTTCCAAGCATGAGGCTTTTAATGGGATGCCCATCTTCATCTATAATCTTGGTGTAAACATCCTTAATGAGTTTGGGAAGATTTATACCGGCTGCACAAACAGTTTTGCATGCACCACAATTTGTACAGTTTTGTACCAGGTTTTTAGCATTTTCCCTGCCGTGAAAAAAATAAGTAGTGATAAGACCAATAGCCCCTATGTATACATATCCTAGCTGGTGACCTCCCACCATCCGATAAACCGGGCATACATTGGCACAGGCACCGCAGCGAACACAATGAAGAACTTCAGAAAATACAGGATCTGAGGCCATATTTTTTCGACCATTATCTAAAAAAACAATGTGCATTTTTCTTTTTTTATCCGGGGTGATTGTACATTCAGAAGGACCTGTTATCCATGTCACATAAGATGTAATATTCTGCCCTGTAGCGTTCTTTGGAAGAATCTCGTTTATTGAAAGAGCATCTGCTATAGAAGGTAATAACTTATCAATACCAACAAGAGCCACATGGACTCTGGGAAGTGTTGTGACCAGTCTTGCATTACCTTCATTGGTTATAATACCTAAAGTTCCTGTTTTGGCAATTGCATAGTTTGCTCCAGTTATGCCCATGTCAGCTTTAATAAATTTTTCCCTGAGCTCTTCTCTTGCAACTTTTACCAGACGTTCAATTTCAGAGGTCTGTTCTCTCCCGGTAACATCAGAGAAAAGATCTGCCACCTGAAATCTTGAAAGGTGAATTGCCGGCATCACCATATGGGAGGGTCCTTCTTTGCGAAGCTGGACAATCCACTCTCCAAGATCTGTTTCTGTAACTTCCATGTTTAAATTTTCAAGAAAAGGGTTCAGATGAATCTCTTCTGCAGTCATGGATTTGGATTTAATAATTGTTTTACAATTGTTATCCTGTGCTATTTTGGCAATAATCTGGTTTGCATCTTGTGCTGTATTTGCAAGATGCACATGAATGCCACATTTCTCTGCATTTAATTTAAACTCTTCATAAAGCTCATCAACATGTTTTAATGCATTGCTTTTAATTTGAGCGACCATTTGAATCATTGAGTCAACGTCCATACCGGAAAATACATTGGCTCTACCTGTCCTGTAAGCAACTGCAAATTTATCCATTGCTGCTCTTAAAAATTCATTATCAAGGGCATTATGGATTCTTTTTTTATATTCTGTTAAATTTTCCGATTTTGCCACAATTAACCCTCCATAAGCATGATGTGAAGCTCCAAAGGTCCATGAACTCCAATCGCAAGAACCCTTTCAATATCTGCGGTCCTGCTGGCCCCTGTAATAAACGCAGTGTAAGATGATGGTTGTGCAGTTAATTTAGTGAGCTCTTCAGACATGGCATTTGCAGTCTCTCTCAGTCTGGAAACATGAAGCATTGCAACATGAATCTCGCAAAGCATTGTGGCAAGCCTCATATCTTCAGAATCAGAATTTAAAACCAGAGTACCAGTTTGAGCAATTCCGTAATCGCAAAGGGTAAAGCCTATATCAATGCCACCGGGAAAACAGCGAAGCCCTTTATTCACCAAAGATATTTTACTTTTCTTACCTAGGTTGTCAAACAGGCTGAAGGAAGAATCATCAAGACCGGGGGCAGCAACAATTTTATCAAACAACGGATCCATGGTTCCGAGTGAAACAAGATCCTCTCTTGGCTTTTTTGCTTTACAAATATCAATAGTTTTTGAAAAAGCCTCATCAATACTTTTTACCTCATGAACAATCGCGGAAACAAGTGATGCTTTTTCAACAAATTCTTCTTTAATATCAATTTTTTTCATTTAAGCTCCAAAAAATAGATCTGGCAACCATATAATAGTTGAATTTAATTCAAGCTGCAGGGTTGAACTATATGCAAATTTAATAGACCAGATGGCCATGGTGTTGCACGCCACTTCTGACTTTTCTCCATTCTGCATAGTCGTCAATAAATGCTTCCTGAGAATCCATCACCTTTTTAACATCAGGATATTTTACTTTCAGAGAATCAATATATTTTTTCAGCCTCCTTTCCCAAACTCGGGTTCAAATGGTTTTTTAAATAACCAATCTATTATTATTTCAGCAAGAATACTTCTTTTTAATTGGTACGACCAATAATAGAATAATCAAAAATCATTTGTCAAGAAAAAAATGAAAAATATTTGCATTTTAAAAAAAAGCTTGGTATGGTTACAAAATATGGATATAAAAAATAAACTGACAGTATTGCTTGTCAATTATAATTGGTAATACCTATATAGTTTTTATTATTTTTTTGTGCAGAATGGTTTTATTTCAAATTGGTAATATCATATACAAGAGAGGGGAATATGATAGATCATTTTCTAGTCGATGAGTTTGAAAATATTGTAGGGCTCCCATATGTTCTTACAGATATAGAAGATATGGTGACATATTCATATGATGCTGCAGTTCTTGATCCCGTCACGCCTTTGGCAGCAATAATGCCAGGGAACAGTGAAGAACTTGGACAAATTATAAAAATATGCAATGAAAACAATCTTCCTTTGACTATAAGAGGAGCTGGAACCAACCTGAGTGGCGGAACAATTCCCTCAGCCACGGGAATTGTAATTCTTACTTCAAGGCTTAACTCTATTATAGAAATAAACAAACAAGATATGTATGCGGTTGTCCAACCAGGGGTTGTTACGGCTACCCTTTCCGAAGCAGTGGAAAAAAAGGGTCTTTTCTATCCTCCGGACCCTGGGAGCCAGGCTGTTTCAACCCTTGGTGGCAATATTGCAGAAAACGCAGGTGGATTAAGAGGTTTGAAATACGGGGTTACTAAGGATTATGTCATGGGACTTGAGTTTTTTGATGCTGCAGGCCGACATATTAAAACTGGGTCCAAAACCGTAAAATGTGCCACAGGTTATAATCTGTCGGGCCTGATGGTAGGTTCTGAAGGAACTTTAGGGGTGATTGACAAAATTATTCTAAAACTGCTTCCCCTGCCGTCCCATAGAAAATCCATGGTTGCTGTCTTTAACAATATGGAACAGGCTTCTGAAACTGTTGCTGCAATCATTGCAAATCGAATTATCCCCGCCACCCTTGAAATCCTTGATAATTTTACCATTCGTGCAGTTGAAGCATTTTCCAATGCAGGCCTTCCTGTTGATGCAGCCGCTTTGCTTTTGATTGAAGTTGATGGACATCCCGCTGTTGTCCAAGAAGATGGTGAAAAAATTGAAACCCTGTGCCGCAAATTAGGTGCTGTTAATATTAAAATTGCAGCCAATGATCAGGAAAGAGACAAAATATGGGCAGCCCGAAGATCTGCATTGTCTGCCCTTGCCAAATTAAAACCCACACTTGTCTTGGAAGATGTAACAGTACCAAGAAGTCGCATCCCTGATATGGTTAAAGCCCTGCAACAGATTGCCAAAGATTTTAAAATTGATATCGGCACATTTGGACACGCCGGAGACGGCAACCTTCACCCTACTATACTCACGGATAAAAGAGATGTAAAAGAATGGAAAAGGGTTGAGATGGCCATTGAGGCAATTTTTGAAAAAGCACTTGCAATGGATGGCACCCTTTCAGGGGAACATGGCACCGGGCTTGCAAAGTTGCCTTTTCTTGAAAAAGAGGTTGGTAAAGCAACCATTGCCTTTTCACAGCAACTCAGAAAAGCTCTTGACCCAAATAAAATTTTGAATCCAGGCAAAGTAACAGGTATTTTTTAAAATGACAAATATAAAAAAATTAGCCCAACTTGTAAAAGAACTTGAAGACCAATTTGTGGTCTGTATAAGATGCGGCATGTGCCAGTCAGTCTGCCCGTTGTTTGAACAAACCAAAAAAGAGGCAGATGTGGCAAGAGGTAAACTTGCTCTACTAGATGGATTAATGAATAGAATGTTCTCTAATCCAGAAGGAGCAAGTGAACGTTTAAATCGTTGCCTTCTTTGTGGTTCCTGTGCGTCGAATTGCCCCAGTGGTGTAAATGTTTTAGAAATTTTTATTAAGGCAAGGATAATTCTCACAGAATATAAAGGACTTTCACGTACCAAAAAAATCATATTCAGAAATATACTTTCAAAGCCTAAAACTTTTAATCGACTTATGAAATGGGCTGGGCACTTCCAGGGAATATTTACTAAAAAGAACAAAAATTCCCAGGGCACTTCCTGTGCCCGACTGATATCTCCATTGCTTTCTAATCGCAATTTTATGCCAGTTGCCACGGAACCATTTCATGAGCATTTACCGAAACTCGACACAGTTTCCTCCAGATCCAGATTAAAGGTCGCCTTTTTTACAGGGTGTCTCATTGACAAGATCTTTCCTAAAATTGCAAAGGATTGCATTGATGTATTTCATTACCATGACATTGGTGTTTTTATACCAGAAAATCAGGGCTGTTGCGGAATCCCGGCCCTTGCTTCAGGTGATTTAAAAACATTTGAACAGCTAGTAGAGCATCATGTTGATCTTTTTGAAAACAACTCGTTTGATTATCTTATAACTGCCTGTGCGACATGTACTTCAACCATAAAAAAACTCTGGCCTGCAATATACAAAGGGAATCAAAACAGAGTTCAAAACTTTGTAGAACATCTTTCTGAAAAAACACTTGATATAAACCAATTTCTTGTTGCCAATATTAAAATCGATAGCTCCCATACTGATGGTGACACGGATAAAGAAATAGTTACCTACCATGATCCTTGTCATCTGAAAAAATCACTCGGGATTTTCAAAGAACCGCGGCAAATCCTAAACGCATCCGGGATCAAACTTATAGAGATGGAATCGCCCGATAAATGCTGTGGTATGGGAGGCAGCTTTAACCTCTTTCATTATGATATCTCTTCTAAAATTGGTACCCTTAAATACGAAAGCATCGTTAAAACATCCTGTAAAACTGTAGCAACAGGTTGCCCAGCCTGTATGATGCAGATATCTGACATGCTGGCAAAAAATAAATCTAACATTAATGTTAAACATCCCATTGAGCTTTATGCAAATAATTTAAAAAGCAAGGAGGGTTTAGATAAAGATTAAAAAACCAGTAATCGAGGTTTTTTATCATCAAATATTTAATTAATATTGCAGGTCTCCAGCACATTGATTTAAGAGATGATGACTCCCATTGATGTAGCAAACATTTTTATATTTGGCTGTTCAAATTTCTCAAAATATCTTATTGGTGGAGATCTTCTCTTTGATGGAGGAATGGTTTTGACATATTAATAAAAACTCTTGAAATAAACAGCTTTTTATTCAATAATATTAAGCTTGCTACCATAGATTATTATGGTAAAAACAGACTTAATTTATAAGTAATTTAATATGACTGTGCCAATAAAACCTATAAAACCCAAAAAAATCTCTGATCAGGTTTTTGACCAGATCAGAGAATTGATATTTAGAGGCAAGCTTAAACCCGGAGAAAAACTCATGCCGGAACGTGAACTTGCTCAAGCAATGGAAGTCAGCAGAACAACCATCAGGGATGCCGTACAAAGACTTGCAACAATGGGGCTCATAGTACAGAAACAGGGCCAGGGCACCTATGTTAAAGCCTATAGTGATGTTGTAAAAAGCCCTCTTGCAAAGGTCATGGAAGACCAAGGCGCTTCTCTTCAAGATCTTCTGGAAGTCAGGATGGGACTTGAGTGTAATGCTGCAGCACTTGCTGCCCAGCGAGCAGAAGAATCTGACTTGCAGGCCATGTCCCAATCAATTATCGAAATGCAAAAAGAGGTTGAATCCGGACGTCTGGGTACTGAGGCTGACACGTCATTTCATATGGCCTTTGCCTATGCTACAAAAAACCCCCTACATATTCTTATCATGCGCAATTTCTATGACTACCTTTTCCATGGAATTGGTGCGAACCTAGCAGCACTTTATGAGGACCCTCAAAATATACAAGCAATTCTTAAACAGCATCAAAACATATTAACCGCTGTAACCAACAGGGATTCTTACAAAGCATATACAGCAATGAAAGAACACATCAATTTTGTACTGAATTTTTTTAAAAACCTGTCTGCCTGATTTCGTTTTTTCAACACAAGATACTGTTAAATCCAAAATATATTACGAAGTGCACAATTAATATACCTTGACTATACAGGGAATAATGATTATTTGTTTTGAAATAATGCTTGTAAAATTTAGTATTTATCAATAGTTTGAACAATGTCAGAACAATAAAATTATAGGAGATCTATATGACTATAACAATAATTTTAATCGTGGCAGTAATAGTTGTCGCAGGTGCATTTTTAATATTAAAAATGACCACAAAACCTGGGAAGACTTCTGAAAAGGATACAACTATTTCATCTGTGCCTGAAAAAAAGAGTTCTGAAACTGAGTTTGAAAAAATCATGGGGACTCTACTGCAACTAAATATATTAATACGAACTGATGCAAGACTTGAATCTGAGATATTGAATAGTATCGAGTCTATAATTGATGACCTCAAGGCAACAATCCCTCCAATGATGGAAAAATACCCCGGGGAGACTTTGACCTATGAATTAAAAAAAATAGGTTCTGCTCATCTTTATAATAACGTAAAAGAATTTCTCGATCTTTCCGATGAAAGTCGGACAAATCAACTTACAATTTTTAAAAACACCCTTGCAAGCCTTAATGAAGTATCAGCACGAGCCAGGAATATTGCAGAGAAAAATGAAACTCAGGAATTTAAAACCATGGCTACTTTTCTAAAAACTAAATTCCAGACTGATATTGGGTCTTAAAACAATAAGGAGTAAAACATGGATCAAAAAATCACAAAAGATCTTCAAAACACGGTAAGTCAGGCAAAAGCACCAGTTTTAACAGAAGTCACCCAGGCTTCAGGACAAGGAGCATTAACTCCAGTACAGTCTGTTGAAAGCATTGTTCCCATAGAACCCGGACATTTAGATACAAAAAGCCTTCAAAAAATCGAAACAGAAACTGAAGGTTTTATTACCAAAATAAAGGCAGATCCTTCAGACTGGCAGCTGGGAAATTTTGTATTTAATCTGGGGCAGGAAATTATGCAGGAAACCCAGTCTCAGGTGACCCTTTATGATAGGAAAATGGGGAATGTATTAAAAAATGTTTCCACTGAAGAGAGCTCTTCTGTTGGTAAAAATATACTCGCAATCAAGCTTGAACTTGACAAGGTAAATCCCACAGTAGTTTCAAACACAAATTTTCCTTTCCCAAAAAAAGTTATGGGTCTTTTTACAAAAACAATCTCCAGGCTTCCAAAAGGGGATGAAATTTTAAGGATAATTGCTGAAAAAAGAGAAACTGTAAACTCAACCATAGACGGGATAAGAGAGCATTTAAGGAACGAAGCTGATCAGGTTATCTTTGATGCTTCAGAGCTTGCTACCATATGTGATTCTTTAAAAGAGATTCAGCCAAGGCTTCAGGAAGATATTTATAAGGGTCAACTTATATGGAAAAAGCTTAGTGACCACCTTTTTACAATTGCTGATCCAAGAGAAAAAGAGGCTGTTACAACATTGTTAAGCGATCTTGCCATGGCAGTTGTTGATCTTCAAACTATAGACAACTCAAATCTTCAAACAAGGTTTGGCGGAGAAATGATGGTAAGAAACTCCCATCTTGTTCAACGCCTTGTTCAGCGCACTGATATGATCCTTGCAACTGCTGTAAAAAATGCCCTTGCAGTAAGAGTTGCAGCAGAACAACAGATGGAAACAATGCAACATCTTGAAATGGTTCAAAACGCTGCGGCTGAAACAATGAAAGATACTGCAAAGGTTATTGGCGCTGCTGCTATAAAAGGGGCTAAAATGAGCCAGGGTATGACTGTAAACATAGCAGCCCTTGAAGAAGCATGCCAGACCTATGAAACTGCCTTTGATGCATATACTGAAATTTGTCAGGAAACCATAAATGTTGCAACCCAGAGTTCCAATGCTTTAGGAGTTATGAATGACAGGTTCAGATCAAGGACAGATGCTCTTACCAACAGACGTGACAGTAATGAAACCAATTAAAATAAAATCTTTAAAGGAGTTATTATGTTAGATCCTGCAACTTCAAAATCATTTGAAGAAAGATTTGATGCAATAAGAAGTTTAAAAACAGAAGATATTGTGAGTGAAAAAGAAAAAAACACTCTTACAATAATGGATATTAAAGAAAATGCATTTTTTGTATTTAATAAAAAAACCTACTTTGTAAAACAGGTCTGCCCTTACCAGGAAGCTTCTGAAGACTTTACAAAAAAGCTTGATTATACTATTACCGAGTTAAATTGTCTTTGCCTTGAAACAGGGGATAATGTTAATTTTGAATGGGAATATGATGACGAGCTTGAAGTGGGCTATACATTAGAAAGGCTTACTTTTAAAGGTCTTACAGACGAAGAAGGAAAACCTGTTGATGCAGATGATCTAGATCAAATTGTGGATGATAGTGATCTTATAATGTTTGACAAAGAAAAATTCTGGTATGAAGATGACTGGCCTGCTTTATATATTTGTAAAGGCAAAGAAGAAAGCGTTTATATGTATGAATTTGAAAACAAAAGCCATACAAAATTTATTACCATTGAAGAATGGGGCACAGACAAACAAAAGCAAGAATATCAGATTTTTTTGAGCATGCCTGCCAACCCAAAAGACATTACTATTTTAAGCCGAGGATGAAGCCCATGAAGCCCAAAAAGATAAAACAATGTTCTTCATATTTAATAATAGTTTTTTTGTTTGTGAGTCTGCTTACAGGCTGCGGAGGACTTCCTTCTGATCTAAAAAAAGCTTGTAAAAATGTATCACCGAGAATTGAAACTGGAAAAACATTTATTGACAAGAACCATGAGACTTATAAAGAATTCATCAAAAAAAGGGAGCTTACAAAAATTAAGCCTGCTTTTATTAAGGAAAACCTTGCAGGAGTATTTAAAGAGGCTCATGAAGAACTTGATAGGGCAGGAACGCTTTATACAACAAATATCAAGCCTCTACTTGATAAAAACAAAGAAGAACTTGCTGTAAAAGTATTAATTGAACTTAAAAAAACTAATACAATCATAATTGATGCAGAAAATAAGTCGAAATATCCTTTAAAAAGAGTAAAGCACCTTAACGATGTTTTGTTGAAGATAGATACTGTACATGGAAAATCTCTGTCAACGTCTGAGAATATTGGCAAAACAGTCAATGAGCTTGCAACAGGTCTTCTTGTTAAGGCAAAAAATGACTTCCCAAAAAAAGCTGCAAAAATTGATGCAAAATTTGCCCCTCTTGCTGAAATGGGAAGACAATCAAAAGATGCTGCATTAAATCTGGATAATGAATATAATAACCATAACAAAGGTAAAACAACAGATTATACAATAATTGCAGACAGTGATGCCCTTTTAGACAACAGCTCAAGGCAAATACAAGTCTTAAAAAAAGATTTTTCTAAAGAAATTCATAATTTATCCAAAAGTTATACAAAGATACTAAAGGATATGAAACCAATACACTCAGTAGTTGTTAAAAGGGAGTCATGGAATAATAGACAGGATTATTACAGTCCTGCAACTGTGAGTTTTGCCCGCCAGATAAGCCCTGAACTATTTGAATCTATTGAAACTAATAAGATTGAAACTATTGTTGAGCTTTATCCAAGCTGGAACAATTTAAAAATGAAAAACCATATTGGAGACATCTGGGAAAAACTAAAAATTGATCCTGTGGAAAAATGGCCTCGACAACGAAGACATGACAGCGCATCTTTCTGGTTTGACTCCTGGGATACAAAATATTTTCATAAATATACAATTGTAGATGACGAGAAACAACATGATACTAGTTGGGAACTTGTTTCTGAGGACGTATATGAAGATAATTTTGAATATCTTGGCATGGCAATCCTTACCAAGCCCTTTGGTATGTTTGAAGATGAAGCTGATACAAAAGCGACACCTCCTGGTATGGGATTTGTAGGAAACTCTGAATATGGCAAATGGGAAAAGGACAATAAAGGAAATAGCTTCTGGAGCTGGTATGGGAAATATGCCCTTTTCAGTAATCTGCTCTTTTATTCCACAATGGGCCCAATGCGCTATAATAGCTGGCATGGATACAATACCAATTATCGAGGCAGAAAACCATTTTTTGGTACAACAACTGGTGGTGCAGCTAAATATGGGACGCGTGGTGCATATACAAAACAGTCCTCCAAATTCAGAAATACCTCTTTTGCCCGGATGGGAGGGTTTAAAAGAGGAGCACCTTCTGTAAGAGGTGCCGGAAGCTCTGTACGCGGTGGTGGTCCAAAAGCAAAGGGCAAATAAAACAAGCTATTATTTAAGGAGAAATATAATGAATTTTTCAACTATCTTCACGGGTTCTGTTTTCATGGGTTTTGGTAAAGGATTTATTTTTGTAATAATCAGTGTTTTAATAATCGGGCTTGCAAAATTCATAGCAGATCGTAGAACAATAGAATTTGATGATGATGCCCATATTGATGATGGCAATCTTGCTGTAGGACTTCGCCGGGCAGGACTTTATCTTGGGATTGCAATTGCTCTTTCTGCAGCTATTGGAGGAGATTCCACGAATTTTTTATCTGATGTGATAACGCTTGTAGTAGATGGCGTGCTTATCTTGATTTGCCTTTTCTCATGTCGTTATATTAATGATAAAATAATGTTTGGGCATATAAACAACGATCAAGAATGCATGAAAGGCAATAGCGCTGTGGGAGTGGTTGAAGCATGCATGTACATAGCAACAGGTTTTGTAATTAACGGAAGCCTTAGTGGGTTAAGCAACTCTCTTATGGAAAGTGTCTTGAGCACAATAGTCTTTTTTATTTTAGGACAATTTGCTCTGTTGGTATTTGGCTATCTTTATGAGGTCATAACTCCTTTTAATGTAAGAGATGAAATTCAAAACAACAACCTTGCAGCAGGACTTGGGCTAGGCGGCATTCTTGTAGCACTGGGAATAATTTTAAGAAGCAGCATTGAAGGCCCTTTTACAGGCTGGAGTGCTGATATTTTAAACTTTGGAATGTATGCTTTGTATGGCATGATAATGTTATTGGTTTTCAGAATCATTATTGCTAAAATGCTCCTTCCTACAACAAAACTTGCTGTTGAGATCGTGGAAGATAAGAATGTTGCAGCTCTGTTAGTAGCGGAAAGCGCAATAATTGCAGTGGCAATAATAATCGCTTTTTCAATGTAGATATTAATATATTAATCTAATGCAGAATTTGAAACTTAATTTTGCATCTGTTCTTCTTTGCGGATGTATTTTTGCAAGCGGTGCCTGCGGTATAATTCTCGAATATATCCAGGCAACTATTGCCTCCATGATTCTTGGAAATTCCTTTGAACAATGGGCTGTAGTTATCGGGCTCATGCTTTTCTGGATGGGACTTGCAAGCCTTTTGCAGGTTCATATAAAGAAAAAATACTTGATTTATATGTTTATTGCGGTTGAAACAGGGCTTGCTCTTGTTGGTGGATTTTCCCCGACTTTGACCTATTATTCATACAGCATGACTTCCCATTACATTCTTGTGCTTTACTTTTTTGTAAGCTTTATTGGTATTATGATCGGGCTTGAAATTCCCATTATCATCAGAATTAACAATGATTATACAAAAGAGCTTAAAACCAATATAGGCAATATTTTAAGTGCTGATTATTTAGGAAGCCTTCTAGGTGCCTTAATCTTCGTCTATATTATTTTGAGATTTTTTCCTATCACTAAAGCTGCTTTTCTTACAGCTCTGATAAATTTCATGCTTGCCTTTGTAACCTATATTTATTTTTATTCAAAAAAACTTATAAAGAGTAAAATTCCGGCGGTGATAATGGTTTTAACCATTATTCTTATTAGCTATGGTTATATTAAAAGTGATCAATGGGATATTAAGATTCAACAGCCCCTTTATGATGATCCCATAATTCATACCCAAACCACACAATACCAGCATATTGTTTTAACCCATTATAAACCTCTTAATGAGACACGACTTTTTCTTAATGGAAATCTCCAACTATGCAGCCTGGATGAAGCAAGGTATCATGAACCTCTTGTACACCCTGCTATGAACCTCGTACCCCAGAGAAAAAAAGTTCTTATTCTTGGCGGGGGGGATGGATGCGCGTTAAGAGAAGTCTTGAAATATAAAGAGGTAGAGCAGGTTATGCTTGTGGACCTTGACCCCGGAATGACTCAACTTGCCATGGAACATCCAAAACTTACCAAAATTAACAATAATGCTTTTAAGGATGCGCGAGTTGTAAATCAAAATCTTGATGGTATAACTCCCGGGGATGTAAAAGAAATATTCATGGAAAAAGAACCGTTCACAAAAAACAAACAACAGGAAAGCATTAAAATAGCTGACGTCAAAATAATGAATGTTGATGCTTATAAGTTCCTTGAAAAGATACCAGGGTTCTGGGATGTAATTATTGTAGATATGCCAGACCCCTCTTCTCCAGAGCTTACAAAACTTTATTCAAAGGGATTTTACATAAAAGCAAAACGTCATCTTTCCATGAATGGAATAATGATTGTTCAGGCAACATCACCGTATTTTGCAAAAGAGAGTTTTCTATGCATTGGCAGAACCATTGAAAGCGCAGGCTTTTCCATATTGCCATTTCATGAAAATGTTCCAAGCTTTGGTGATTGGGGCTGGTATATTGCATGGCAACCTGGAATTGAAAAAAGCCGAATATTAAACAAAATCGACAAAATAAAAATCCCTGTTAAAACTAATTTTCTAACAGAGGATATTTTTAAAGCCGAGCTTAAATTTGGGAAAAACCTGTTAAAAAGTGATAGAAACGATATAAATACAATAATAAACCCAATTCTTCTTTCAATATATGCCCATGAATCCTGGCAGTATTAATAATATCTACTAAATAAATGAAAGAGTGATGCATGATTAATTTTTTAAAAAAAATCATAAAAGCAGGGACAAAAAGAAAAGGGTTTTCCCTTATTCTTGCTTATGTTTTGCTTTTGCTTATTTCAAGCCTGCTTGTCTCCATGGTGGAACCTCCCGGTACTGCATTGAAAAGCTTTTGGAATTCTCTTTGGTGGAGCATTGTAACAAGCACAACAGTTGGATATGGTGATATTTACCCGGTATCTGTACTAGGAAAAATTATAGCTGTAACTCTTCCTATGTTTATAGGCATTGGTCTTGGAGCTGCCTTTATTACCTATCTTGCATCAATATTAATAGAAAGGAGAGATAAAATAATGTATGGTGAAAAAAAATTTACAGGAGAAAATCATATAGTGCTGATAGGTTCTACAGATGAAACAAAACAACTGGTAGAACAAATTCTGATTGATGAAAACAGAGATCAAAGAGATATTGTAATTGTGGCAGACATTGAAAGGCATCCAATGCCTGATAGAGAAGATGTTTTTTTTATAAAGGGAAGCCCTGAGTTAAAAGACACACTTAACATGGCAAACTTAAAGCTCGCAGATCGTGTTATAATACATACAGGAAAAGACGACAAAAGCCTTTTTGCTCTTATTAACACTCTCAAATTAAAAAAAGAAACCTGCGAAGTAACAGTAGAATGCCTCTCCAGCGAGTCTTTCGAAACCTTCAAAAGCGTTCCGGGAGATTTTGAAGTGATTATGCAGATGACAACAGAAATGATTGTTCAGACAATGCAGGACAAAGTACATATTCCTTTACAGATTTTAATGAAAAACGATAAAGCAGAAGAGATTTATTTTGTTACAATTCCTGATCGCACAAATGATATACAAAAGGATGAAGCAGATTGGCAATGGTGGGATTTGCATCTATACCTGAAGGAAAGGTATAATTATCTAACTTTTGCACTGAAAACTGTCCAGGGAGAAGTTTTAGTCAATCCTCCCAAAGAGACTTGTATTTCCAAGGGTTGTTCAATATGGCTTTTAGCTGAAAAACGACCAGTTAACATTGACTGGAAAACAACAACACATAGGTAAACCGGTTAAGCCGGATAAAAAAATCGTGACTCATATGCAAAACAGAAAATATATTAGCAGGTTTATAATATTTTTATTTTTATCATTACTACTTTTATTTTTATGGTCATTTCCTTTAACAGGTATCTATTTTGATTGTTTAGATTCTACAGTATATTATTTTCTTAACGGCACTCTTAAAAGTGGAGAAAACTGGCAGCTCTTCTGGGCTATTACAAATATACGCATCTTCGACTTGACAGGAGGTTTGCTTGTTTTTGTCATCTTGCTTTTTCACATGTATTCCGGAAAAAATTCAGGGAATAATGCAACGCCTTATGAAAAATTTATAGCCTTTATTGTTTTTACTGCTCTTACGCTATTTCTTAATAAAGTTATCTTTTCAGGAGTTTTAGATTTTCTTGATTATCATCGTCAAAGCCCATCTTTAATACTTGATGGTGGAGTCAGGCTTTCAGAAATTATTACATCTTTTGAATTTAAAGATACAAGCAAAGATTGTTTCCCTGGAGACCATGCTGCAGTTCTTATCTGCTCCACAGTCTACTTTTTTATTTATGGGAATAAAAAACTTGGAGTCATCTCCTGTTTTGTACTACTACCCCTTATCCTTCCAAGATTGGTAGTCGGGGCACACTGGTTTACAGACTGCCTGGTTGGTTCAATCTTTATTCTGATTAATTCTTTTAATATCTGGATTAACATTCCTGCAATAAAAACAAAACTTTGCAAAAAAAATTTAAAAAACCCTTGACACCATTTTTTTTCATTAAATATTAGGTCATACCTATTATTTAAGGTTTAGTTTTTATTAGAATAATTATTAAAAAAGGAAATACTCAAATGGATTCCTAAGCTCTTGCCTCAGCTTCACTTGTTTTTGCCAACTCTTCAATATTCAATGGTATCCCCTTTTCAGTATCCAATATTAGAAAAATATTTTCTTTTTTACATTTGCCCTCGCATATTCCACATCCAAAACAGCTTTCAGGGATAATTTTACATCTTTTTCTTTCTTTGCCATTATCCGAAAATGAAATTATTTCTATTGCATCGAATTGACAATATTTTGCACATTCACCACAGCCAACACAATCATCACCTATAACAGCGAGGTATCCTGATGGAAGCAGTCCTTTCATGTTATATTCAGTCATAAATTTCATTCCCAAACAGCAGCATTTGCAACAGTTGCAAATGGCATAAAAGCGATCTAACATTGCTGTTTTAAACCATGCAGTATGGACGTGCCCCCTCTCATCTTCTTCTTTAATAATTTTCAGGGCCTCATCTGGACTTATTCTTCGAGAACGAAACGGTTGAAACATCCGAACCAAGTCGGCAAAAGGCTCACCGATAACTAAGCACACATCTGTTGGTTTACAGGCATCTTTTTTTTGCGCTCTGCAAGCACATTCATAAGCGATGATGTTTTGAGGATTTTTTAAAATAATGTCTTTTGCGTGTTTGTAGGGAATTACATGCTCCAAGTTTCTAAGCTCAATGTTCTTATTAATTGTGATAAATTTTGCTGCATCATCCAAGCGCACCACTTTGCTATGATAAGTTTCAGCAATATGGTTGCGAAACCATTTGGAATCAATTTTAAGCAGATTTTTCAGGACTCTCAAATAGGTTACTGTGGCAACGTATAGCATACTGTGAATTAAGGTAATGGGATTGTATTTAGCTTCTTTCATGTTATATAGAAATGACTTAACGAATGACATGTTACCCTCCTTTTTAATTTTTAAATGAATGAAAACGCAAAGCTGAGGAGTCGGGGGCTTAATGCCGACAACCTCAGCATGATTATAATTTATATTAAAAGCAGAAACTTTCGAGACCCGCTCAGTAGCCACCGATCCACTCCAGTGCCATGTTCAAGTAAGCCGCTCTGCGGCAGATCCACCCAAGTTTCAGGCTTATTCCAAAGCAATAAAATTGTATTTTAAAATATATTTTTAGTCAAGCAGGCACTTCATGTAATTATAAAGTTTTTAACTTTAATTTGAGGAGAAGTGTCATGAAAGATTACTATGAAAAAGCAACACGAGCTTTGCAACTTGCAGGGCTCAGCCAAAGTACCA
>JAGLHT010000035.1 GCA_023143455.1 Desulfobacterales bacterium
TGGCAGGTATTCTGGCAGGAAAATTGTTATATGGCAGTTGATTGCCTTGGAATTTGCAAATATCACACCACTTTCCTTGGCGCTACTCTTCCAAACTTTGAAGATTGGCCAAAAGTGCTTTACTTAAATACTGGCCTTGAATACACCCCTGAAGAGATCTGGGACGTTGCCGTACGTTGCAACATGTTAGAAAGGCTCTTTAATTTAAGGGAAGGTCTTACAAGGGATGACCTAGAAAAAGGCGACATGTTAAATCATCGATATTTTGATGAACCATGCAAAAGAGGTGCACCAGATGTTATTGGTAGATTTATTGACAAGAAAAAATTCGTTAAAATGATTGATGAATTTTACGAACATAAAGGTCTAGATAAAGATGGTATCCCTAAACCTGAAACCCTGAAAAGTCTTGGGCTGGAAAACGAACCATCCCGGATGATATAATTTGAAAGGAGTCTATCATGGAAAACAAAGGTAAAGTCCTTGTGATACACCCTGAAAAATGCACAGGGTGTAGATTATGTGAAATGGTTTGTGCTGTCAAACACGACGGGGTATCAAACCCGGCTAGAAGCCGAATTAGAATAATGAAATGGGAAATGGAAGGTACATATATTCCAATATCCTGTCAGCAATGTCAGGATGCGCCATGCATGAATGTATGTCCTGCAGGTGCAATTTTCCGTAATGAAGAACTTGATTATGTAGAAATCGATCAAGATAAATGCATTGGCTGTCGTACTTGTGTAGCTGTATGTCCATTTGGTGCTATGAGTTATAACACTACTGACAAAAAAGTTTTTAAATGCGATCTGTGTGATGGAGATCCACAATGTGTCAGGTTTTGCGATATTGAATGTTTAGAATATATAGATGCGGGAGATGTCAGCATTCTGAAAAAGAAAGAAGCTGCGGCAAAATTAATCAAAGCGAATCAAAAAGCTGCACTGCTTTAGTTTCGATAGTTAATTTTTTTGTTGTACATACTTCTTGACCACCGACATCATATCTGATAATCATTCTAACTAAATACAGTACATTTAACGGCTACCCTGATGACTTGTCGAATGGGTCTTAGCCACTTGGTTATAACTTAATTATAGTTAGGAGAACTAAGATGAAAAAAACTATTTTTGTACTTGTACTTTTATTATCAGTTTTTTTGCTGTTTTCTTGCGGTGAAAAACCCACAGGTGAGTCAGAAACTATTTCAAAACTAAAACAAGAAATAGTAGAATTAAAAGCAAAGATTGTTGATCTTGAGACCAAATTAGCAGTACCTACAGAACCAGTTGTTGTGGGAAAAATATTAAAGGTAGGGCTTGATGCAGACCCTGTATCTCTTGATCCACAGGTTCAACTTTCAGGTGGAATGTTACAACTTTCACACTGGGTATTTGACCCTCTTGTACGTTGGGATAAGGATCATCAGATTGTACCACGCCTTGCTGAAAAATGGGAAAGGCTTGATGAACTTACAATGCGTTTTTATCTTAATAAAGGCGTAAAATTTCACAGTGGAAATCCATTTACAGCAAAAGATGTACAATGGTCTTTTGCTCGTCTCCAAAAAAGTGTTGACTTTAAAGGTCTTTTTGAACCTTTTGATAGTGTTACTATTGTTGATGATTACACAGTAGATATAAAAACAAAAAAAGCTTATCCACTGCTTCTGAATATGGCAACTTATATTTTCCCAATGGATAGTGTCTTTTACACGGGAACAGATGATACTGGTCAGCCTAAAGATGCATGTGTAAAGTTTACTCACACTTTCGCAAATGGTAATGAATCAGGAACCGGTCCATTTGTTGTCACAAAATTTGAGCAGGGTATCGTACTTGAGATGACACGTTTTAAAGATTACTGGGATACAAAATCTCCAGGTAATGTTGACAAAGTCATACTTACTCCTATAAAAGAAAATGCAACACGTGTTGCTGCCCTTCTCTCAGGAGATGTTGATTTTATTTCTCCGGTACCACCTACTGATTTCGATAGAATTCGATCTGATTCTAAAGTTGATTTGGTTACACTAAACGGTGGACGTATAATCACTTTTCAGATGAATCAAGATAGAGTAGAAGCTTTTAAAAATGTCAAAGTACGTCAAGCAATCTGTTATGCTGTGAACAACACAGGTATTGTAGAAAAAATAATGAAAGGCACTGCATCTGTTGCGGCACAACAAAGCCCTGTAGGCTACCAAGGACACAAAACAGATCTTAAACCAAGATTTGATCTTGATAAAGCCAACGCTCTTATGAAAGAAGCAGGCTTTGCTGATGGATTTGAAATTACTATGATGGCTCCCAATGACCGTTATGTTAATGATGCAAAAATTGCTGAGGCAACAGCTCAAATGCTTGCAAAAATTAACATCAAAGTTAACCTTAAAACAATGCCAAAAGCTCAATACTGGGATGAGTTTGACAAACGAGCAGCTGATATGATGATGATTGGATGGCATTCAGACACAGAAGATTCTGGTAATTTCTCAGAATTTTTAACAATGTGCACAAATGCTGATACAGGATATGGTCAATATAATGCAGGTGCTTATTGCAACAAAAAAATTGATGAGCTTGTAATTGGTGCTCAGTCTGAAACTGATGTTGCAAAAAGAACTGAAATGCTTCAAGAAGTTGAACAAATTCTTCATGATGAGGCTGCCTTTTTACCATTCCATTGGCAAAATCATTCTTATGCAGCAAAGAAAAATTATAAAATTGAACCTATTGTAAATGCACTAAATTTTCCTTATTTTGGTGACCTTGTAATAGAATAAACAAAATTGAAGTGATTATACTACAAATCAGGGGTTGGTAAAACCGACCCCTGATTATCAAAACCAATACAATACAAGATAACTTTATGTTTGCATTTATTATAAGACGAACCCTTCAGGCAATCATGGTAATGCTGGTTATTAGTTTGATAGGATTCTCAATAAAAAGCAATATTGGTGATCCTGTCCGTGACCTTGTGGGAGAAAGGGTTACACCAGCAGAAAGAGCTGCAATAGCAGACAAACTTGGCCTGAATGATCCTTTTTTTATACAATATACAAGATTTGTAAAAAATGTCCTTCATGGTGATTTTGGGACATCTTTGATTTATCGAAAACCATGTCTCGAAGTTATTTTAAAACATGCTCCTGCAACCATTGAACTTGTTTTAGGTGCAGCTTTGATAATTATTTTAATTTCATTACCCCTGGGCGTATTTTCAGCGCTAAAACCAAAACATTTATTTTCCAGATTTATAATGGGCTTTTCTACATTGGGTGTTTCAATACCTGTCTTTTTAACAGCTATTATGTTTATTTACCTTTTCGCTGTAACCCTCGGCTGGCTGCCATCCTATGGCAGAGGTGAAACTGTAGATATTTTTAATAATGGTTATTGGAATTCAGGCTTTTTAACAATAGATGGATTAAAACATCTTGTTCTTCCTTGTATATCTCTTGCATCAATAATGCTCCCTTTATATATTCGTCTCATAAGATCTGAAATGATGGAAGTGCTTGAAACAGAATATATTAAGTATGCCTGGGCAAAAGGACTTTCTCCCAAACGTATCTGGCTGGTTCATGCATTTAAAAACACCTTACTTCCAGTTGTTACGGTTTTTGGACTTCAAATTGGTATTATGTTTGCGTTTACAATACTTACTGAAACTGTTTTTCAATGGCAGGGAATGGGATTTATGTTTTTAGAGGCAATACAACGAGCTGACATATCTCTCTTAATTGCATATCTGGTTGTTGTCGCAAGTGTATTTGTATTAGTAAATACCTTGGTTGATATTTTTTATGGATTTATTAATCCCACAGTCAGAATAGCAGGAACAAAATGAAAAGTTCACTACAAAAGTTTAAAGAATCATATTTTTTATATAGTTTCAAACGTGATAAAGTCGCCATGGCAAGCTTCATTGCAATTTTAATCTTTATTGCACTTGCAATAACAGCGCCATGGATTGCTCCCATGAATCCCTATGATTCCAACAATATAGATATTATGAATTCTGAAATCGCTCCGAGTTGGACCAAAGGAGGCCAAGCAGATTTTCCCCTGGGCACTGATAATATGGGAAGAGATATGCTTTCTACAATGTTATATGGTCTTAGGACGTCTATAATGATAGGCATAGGAGCAGTGTCCCTTCAAGCACTCATCGGTATTTTTATGGGATTGTCAGCAGGATATCTTGGTGGGAAAACCGATGCAATACTTATGAGGATTGCTGATATTCAATTTTCCTTTCCTTATCTTATGCTTGCAATACTAGTTGGTGCTATCTTTCAAATAGTTTTTGGAATTAGCAGATATGAACAATTAGCTGTCCCACTCTTAATACTGATAATTGGCTTTGCAGAATGGCCAATGTACGCAAGGACTATTCGTGCTTCTGTAATGAGAGAAAAAAACAAAGAATATGTTGAAGCTGCAAAAGTCATTGGATTATCAAAACCTGTAATAATGGTTAGGCATGTTTTGCCAAACTCTCTTACATCCTTGATGGTTATTTCAACAATACAGATTGCTAATGCAGTTATGAGCGAAGCTGCCCTATCCTTCCTGGGTTTAGGTATGCCTGTTACAATGCCCTCTCTTGGTTCTCTTATCAGATCCGGATTTGATTATATTTTTTCAGGATCATGGTGGATTACTGTCTTCCCGGGGATTTTGCTTATCCTATTTGTACTTGCTATTAACCTGCTTGGTGACTGGCTAAGAGATGTGCTTAACCCGAAACTTTATAAAGATTAGGATTTAATAACAATGTCTCACCTATTAGAAATTCATGATCTTGAAGTAAAATTTGCGCTTAGAACCGGGGACATTATAGCCATCGATGGTGTAGATTTAACTTTAGACAGAGGAGAAACACTCGGGTTAGTAGGAGAAAGCGGAGCTGGTAAATCTGTTACCGGATTTTCAATAATAAATCTTATAAGCAAACCCGGATATATTTCAAAAGGCAAAATTCTTTTTAATGGGGATGAAATAAGCTCATATCCTGATAAAAAAATGCGTGAAATCAGGGGAAACAAAATAAGTATGATTTTCCAAGATCCCATGATGACCTTGAATCCCGTATTTACCATTGGTACCCAAATGATAGAAACCTTGCTTGCCCATAAAAATATTTCAAAAAAAGAAGCTACAAAGATTGCTCTTGAAAAACTTAAAAAAGTACAAATCCCTTCACCTGGAACACGACTTAATCAATACCCTCATGAATTATCCGGTGGCATGCGTCAACGAATAATAATTGCTATTGCTCTGATTACTGACCCTCAAATAATAATTGCTGACGAACCAACAACAGCGCTTGATGTTACAATTCAGGCGGAAATCATGGATCTTTTACAAGAACTATGTGAAACAGATAATATGGCATTGATTTTAATTACCCATGATCTTGCTGTTGTATCCCAGGTTACTGAAAAAATTGCTGTAATGTATGCTGGAAAAATTATAGAATCAGGTCTCACTCATGAAGTAATATCAAACCCTAAACATCCATATACTATAGGCCTTATTAACTCCATTCCAGGATCAACAAAACCAGGAGAAAAGCTTCAACAAATACCTGGTATGATGCCAACTCTGTCAGAAATTCCCTCAGGATGTGCATTTAACCCAAGATGTACAGAAAAAAAAGAAATTTGTGAAACAATTATTCCTGAACCTAAAAAAACTGATTCGGGATCTATAGTTTCATGTCATATGAGATAAGGAAATTTTAAAAAATGTCTACACCAGTTCTTGCCATAGATAACATTGTTAAACATTTTGACATCACAGGCGGTTTTCTTGATCAAATAAAATTTAAAAATGGAAAATTTAAATTAGAAAAAACAACGGTTAAAGCTGTTAACAATGTATCTCTTTCCATTTATAAAGGAGAAACACTAAGTGTTGTTGGAGAAAGTGGTTGTGGGAAATCAACACTTGCTAGAGTTGTATTGGGACTTTATGCTCCAAGCTCAGGACAAATTTTTTATGATGGAAAAAGGATTGATAACCTGTCCCATAAACAAATGCTGCCTTTTAGAAAAAAAATGCAGATGATATTTCAAGACCCCTATGCTTCATTAAATCCCAGAAAAACTGTTCAAAGAACACTTGAAGAACCTTTAAGATTCCATAATCCAAAAATGCCTTCAATAGAAATCAACAATAAAATCACAGAAGTTATGGAACAAGTTGGAGTTGATCCTGCATGGGCAAAAAGGTTTCCCCATGAGTTTTCGGGCGGCCAGAGGCAACGGATCAGTATTGCCCGAGGATTAATCCTCGACCCTGAACTAATTGTTGCAGACGAACCGGTTTCAGCCCTTGATGTTTCGATACAGGCCCAAATTTTAAATCTCCTCATGGATACAGGTCAAAAGCGTGGCTTAACTTATCTTTTTATTACCCACGACTTATCAGTAGTACAGCACATTAGCACAAGAGTTGCGGTAATGTACCTTGGAACTTTATGCGAAGTTGCTGAATCTAAAACTCTTTTTGAAAACCCTCGTCATCCTTATACAAGAGCTCTTTTAAGTGCCATACCAAAAGTTGGTGAAACTGTAGCAAAACATATCAAACTTAAAGGTGAAGTCCCTACACCTGTAAACCTTCCGTCCGGTTGTGTTTTCCATGAAAGATGTGTTAGCGCAAACAAAAGATGCAAAGCAGAAGTACCCAAATTAAACACATTGGAAGACGGCACACAGGTTGCCTGTCATGCTGTTGAAGAGAAAAGAGATATTGCCTGAATTCAATAATCTAACATAAAACGCTTGTTGATTATACTTGAAATTTCAAAAAATTCTTGATATATAAAATGTTTCATATTATGCGCCCGTGGCTCAGCTGGATAGAGTACCTGACTACGAATCAGGGGGTCGGGAGTTCGAATCTCTCCGGGCGTACCACTAATACCAAGCGTTTTCAGCTTTTTAGTTAAAAACATTTTTCGCTTTCATATAAAAATTCTACACATGTTCTACAAATTAAAATTATTGATGACAATTACGCATAATCTGCTATATCATAACTTTATAGGCTATTTTTGGATTAAGATTGTTTTTATATTATATAAGAGCATCCAAAGCATGCTTAAGCATGCATCTCAAAACACAGGTAAGAAAAACTAATTTGAAAAATTAGTAACTGGAAACCCATTCTGGCGTGAGAAAACGGAACGGGTCCAATGAAAAAATAAAATCTATCTATAATTCCAAGGATTTTGTTGTTATCTGTTGTCGTCTTTATTTATGGTAGCCATCTCTTGAAATGAACTTTGCTGCTCGTACAACAGCATCGTGAACGGTTACGTTTTCTATAAGTTGGTGTGTTTTGAATGTTCGACCTGAAAAAAAATTTCCATCATAAGAAAAATTTTTTTCACACCCTCTCTTATCTCCTGTCTGCTCCGAATTTGACGATGCTTCAGCACCAAATATCAAAAACACAATGATAAGCGATAACAAAATAGTTGCTACTATTTTAATATTAGATTTTTCGTTTTGCCCATTTTTCATAATTGATTTCCTCTTAATATTTTTTTTTAATAAAACTACATCTGGTGATGGCCAGCCAAGTTTGTTATAAAATCGAACAGCATCTTTCCAAACATCAAATATAATCAACTCATAAAATCTTATAACAAGAAGTCAATTATCCAATATCTTTTAAAGCCAGGTAAAAAGCTTCTATTGCCAGCTCTGCACAATGGTGTTCAGGCTCAGGAAGAGTTTTAAGGTATTTTATGATATCTTCATTTTGTATTTTTAAAGCTTTCTCTATTGTCTTATTTTCAGCAAATTTTATTATAGTATTGGCACATGCATGTGTGTTAACACAACCTGCAATATCATAGGAAATTGTTTTTAATAAATTGTCTTTTACAATTAAAAAAAATTCTATGGTATCACCACATTCTCTCTTTTTTTTCCCATAACCATCTGGTTTTTCAATTCTTTCCTGAAAATCTCTTTTCATGGACATCTCAAGGAATTCAAGGGAGTGATCATTCCAAAAATCGAATTTTTTCATGGCGAAACCAATCGTTGATCATACATGCTACCAACTCCATATTCCTCCCTCCTCATAAATTTATCTATTGAGGGGCCTATTAATTGCATCTCAGGATTCATTTTCAATACTTCCTGGGCAATCTTTATTTCCTTTGTACACCCAGTACTGTATGTAGAATCTTTACCGATCCATTCCGGTGGCACTTCCATATTTAACAATTCAAAAGACTTACTTATGTCTTCTATTGTCTGGAATCTCCAAATATCTATAAAGCCACTTTTTTGAACTATTTCCCACATATACATAAGATCATCCGCATCCATGCCAGGTTCATAATAATTAGAAGGATTTATAACAAAAAGATTAGAAAACTCCTTTTCAAGACTTTTAATAAATGTTGACATAATTTCTTTTGCAGTATCAATTTTTCCGGGAATTGATCCTATTACACCACTGTAAAACATTACAGTTATATTATTTTCTTGGGCGTTCTTCATTTGATTAATAATCAACTGAGCCTTTTCTTCAAGTTCTTGATGGGAAAATTTCATAGTTTGATGAGACTTTGCTTTATATGATACACAAACACTATTGTTCTCACTCGTAATATTAATAAAATCCTGAGTAAATTTAAAATGAGAATCGATAAGGCATCTCTTTTGGATGGGTCCTCTTGAAATCACAAAATCGACTTCTTTAAAAACTCTGGAAAAAGTTGTAGACACAAGAAGCAGATTTAAACTCTCTTTTGTTCCATCTGATATCACATATATGCTATTGTTTTTTTTAAATTTTTCAACAAGATCGTTTTTACTCAGTGCTTTTCCATGGATAAAGTATGCATCCTCAAGCTCTTTTAAAAGCACAGGATCAGTATTAACATCCAGAAGTGAAACTTTCTTAAAGTAAGGGCTGTCTTTGACAGAAATCACCACTGTATGCCCTTGTTTTGTTAGATGTTTAATCATTGCAAGATCTACCACTATCTCACCTGCTTCACTTGTAAGCCACATGATTTTTTGTTTTTTTTCAGAAAGTAAATTTATCAGGTGTGGCAATCCATCCCCTGTTATTTGAGTATTAAATTTTTCAATTAAGTCATCATATTGAATTTTTTTATTTTCGTTCTTACCCCAAAAAGAATCTAAAGATAAAAAAGCAAGATATCTTTTAAAAACCATGTCATCAATTTTTTTCTTTAAGCTGGCAAGGGAATTATCAGAAAATGATTTAAACGATTTATCCATTGAATTCAATGCTTTCTCAAAAATGGATGAATTCAATACTTTGCTAATTTTAAGATTTCTGTTTCTTTTAGTCAAAATATAAGGATCTTCGATATGAGTTCTGCTCACAAATATTTTATACAAACGTTTCTCAAGCCTTGAAGGTATTATAATATTTTGTTCAATTTCATGTTCATATTTTATCTTAATTAAAGTCTTTAAAAAGGCTTTTTCTTGTTTTGAATATATCAAGTCATCAACAAGCTTAAGAATTCCTTTATATATAATTTTGTAGCTCTCTTTAGTTAAATCATTCTTTTTTCTGGACATAATTGAACAAAACATTTCATCTGAGCAGGGATAATATCTTTCATCTCCCTCGAGAGTAAGCATAAATTCAACTTGTTTAGGAGATCCAACCTTTGAAGGATAAGCATAATGATCAATATGGTTTTCAAGAAAAAATGCTGTGTACCATGCATCAAGACCTGGATTTTTCCCAAAGGCAAAAGGAATTAAATCTTTCTTATTCATAATACGATCTCCATTTATTTATAAGTCATGATAAAATAGCATTTATTTCTTTTTTTTCAAAGTACCCTTTTCTTAAAAACAAATCCTGTAAACAAATAGACTTGACATGTCGTCTACCAAAGAATACAAAAAAACATGGATATGAAACAAGCCTTAGATATTTTTAACCTCGCTCATGATTCATATTTGGAAGATGCAAAAGCTTCTTTTAGAACCCTTGCGAAACAATATCACCCTGACAAATTAAATATCAATGATACAAAATGCAATGCCCATAAAAAGATGAAAGAGATAAACCTTGCTTTTCATATACTTAAAAAAAACCTTAAACCCAAAGAAATATCCAGACCTAAACAAAACAAACCTATCAAAACTGCCACTGCAACAAGAACTTCTTCCTTTCATGGCTTAGAAGCCCTTTTTAAAAAAATACACAAAAAGTTCTTTAAAACAACTAAGACAAAACACACAAAATCACAATCTTCTAATACTTTTGAACCAACTACTAAGGCACGCAATTTTGTAAAAAAAAAGAAAACCTTTGATTCTGTTTTAAATAAAACCATTAAAAACTCTTTAAACATAAGCCTTGAAGACTATGATCTTAAAAGTTCTGGTCAAATAAAATCAAAACAGAAAATTAATTCAAAAAACACCTATTCAAAATATATGCAATTAAATAAAAAGATGCGCTCCAAAAGAAAACATGTTAGTCTTGAAGGGTTTGCTCCCATTGAAAAAATAAGCCCAATATCACCAATTAAAAAAAGCTGACGAATTAAAATACTAATCATCTAAGGTCTAATGAGTATTAAATTTCATTCCCCGATTATTTTTACCAAAACACGTTTTTTTCGTCTGCCATCGAATTCACCATAAAAAATCTGTTCCCAGGTACCAAAATCAAGCCTACCCTCCGTGATTGCTACAACACTCTCTCTACCCATGATCTGCCGTTTCATATGGGCATCTGCATTGTCTTCGCCAACATTGTGCCTGTATTGAGAGACAGGTTCATGGGGAGCCAATTTTTCAAGCCATAAATCATAATCATGATGCAAACCTGCCTCATCATCATTAATGAAGACAGAAGCTGTTATATGCATTGCGTTGATAAGCACAAGCCCTTCTGTTATTCCACTGTCATCAATGCAGTTTTGGATATCTGGTGTAATATTGATAAAAGCCCTTCTTGTTAAAATATTAAACCATAGTTCTTTTCTATATGTTTTCATAAATCAATCTCCGAGACTATTTAAAACAGGATTATCACTTCTCAAAATTGTACAAGTTTCTGACTGATTATCAAAAACAATAACAGCCTTTCCTAATTTGAGCTGATTAAGTACCTGAGACGTTTTTATTTCCAGAGATACTTCATTTTCTCCATAATCAGTGCCATCTCTTGTTACAAACTCTTCTATAACACCATGAAGTGCTTCAGGAGTTAATTGGTCATAGGGAACTTTTACAGCTATCATTTCTTAATATCCTTATTCTCTAAAACAGAAATCTTTTTTCCAGCTGGAAGTTTCTTAATCTCATATTCAAGTTTAAAAGCATCACTTTTGTTAAGATCTTTTCGAACAGCTACTAATTCTACAGGGAGTCTGGATCTTGTATATTTGGAAGCCAAGCCTTTATTATGTTTCAAAATACGAATTCCAAGATCATTTGTAACACCACAATACAAAGAGCTGTCTGAACATTTTAATAAATATACTTGCCAATCTTTCAACTCTACTCCACTCTTGAATGATCTATTTTGTATTTCATCTTCCTTGTTAGATATTAGAAATACTATTTTTAGTTATTCTTTGCAAGAATCAAAAGAAATAGTTGAAACCTTTCTTTTTTTTAAAATTTACTTGGTTGCAGGGTGATCAAGCTCAAAAACAATAGTTTTTTTCTTTTACCTTATCATAGGGATAGTAACTTCAATCTGTCAGATTGGAAACATAAATACTGATTCTTTTTATTTAGGAAACTTTCTTTGCCCTATGTCAAAAATGGTATCTAATCGTGTTTCTAATACTAGAATACGGTTGTTATGATTTTGTAATTCTTTTGAAACTTGGGTAAGTGTTTGTCCAACTTGACCTACTTTTTCACTTAAGGTTAACGCCTTATTTATAGCAATTATAGCATCTTTTACAAAGCTCATTATTTATTACTCCTTATTTCAGCCAACACTTTTTTAACATCACTTAAGCCTTGTTCTATTGCCTTTTCGGCCTTATGTGTCGATTTGTTAAGTTGCTGTGTTAGGGCTTTTAATTCAAGTTCATCATCAGTAGGCTGGCTTTCACAACGAGTTCTTATTAGTTCAGAAATACTTACTTCCTCTTTGCTTGCTTCTGCTGCAAGCCAGGCTTTAAAATCGGGTGTTGTTAATATTGTTGTCCTTGCGGTTTGGGCTGTCATTTTGACACCTCCTTGCTTTTAAATAAGTGTTCTTTCCATCCATTATTATCATTATAATACACATGATAATAAAAACAAGCATTATTTTAACCTTTTTTATAACTGAAATCACTGATGGAAACCTCAACCTTTTTCAGGTATAAAAACTACAAAACTCAGGGTTTTTTATCGAATTTAGATCTTCATCACCAATGCTTTTTGAGGTAAACTTTTTGATTGTCTGATTATTTTTCAATAAGTTTGTATCAGAGAAGAAGATTAGATTGTAAATAAAACTTATTCTTTCTTTTCTATTTAAGTACCAAAACAAAATGATTCCTATGAATTCATTACTTTTCAAGTCGCGGTTCCTATAAAAATAATTCATTTTTATAGTTAAAACTCGGTGCAAACCTCGGTGCATTTTTGGTTAATTTATGGGGGTTTATAGACAAAAAGTAAAAAAGGCTGCTAAGTTGAATTGCTTATCAGCCTTGATTTTACTGGTGGGCCGTCAGGGAGTCGAACCCGGGACCTACTGATTAAGAGTCAGTTGCTCTACCAGTTGAGCTAACGGCCCAATCTTTATTTTAAAAACGAGTGATAAAGTAACAGTGATAGCCTTGTATGTCAATCTTTTTTTAGATTGAAGAAAAGAGAAAAAAAGTATATAAAAGCAAATTGACTATAAGTTTTAAAATCTTATAATTTTATACGAGGGTAAAAATGAATATTACAAAATCTCAAGAACTTTTTAAAGAAGCTCAAAAATATATTCCAGGCGGAGTTAATTCACCTGCCCGGGCATTAAAATCTGTGGGTGGTTCCCCTCTTTTCATTAAAAAAGGTATAGGATGCAAACTTTATGATGTTGATTCAAATGAATATATTGATTATGTACTCTCCTGGGGACCGTTAATCCTTGGACATCAACATCCAAATGTAATACAAAGGCTTGAAGAAACTTTAAAAATAGGAACAAGTTTTGGCGCACCAACTGAACTTGAAACAAAACTCGCCTCTCTTGTTGTGAGAAGAGTTCCTTCTGTTGAAAAAGTAAGAATGGTAAATTCTGGAACTGAAGCAACCATGAGCGCTATTAGACTTGCCCGCGGATTTACCAATAGAGATATAATTATTAAATTTGACGGTTGCTATCATGGTCATGCTGATACTTTACTAGTAGAAGCAGGATCCGGAGTTGCAACTCTTAACATTCCAGGATGCCCCGGTGTTCCAAAAGCAATTGTTTCAAACACACTTTCCCTCAAGTTTAATGATATTGACGGATTTAAAAAAGTTATGGAGGAAAAAGGAGATAAAATTGCCTGTGTTATTGTTGAACCTGTTGCTGGAAACATGGGCATGGTGCTCCCACAACAAGGATTCCTTGAAACATTAAGAGAATATACCTCTAAATTTGGCAGTCTTCTTATTTTTGATGAAGTCATGACTGGATTTCGAGTTGCTCACGGCTGTGCCCAAAGCTTTTTCAATATTGACCCTGACATCACATGTTTTGGTAAAGTTATCGGTGGCGGTTTGCCTGTTGGGGCCTATGGAGGGAGAAAAGAGATAATGGCTCACATTGCCCCTGAAGGAGGCGTTTATCAGGCAGGCACTCTCTCCGGGAATCCCCTTGCCATGGCAGCAGGAATTGCTACTCTTGAAGAATTAGATAAAGAAGGCGTTTATGAAAATTTAAATGCTAAGACAGAAAAACTTCTTTCAGGCTTAAAAATTTCAGCAGATAATGCTGGAATAGATTTGACTATTGCCCAGGCTGGAACAATGGCAGGTGTATTTTTTAGTAAATCAGAAGTTAAGAACTTTGATGATGCAAAAAAATGTGATTTAAAAATGTTTTCCGCCTATTACCATGGGATGCTGAAAAGAGGAATTTACCTGGCACCATCACAATTTGAAGCCATTTTCATTTCAACGGCTCATACTGATGAAGATATTGAAAAAACAATCACTGCGGCTTCTGAAACCTTTGCTGAACTTAAATAAATGACAATAAAAAAAATTCATTTGATTGCAGCCTGTGGTACTGCTATGGGTACTCTTGCCTGTATGCTTCAAGAAGCAGGATATGAAGTATCAGGTTCTGATCAAAATGTCTATCCACCTATGAGTGATTTTCTCAAAAGAAAAGGGATTAAGCTTTTTAAAGGGTTTAATTCTGACAATCTCGTTCATAAGCCTGACCTGGTTGTAATTGGCAATGCTGTTACAAGAGAAAATATTGAAGCAAAATTTGTTATGGAACAAAATATTGTTTATTTATCCATGCCCCAGGCGCTAAATAAGTTCTTTGCTAACAACAAAAAAGTTATTCTTGTTACTGGCACCCATGGAAAAACAACAACTGCCTCTATTATGGCGCATTTACTTTTTGAAGCAGGATATGATCCTTCTTTTATGATTGGTGGCATTTTAAAAAACTTTGACTCAAGTTATCGTATAGGAAATGGAGAATACTTTGTTATAGAAGGTGATGAATATGATACTGCCTTTTTTGATAAAGGTCCAAAATTCATGCATTATGATCCTGTAATAGCTATTAATACTGGGATTGAATTTGACCATGCAGATATTTTTAAAAACCTTGATCATATAAAAGAAGTTTTTAAAAATTTTTTACAAAAACTTGGTTCTGATACTCTCTTGATAGCATCAATGGAAAATAAAACTCTTTGTGATATACTTAAGTTCGCAGATTGCAGAATTGAAAAATTTGGAAGAAAAGAAAATTGTTGGTCATTTGATAATTATATAATTGATAATGGCAAAGCTTTTTATGAAATAATTACCCCGGAAAAAGAAGTAATTCCAATAAAAACCTCTATCATGGGTGAACATAATATAATGAACACTCTATCAGTTGCTTGTGCTGCCAAAGATTTAGGTATATCAAATACGGTTCTTACAAATGCCCTAAAAAATTTTTTCGGTGTTAAAAGAAGGCAAGAAATAAGAGGTACAAAGAGTGGTATTACTATAATGGATGACTTTGCGCATCACCCTACTGCAGTCATGGAAACTATCTCTGCTGTAAAACCTTTTTACAATAACGGTAGAATTATAGCAGTGTTTGAACCCGGTACCAATACCAGCATGCGTGATATTTTTCAAACCATATATCCTGAATCATTTGTTAAGGCTGATATTGTTTGCATAAATGAACCATCCGGGATTGCTAAAATCCCTGCGAAGGAAAGACTGTCAGCAAAAAAACTTGTAAAGGACATAGCCGCAAAGGGTATTAAAGCACTATATTTTCAAAATACAGATTTAATTGTTGACTTTATTTCTAAAGAAGCAAAAAAAGGCGATCTTATACTTGTCATGTCTAATAAAAATTTTGATAATATTCACTTGAAAATATTAAATAGTTTAAAATGAAGAATAAAACTATATATAAATTGATGAGTATAGGATGTTTGCATATATTTTTATACCTCTATTTTATACCCTTTATCATCTTCCCGGAATATGGCGAAAATGGATTGAAAATTACTGTGGCAATAGCAATAGCTATTTCAATAACTATAATAATTACTATTTTAATAGAAAAATCAAACAGGAGTAATGAAGATGAAAAAAATTGAATGGAACCAAAAATTAAGCGTTGATATTCCAGAAATTGACGAACTTCAAAAAAAGATGTTCGCCCTTATTAATGCATTAATTGATTTATTGGAAGGTGGTGCTGTAGAAAAAGAATGCGCAAATATGATTTCTGAAATCACTGAATACAGCAAATACTACTTCAGCATTGAAGAAGAATACCTTAAAAAAAACAAATACCCGGAGTTTGCAAACCATTCAAAAATGCATCGCAAGTTTGAAACATTTGTCATGGATCTTCGCAGGCTTGTTGCAGATGACAAAAGCAATTTAACTGAAGAAATAATCAATAATTTAACAAGTTTACTCATTGACCATATAAAAACATTTGATTTAAAGTATGTTCCTTTTTTGCGGACAAATAGCTTTATAGGAAAGCATAGTAAGACAAGTAAAAAAAATTAAAGGATTTTATATCAAATGACGATATTTTAATTAGATAGAAATAGTTGTAATTTATAAAAAAATATGTTATGGGCAAAAAATAAAAGGATTTTGATGAGCATGATTATAATTTTAGTTCAAGGAGGAACTACCCATGACTTTCCAATACAAAACAATTCCGTACCGGGAGACTAGTATAGGGTCAATTGATAGAGTCAAACACATGCCTGGAGATACCCAAAAAACTATAACCCGGAAATTTAAAAAAGACCGGCGTAAAAGCAAGCTGGACCGGCGAGTTAGTGTCAGAGAAGGAGTAATTGTTGAATTGTCAAGTGAGGACAATAAAAGAAAAAAGAAAGACAGAAGAAAAAATAGATATCAATAGCTCTTCCCTGTATTTTCCTAACCTGCAACTAATTCTGCACTATACACCTTGCATGTTAACCTAAGACAAATAATTATTGATTTTTAAATTTATCTTGTTTTTACAGCCTATTATTTATAGATTATTAAAGTTATGCAAAGTGATATTGACATTTTATTTAAAGCAGGGTTTTTTTCGAACCTGGATTATTTTTTTGCCACAACCTTGATAGAAACTGCCAACGAAAACAATCAAATTGTAAAGTTGTCTGCTGCTCTTGCCTCTAAAAACTCACGAGACGGGCATCTCTGCCTTGATATCGCTCAAATTGCAAACCAAATAGTCTTTCTTTCAGATTGTTCTGATAACACTTCTGGCTCTGGAATCGATGGTGACACTTTTGAACTCAAACTTCCTGGAATTGAGCCCTGGATTAAAGCTTTAAAAACAAGTAAAATTGTTGGGTCAGACTGCGATTTTCCCCTTGTGTTGGATTCTGATAACAAGCTCTATCTTGCAAAGTTTTTTGATTATCAAAAAAGAATTGTAAAAAATATATCACAAAGGATTAAATACCAATTGCAAGATATTGATATGGCTGATCTTGATATTGAGGTTAACAAACATTTCAATAATTTTGAAGCAAGCCCGCTTCAACAAAAACAAGGACTTCTGACACAAAAAAAGGCTGTAAAAAAAGCACTTCAAAATAATTTTTTAATTATTTCTGGAGGACCAGGCACAGGAAAAACATACCTTACAACTAAAATTACATCGATTTTTGAAAATTTATCCAAAAAAATAGGCACTATAAAAATAATCAATACTGCACCTACAGGTAAAGCTGCGTCCAAATTACATGCAGGTTTAACAATACACAGACTACTTAAAATCAATACTAACAACAAATCAAACCAAAACCAGAAGAAACAAAATATTGCTGCAGACCTCGTAATTATTGATGAAGCATCAATGATTGACATTGCACTTATGACAAAACTTTTAGAAGCAATACCTATAGCCACAAAAGTTATTATCATTGGTGACAAAAACCAACTCGGTTCCATTGAGACAGGCTCAGTTTTTTCAGACATTTGTCAATCAAAGCTATTGGACAACTTTATTCATAATCTTGATTATAATTTTAGATCAGGCAGAGAAAAAGGTATTAATAAACTTGCCCAAGCTATAAATTTTGGTGATCAAAAAATGATTGAAAGTCTCTTAACTGGTACTAAATCAAAAAATTATTCTGATCTTTCTTTTATTAATATTAATGATCCATCAGAGATCCGACCTAAACTTGAAGATCTGATAATAAAAGAATATATGCCATATCTTAAAGAAAATGACTTAAAACTTGCCTATCAAAAACTTGGCAACTTCAGAATTTTATGCAGTCACAGAAAAAACTTTTTTGGATCTAATAATTTAAGCATTATTGCAGAAAAAATTTTACAGTCTTCCCGCATTCATGATATAAAGCAATCTTTTTTAAAGTCAGCTTTAATGATTACAAAAAATGATTATAACAAACTCCTGTTTAATGGTGATATGGGAATGATTATAGAAACTGAAGGAAAAAAGAAAGCTATTTTTATGAATGAGGATTCAACTTTACAGTCCTTTAATCTTTCTGAACTAAATGCTTTTGAAAATGCCTTTGCAATTACAGTGCATAAAAGCCAGGGGTCAGAATTTGATCATGTCCTTTTTATCCTACCCCCAGCTTGCTCCACTATATTGACCCGGGAACTTTTGTATACAGCAATCACAAGGGCAAGAAAAAAAGTTACCATTGCAGGCAATATTGATGTTATAAAAAAGGCTGTTGCAACGCATTCAAAAAAAGAATCCGGAGTCACTAAATTGCTTGATAAAACAATACGTATCTAACTATAACGAAGCAATGAAAAAAAAAATGAAAAAAAAATTAGTAAAAAGCACCACAATAAGTTATTTTTTATATGCTTTAATCAATATTTATCTTTTTACTATCCGTTTAAAATATGAAAATGAAGGCGAATTTATAAATCATCTTGGCAGAGGGGGCTCTGCCATAATAAGTGTCTCCCACCAGCATTTCTTTGTTTTTATAAAAGCATTGAAAAAATATTTTAAATACGATTTTGCCGGCATGGTCAGTAAAAGCAGTGACGGTGATATTTTTACGGCTATTGGTTTATTAAATGGATACATAGATATAAGAGGTTCATCATCAAGAGGTGGAAAAGAAGCAATGGAATTGATGATAGAATTTCTTAAAAAGAAAAGCACTGTTGGTGTTTTAGCGTCAGATGGTCCAAAAGGACCACTTGGGATTACAAAGCCCGGCTCAATACGTATAGCTCAAAAATCAGGAGCTGTAATATTCCCCTGTTCTGCCATTGCAAACTCAGTCTGGCATGTTAATTCCTGGGATAATAACATGATCCCAAAACCGTTTTCTAAGGTAACAATTAAATTTAGTAAAAAGATATTAGCTGATTCAATAGAAACTAATGATGATTTTGAAAATAAACGAATAGAACTTCAAAATAGCTTAACAAAATACATAATAAAAAAAGGTTGATTTTAAAATGACTCAAACTGAACTAAATAAGAAGCATGATATTAAAACGAATGAACCCCTTTTCAAACAAGCCTGGGATTTTTTTGCTTCTGTCAAACTTGCAATTATTGTTTTAATTTTAATTGCAGCAACTTCAATAATTGGAACTATTATCCCTCAAAATGCCACTGATTCTTTTTATTTTCACAAATATGGCGAATTCTTGTACAAACTTTTTTTAATATTAGATTTTTATGATATGTACCAAGCATGGTGGTTTCTTTTATTACTCTTATTGCTTGGCATTAACATTGTTGCTTGTTCCATTGACAGGCTTAATAAAACATGGAAAATAATCTTTCCAAATAAAATATCATTTAACATTGATAGATTTAAAAAACTTAAAACCCAAAAGTCCTTTGTACAAAAAAATGATTATGACAAAATTGTATCTGAATATAAACTATATTTATCGAAACGATTCAAAACAATTATTGAAAAAAAGTCTGAGAACAGCACTGCAATATATGTTGAAAAAGGTAGATGGGCAAGATTTGGTGTTTATATTGTTCATCTTAGTATCATCTTGCTTCTTATCGGGGGATTAATCGGTGTGGTCTTTGGATTTAAAAGTAGCCTAAACTTAAATGAAGGGCAATCAGCTAATTCTGTTTTTATATCAAAACAAAAAGTAGAAAAAAAACTTGGTTTTACAATAAAATGTAACACATTTGCTGTTAAATTTTATGACACTGGTGCGCCCGAAGAATTCAAATCAAATATTTCCATAATTGAAAATAATAAAGAAGTTTTTAAAAAAGATATAATTGTAAACGATCCTTTACGATATAAAAAAATTAATTTTTTTCAATCATCTTATGGTGTTTCCTCTGCTGATGGCGTGACATTAGAGATTACAAGCAAAGAATCCAAAATGATTTATCACCAAAAAGTAAACATAAAACAAACCTTTACTCTTCCGGAAAATGGTGGAGAATTCACTTTAATGCGATATGTCCCTCAATTTGATTTTAAAGGTCATAATATTGGAGAAGCATTTTTAGGCTCTGTTAAAAAAGCAGATGGGAAAGAATTTATGGTAGTGCTACCAAAAAGGTTTCCTACTTTTGACAAAATGAGAAAAGGCGACTTTGCTTTTATTGCTGGTGACCATACTAAAAAATACTATACTGGACTACAGGTTACTTATGATCCAGGTGTTCTTTACGTCTACTTAGGTTTTATTTTTATGATAGTAGGGTGTTATATAACTTTTTTCATATCTCATCAGACCATTATGGTTGAAATAACAAAGAGCAAAAATGATGAATTAAGTATTTGTATTTGTGGTAAAGCGAACAGAAACAATCAAAGCATGAAAATGAAAATTGAAAAACTTGCAGGGCAACTGTCAGGGTTAGTAATAAAAAATTTGTAAACTAATTTAGAAAAAAGGGAAATAATAACATGGAGAGCTCTTTAATTTTATCCATTACAACTTTTGTATATGCGATTGCATCTTTTTTGTATATCGGATCATGGACTTTCAAAAAAGAAATCCTTGCCAAGACAGGTTTTTTTATTCTTGTAGGTGGTTTTTTATTAAATACTTCCGGTATTATAATGCGCTGGATAGAATCCTACAAAATAGGATATGGCCATGCTCCTTTCTCAAATATGTATGAATCACTGGTGTTTTTTTCATGGACTGTTTGCATACTTTATATTTTTGTAGAATTAAAATACAAAGAAAGAATCATTGGAGTATTTGCAACTCCTTTAATTTTTCTGGCAATTGCATATGCGTCATTATCACCCTCAATTGGCAATGAAATAGCCCCTCTTATCCCTGCATTAAAAAGTAACTGGCTTATTGCCCACGTAATAACATGTTTCCTGGGTTATGCTGGTTTTACGATAGCTTTTGGTTTTAGTATCATGCATCTTGTAAAGCCTGAAAACAATGAGGGCAATACCCTTTTTTCACGATTTCCTTCATCAAGTGTCATGGATGAACTCACATACCAAATGATTGTCTTTGGTTTCCTTTTCCTTACAATTGGAATTATCACAGGAGCTGTATGGGCAAATTCAGCATGGGGCAAATACTGGTCATGGGATCCAAAAGAAACATGGTCATTAATCACCTGGATCATATATGCAATTTTACTTCATTTGCGCGTGTCATGGGGATGGTACGGCAAAAAAATCGCATGGATTTCAATATTAGGCTTTCTTGCAGTGATGTTTACATATTTTGGAGTTAATTATTTTTTATCAGGATTACACAGTTACGGATAAACTCGATATCTATTATTTTTCTTGACAACTTTACAAGATATTAATATAAATTGGCATTATTTAAATAAAAGTTTAAGTAAAAATAAAATAATTAAACCTGTTAGATACAGGTAACAGTCAAAGTATCATCAACATTTTAATTGATGGGGTTTTCATGAGTGAAAAAGAAAAGAGTACTGAACTTTGTAAAGAAGGAGAAAAGACTGAAGGTGATTCGGGATTAGGACTTGGTGTTTTATTTTTCCTGATTGCTTTTGTTGTAGTTTTTCTTTCAGGCTGGCTGCTTTTTCCTAAACTGCTCTACTCTAAAAAAGAGCAGCCTTTTAACTTTAATCACGTTTTGCATACAAATGAGACAGGAAGCTGTGATACCTGCCATTTTCTCAGAGAAGATGGAAGTTATAATGGAATACCTGACCTTGCTTCATGTATGGAATGCCATGAGGAAGAACCTATGGGTGACACAGAAGATGAGTTAATCTTTTGTGAAGAGTATATAGCAAAGGAAAAAGAAGTACCATGGTTTATATACTCAAAACAGCCTGACTGTGTCTTTTTCAGCCATGCTGCGCATCTAAAAGGTAAAAATAGCATGGAGTGTAAAACCTGCCATGGAGACATTGGTGAATCTGAGGAAAGCAAGCCTTATGAGGAAAATAGAATCACTGGCTACGGTCGTGATATCTGGGGCAAAAGCATCTGGGGCATTAAAAAACATTCCTGGGATCGTATGAAGATGGATGATTGTGCTGAATGCCATAAAGAAGAAACAGGTAGTCAGGGCGCATGTTTCCAATGCCACAAATAAGAAGGCTTTGTTTGTATGATCAATGCAATAAACGTTATCGAGGTATAATTTATGAAAGTTGACAGAAGAAGCTTCTTGGGACTTGGACTTGGCGCTGTAGCGGGTGCTGCGGTTTCTCCTGCCGGGATGAAGCTAACAGACGATAGCTCTATTATGACCCAGAATTGGTTCGGGTTATTACCAGTACCAATAGATGGTGAAATAACATTTGATAATTCAGTCTGCAGTCTTTGCAAAGGAAGCTGTGGAATAACTGTGAAAAAGGTCGCAGGAAGAGCAATTAAAATTGAAGGGCAAGATGATCACCCTATTAATAAAGGTGGTATATGTCTGCATGGGATTGCAGGGCTTCAATATTTATACGACCCTTCCCGAATCAAGTCCCCTTTACAAAAAATAGGGGATAGATTTGAAAAAATTTCATGGGATGATGCAGTATCACATATTGCAGAAAAACTTACAGCAATCAAAGATCAACAAAAACCGGAAAGCATTGCATGTATATCAGGCAATGATGAAGGATCGGTTTCTGAGCTTTTTAAACGATTTTTAAAAGTATTTGGCTCAAACAATTTTTATTCTATGGCTTCCATGGATACAACATGGGAGACAACAGCTTCAAAGATGCATGGAAAAAGTAATACTTTGAGTTTTGATATTGAAAATTCAAGCTTTATTTTAAGTTTTGGTTCAGGTTTTATAGAAGGATGGGGCTCACCTGTTCATTGTTTTAAAACAAATGCAGCAAGGAAAAAGAAAAATGTAAATCTTTACCAAATTGAACCGCGCCTTTCAAACACTGCTGCAGGCGCAGACAAATGGATCCCGATTAAACCTGGAACTGAAGCAGACCTTGCTCTTGGGCTATGCAATATAATCATTAATGAAGAAATTTATGACATTACATCTATTTCTAAATCTAATTCTAGTTTTCAAGCTTTTTCAAAAATGGTTGCAAAAGATTATACACCAGAAAAAGTAGCTGAAACAACAGGTATTGATTTAGCTTTAATAAAACAAATTGCTCATAAATTTGCATGGGCAGATAAACCAATTGCAATAGCTGGCAAAGGTCGTGGAGATACTGCGGGAGATACAAAAGAATTTGCTGCGGTTCATGCTTTAAATTGTCTTGCCGGAAATATAAATAAAAAAGGTGGGACCTGGGTCAGCAGAAAAAACAATTATCTTAAGTTCCCTTTAGCAAAGATGGATAGTATTGCTAAAAATGGATTTTCAAAGCCAAGATATACAAGCTTTGAAACCTTAATTGACAAAGTTGCTCAATCATCTGACTCTGATATACAAGCACTTTTCGTGCTTAACTCTAATCCATGCTATACAATGCGTGACAGTGATAAAGTAATTAAAGCCTTTGAGAATATACCTTTTAAAGTGAGTTTCTCATCTTTTATGGATGAAACAGCAAAAAAGGCTGATATTATTCTACCAACCCACATGTTCCTTGAAAGGTATGAAGATATACCATCACCATCAGCAGGCATTACTAAGAAAACTGTGGGTCTTTCCCGACCTTTAGTCAAGCCTATTTTCGATACAAACAATGCAGGTGATGCTATTTTGATGATTGCCAAGGCATTAAAAGGAAATGTTGCTGAAAATTTCCCCTGGAGCAACTATAAAAAATGTCTGGAATCAGTAACCAAAGACATCTGGAGTTCTCTTTCAGATAAGGGTTTTGTTGTGCTTACTGACAAGCCTTCCTATTTAAAACCATCAACTGATTTTTTTCATGTTACCAATAATTTAAAATCTGTTGAAGCTCAAGGTGACAAAAAATCATTTCCTTTAACACTTATTTCAATTGATAATGTTAGAATTGCAGGTGGCGAGATTGCTTCATCACCTTTTGCCATAAAAACAGTATCTGATAAAGTGATTAAAGGCACTGACATTCTTGTTGAACTGAACCCTGAGACAGCCGCTAAAGCAAGACTTGCCCATGGAGATAAAGCAAAGATTACAACTCCTGTTGGTTCTGCATTAGTAAAAGTAAATGTTTTCGAAGGAATAATGCCAGGACTGATTGGAATGGCTCAAGGCTTAGGACGCACCTTAGATAATAAATATGTTGCTGATAAGGGTGTAAATATTAACAAACTTATTGCCCCTGTTATTGAGCCCGGTTCAGGACAGGATGCTGCCTGGGGAATTGCTGCCAGTATTTCCAAGGTTTAACAGAATAATACGCAAAAGAGGTTCTGATGAAACAAGAACAAAAACACGGAAAAACATATAAGTTTGGAATGGCTATTGATCTGGACAAATGTACAGGATGCGGTTCCTGCATGGTTGCATGTATGTCAGAAAATAATGTTCCATTTAAAGTTGATGAATCCAATAAAAAAGACAGTATCTCCTGGATGAAAGTCTTTAAACTTACCAATGGTAAGTCATTTCCTGATACTGAAATATGTTACCTACCAAGACCATGTATGCATTGCAGCGGAAAAGATTCACACAACCCTTCTCCGTGTGTATCTGTCTGCCCGGCTACTGCTACTGATACCGATCCAACCACCGGCATTGTAAGCCAGATATATACAAGATGTTTTGGTTGCAGATACTGCATGGCTGCATGCCCTTATCATGCCAGATATTTTAATTGGTGGGATCCAAAATGGCCAGAAGGTATGGAAAAATACTTAAGCCCTGATGTTTCTCCTAGAATGCGAGGAGTTGTCGAAAAATGCAGTTTTTGCTTTCACAGATATCAGGAAGCTAAAGATAAAGCATATGTTGAAGACAGAGATGAAATCAATGAAGAAGAGTATCAGACAAGCTGCACCCAGGCATGCCCTGCAGGTGCAATCACTTTTGGTGATCTGAATAATCCTTCCCATGCAATCCATCAGTTAGTAAAACCTGACCCTCATCATTATGGGAAACCAAGAAACCCTAAGGCATTCCGTCTTTTAGAAAGACTGGAAACTAATCCAAAGGTTTATTATATTTCAGAAAAAGAATGGGTTAGAAAATCCGGAGATAATTATCTTGAAGGTGAATGGGAAAAGGTTAAGAATCATCATGGATAATTCTATTAATTTAAATATTCAATACTTTATTAGGAGTTTATAATTATGGATTCTGCATTAATACCTGATGGTGCAAAACGCTGTTCCTTTCCGGTTTTTGCTATTGGAATTGCAGCAGTTGGAGCTGTCCTTCTCTGGGGCGTTTTTGCTATGTTCCTTATTTGGTTTAAAGGACTCAACCAGACAAATATGAATGATTATTATGGATTTGCTCTCTGGATATGGGCAGATCTTGCAGTAATCGCTATTGGAGGCGGTGCATTTTTTACAGGTCTTTTAAAATATATTTTTGGTATTGATGAATTAAAGAATATAATAAATTTTGCTGTGATTATTGGATTTATTTGCTATAGTTCAGCTTTATTGATTCTTGCCATTGATATTGGACAGCCCCTAAGAGGCTGGTTTATATTCTGGCATGCAAATGTGCATTCAATGCTAACAGAAGTAGCTTTTTGTCTATCATGTTACTTTGCTGTTTTAGTCATTGAGTTTATACCAAATATTCTCGAAAACAAACAACTTATTAAAATACCATTTTTACGTCACGTAAACCATAACATGCATGGTATTATGGCAGTTTTTGCTGCAACAGGAGCTTTTCTTTCATTCTTCCATCAGGGTTCTCTTGGTGGTGTTACAGGTGTTTTGTATGGCCGTCCTTTTGGCGTTAGAGAAGGATTACTTGTATGGCCGTGGACATTTTTCCTGTATACTTTTTCTGCTGCTGCCTATGGACCTACTTTTACAATCCTTGTAACTAAAGCTGTAGAAAAAATAACTGGTAAAAAACTTGTTAAAGACAATGTTATCCGACTACTTGCTAAAATTGCTGGCTGGATGATTTTGGTTTATATTGTTGCAAAAATAATTGATACTATTTACTGGGCAAATGTAACAGCACCGCAGTTAGGATTTACACTTAATGATTTTTACGGTCATGGTTTTTATCGTATCTGGATTCTCTATGCTGAAATTATTATAGGCGGTATTCTTCCAGCCCTTATTCTTATTTTCAAACGCTCAAGAGAAAATTCAACATTATTAGTTCTTGCACTTATACTTGCTGTCTTTGGAGTCTGCCTTAACAGGTGGGTTATGGTTTTGCAGGTTATGGCTGTTCCGGTAATGAGTTTTGATCAATGGGCTCATTATTTCCCAAGCTGGCAAGAGATAGCAACAACTATTCTTCCAGTAGCATATGGTATTATTCTTATTTCCCTTACTTATCGTTATCTCCCTGTTTTTCCTCAGGAACAAGAATTATACCCTGAAACAATTGCCGCTGCCAAAGCAGAAGCAGAAGCTAAAGTACAGGAAGAAGATGCAAAGAAAGCTTAAGAATAACAATTTTATAATAACGGAGATTAACTATGTTTCCTTTTAGTTTTGAATGGGTATGGGATGCAGCGCATATAATATTTTTTGGTGGCCTCTGGTATGCCTTATCAATACTTGGAATGGGCATGACTTATGTTATATTTAAATCACTCTATGATGTAATCTGGGGTAAAGAATCAGAAGGACATTGATTTAAATTTTCAATAAGTTTAATTAATATTTTAAAAAGCGCATTTTTATGGCAGGCTATAATATCTAACCTAAAATGCGCTTTTTTTGTAACCCTTAAATAGACTAAACATATGAAAAAAGGTTTTTTTATTACATTCCCAATTATTCTTATCCTCTCTGCATTTTATTTCTTTTTTCTTACATATATTTCAAACCAGAGCCTCTATTTTAATACACTCTTACTAAAACAAGCAGGTCATATTGTTGTTCCTGATGCAACCATCTTGTCTTCTATGCTTGATTTCAAAGTCGTTCTTTTCGGATCATTCTTTATTACATTTACGGCAGGTTTAACAATAGCATTCACCATATCCATTATTGTATCAACTTTTTTTATTAGTAGAGATTCATTTTTTAAAATTGCTGAAATATTTTTACCAATTGTAATTTCAATTACTCTTTTGATTACAACTCTTTATGTTTATAATAAAAACAACTTATTCCCAAGAATCCGGGACTCTTTTTTGCTTTCAAATAGCGTTGGCAACTCCATTAATGATTTTTATTATAAATACACATTATATGCTGCTGAGGCTTTACAAAGTCCTCTTCAAAAACAGATAAAACCTTGTTGGATAGACCCAAATATTGAAGAAAAAGCAGAAATTAAAAAAGCTCTTTTCCAATTTGGGTGGCTTACAACAAATAGAATAACTAATAATAATCTGGTTATTAAAAAAAATTTTAAGTCAAAACTTGATTTCGTACATAATAACAAACTCTTGTTTAGAACCAGTATAGAAGAATTTCTTACAAATCCTGAAAGATTTCTTAGCATATATTCAAAAAAAATAGATTCTAAAAAATCTTTAAGAATATTATCTTCACTAGGGCTGATGCCTGGTATCCCTCTTTTTCTTTTTAGTTTTGTTTATTTTATAATATTTATTTTTTTCTTAGTAACTAAAAATTCTAAAAATGCAAGTTTGTTTTCAAGCAGTATTACTGCCTTTTTATTTATTGGCCTTCTTTTCTACCTAAACCCGGAAATTCTAACAAAACCCAATATTGAAAGTACCAGAAACCTAGTCTTTTCATCAGAAGCAAGAGATCGAATCCATGGATTAAGGGTTATTTACACGGAAAAATATGAAATCAAGGATTTTACACATCTTGCTTCTGAACTTTTAAAGGGGAATGCAGTTGAAAAGTTTTGGTTAGCAAACACTCTTAGTATGCACCGCACAAAACAAAACATACGAATTCTTAAAACTCTTATTAAAGATGAATCCATGAATGTTCGATATGCTGCAATAAGTGCCTTATCAGCAATAGATCCCTCCAAAAAATCTTTAAAAATATTCAAACAAGTTATAAATAATAGCAATTCTACGAGTAACCAAAATAATAACCACTGGTATGTACAGCTTTACGCCTATAATGCTTATAAAAAATGGATAGTCACAAACACCACCAAGTGAAAATTAATACTTTGATTACTACAACTACGCTTGTTCTGGTTTCAGAACTCGGATGTGGGGAGCATTGAATAAATGCACCTTAGTAGACAAAGCAAGGGTTTACACACATTTGAGCCAAAATCCTCTCCAAAAGACCGGTTCAATTCGGCAAAACGCAAAAAATCGGCAAAATCTTTCCGGGTAGAAGCACCAGTTACCTGACGCTCCCCCCACAGCAATGGCATTCGTTTAAGAATGAA
>JAGLHT010000036.1 GCA_023143455.1 Desulfobacterales bacterium
TTTTAAAAATGAACTGAATAGTTACAAACAATTTTTCTAATCGAGATAAACCAATAAAAGAAAAGTGGATAATAGCAAAAATTATTATTAAACTTATATCATATTTTAATAGCAAACTTACTCCATTCGCTTAAATATTTTCATTTTTATAACACATAAATATAGTAAATCAAAGTTTGCGTTTTTTCAAGTTTTTAAAGCTTGATAATCAATTCCTTTAAAATAGTTTTTGATGAAAATGATCCTATCTCAAAAAGGTGGAAGATTGGGTAATCCGTTTTTTTTAAATTATACTATTCCTGCTTATGATGAGCACGCACCCTCAAACCATTGTCCATACATTGAAAATTTTATTGAAAGCTCAACAGAAAACTTTTTAGGAGTATTTCAAAAAACCAGGTTAACACATTTTTTTTCCATAACGAAGAGTTACAACTACTTGCATTTGTCAGAACTGATTTTTCTAACAATTTCTGTTGCGGTTATAGTTGGTATCATAAAGGACTTAGGGCATTGGGTTCTATGTTTTTATAATGTCTTTAATACCCAATATTTTATAAACTTTATCAGTATGCCTGTCTTTCGGGCCATTGATCTTCTTTTTTTGGGTAAAAAACGGTCATTTACCAGCTCTTTTCCAGAAATAGAACATTCTAAAGTGATTTTATAGTCAGTAATTTTAACAATACTAATTATTCTGTTTTCCAGGTAGTGCCATCTGGGCCATCTTTAAGTACAATATTCATTGCCTTAAGCTGGGCTCGTATTTCATCGGCTTTTGCAAAATTTTTATTTGCCCTTGCCTTATTTCTTTCAGCTATAAGATTGTCAATTTCTTGAGGATTAATACTATGATTTTCAAGCAATTTCTTATTTTTCTGATCAAAATATTCAGCGGGTTCAAGAAGGAATATTCCAAGAAGTTCACCCATTTTTCTTAAATCAGAATAAACTATATCAAGGTTCTTGCCCTGATCATTTTGATCTAAAATTGTATTGCCTTTTTTAACACTATCAAAAACAGATGCAATTGCCCTTGCTGAATTAAAATCATCATTCATTGCTAATACAAAATCATTCCATAAAGTACCATGCTTTGAATCATCTCTCTTTGCTCCGGCTTTTTCTGCTCTTTCAAGGAATGTATATACTCTGTCAAGACTTACAACAATCTCTTTCATAGAATCTTCATTATAATCGATTGGGCTTCTATAATGTTTGGATAAAAGGAAAAATCTTATAACCTCAGCAGGGTATCTTTCTAAGACTTCTTTGATCATTGTAAAATTACCAAGAGATTTTGACATTTTTTCATTATCAATATCTACAAATCCATTGTGCATCCAGTATTTAACAAATTGTCTGCCATAAAGCGCCTCAGACTGAGCGATTTCATTTTCATGGTGGGGAAATATTAAGTCTTTACCTCCACCATGAATATCAAACGGCATGCCTAAATATTCATAACTCATGGCTGAGCATTCAATATGCCAACCTGGCCTGCCTTTGCCCCAGGGGCTTTCCCAATAAGGCTCACCCTCTTTTGCAGGCTTCCATAATGTGAAATCAAAAGGGCTTTTCTTGTTTTTATCTATAGCAATTCTTGCGCCGGCTTTCATATCTTCTACATTTCTATTGGAAAGTTTCCCATATTCTTTAAAAGTTTCAATGGAAAAATAAACATCACCGCCTTCAACATAGTAAGCCTTTTCTTTTGCAATTAATTTTTTAATGAATTTTATTATATGATCTATATGTTCAGTTGCCTTTGGCTCAACATCAGGTCTTAATACGTTCAAAGCATCCATTTCAATGTGAAATTCTTTAATATATTTTTCTGTAATTACTGAGCACTCTTCACCGATTTCATTGGATTTTTTTATTATTTTATCATCAACATCTGTAAAATTTCTTACATAAAGAACTTCATATCCAAGATATTTAAACCATCTGAAAACAATATCAAACACTACAACAGAACGTGCGTGCCCAATATGGCTTGTATCATAGACAGTAGGACCACAAATATAAATACCAACCTTACCTTTATTTACAGGAACAAATTCTTCCTTTTGTCCTTTAAGCGTGTTGTAAATTCTCAAACTCATAATATTTACCTTAAATTTTTTATCTCTTTTATTATTGTAACAGTCTGGGCAGCAATCCCTTCGCCCTTCCCGATATAGCCTAATTTTTCAGTAGTAGTACCCTTAATATTAATTAATTCATGATCTATCTTTATTGCTTTTGCAATATTATTTATCATCCCTTTCTTATATGCGCTTATTTTTGGTGCCTGGGCAATAATTGTAGAATCAATATTACACACAGAAAAGCCAGCATCCAAAAGCATACCTGCACACTTTTCTAACAAAACAAGGCTTGAAATGCCCTTAAACTGAGAATCACTATCAGAAAAATGCTCACCAATATCACCTAATCCAGCAGCACCCAGTAAAGCGTCACATATAGAATGGACAAGCACATCAGCATCTGAATGCCCGTCAAGTCCTTTTTCAAAAGGGATATTTACTCCTCCTAAAATAAGATCTCTTCCATTTATAAGTTTATGAACATCAAAACCTGAACCAATTTTAAAATTCGGATAATTCATTTCACTCAACCATTCCCGAAACAATTTTTTGTTACAAATAATCTTATTACCAAAAATGATAATATATAATAATCTTATTAAAAATCATATTAATAATAAAATTTCTAATTTTTGAATTGCACATTATCATCCAGTGTTTTTCTTACAGATTTCAATAGAAAGGAGAGTTTGTAGGGTTTCCCAAGGTAGCTTGCTGCTCCTGCTTCAAGTGCCTTTTGTACCTTTTCATCCTTTGAATAGCCAGTAGTAATCATTATTATGGCATTAGGATTAATTTTTAACATTTCTTCAAAGCACTTATACCCCCCCATGCCAGGCATACCAATATCCAAGAGGATCAAATCAATATCGTTATTTTGCTTTGAATATACATCTAGAGCATCTTCACCACTGGAACAATCAATTACAGTATATCCAAAATGACTGAGGGCTTTTGAAGAAAACCCGCGAATTGTAGCTTCATCATCAATGATTAATACAGTTTCAGTACCGCCTATAAGAGTTGTTGTATCATCCATTTCTTCTACAGCCCATTGCCTGTCTCTATGAACAGGTAAATATATTTTAAATACAGTTCCTTTGCCAACTTTACTTTTGCAGGTAATATGACCATTATGTTTTTTCACGATCCCGTATGCAGAAGAAAGCCCTAAGCCTGTTCCTGCTCCCACATCCTTGGTAGTAAAAAAAGGTTCAAAGATATGTTCTATAATTCCTTTTTCCATGCCATGCCCAGTATCTGAAATAGTGATGAGCACATAGTCACCAAGATTAATTCCTACAAAATCATGAATTGTCTGCTTTGTTACTCGTACATTAGCAGTTTTTATGATCAGTTTACCTCCTGACGGCATAGCAGCGACAGCATTACTCCCCAGATTTAATATTACCTGTTCTATCTGAACAGGGTCTGCTTTAACATTCCATAGGTGGTCACTCAAATGAGTTCGAATTATAATCATTTTTGGAATTGTTCTTGATAGAATATTTGCTACCTGTTTTATTTCATGGTTTGGGTTTAATATTTTTGTTTCGGTTTCAACTTTCCGGCTGAATAAAAGAAGCTGTCTTATGAGTTGAGCTGCCCTATCTGATGCATCAAGAATAATTTGCAAATTAGAGTAGTCAGATCCATTCTTATCTTTATCCATAATAGTGATATCTGCATAGCCATTAATAATCTGAAGAATATTATTAAAATCATGGGCAATGCCACCTGCGAGGGTTCCGATAGCTTCCATTTTCCTGGCTTGACGCAGCTGTTTTTCAAGCTTCTTGCTTCCAGTGATATCGGCAAGATTAACAATGGTTCCCATGGGTTTGCCTTCAGAATCCTTTATTACGGCTGCCTTTAAAAGCACATTAATTATTTTACCATCTTTTGTACTACGTTTGGTTTCCAACTCCACAGGGCTATCAGTGGCAAACAATTTTTCTATATGCTGTTTACAAATTTTTTGCTGATCTTTGGGGACAAACGGGATTCGTTTTCCAGCCAACTCCTCCATTGTCCAGCCAAAAACTTCAACAAACGCAGAGTTTATGTACTGCGGGTATCCATCTACATTATAAACTACCATGGGATCAGGACTTGCTTCAAAAGTTCCCTTAAGCTTCTCTTCCCTTTCACGTAAGATATTAACAATTTCCTGTTCATTAAATAAGATTTTATCAACTCCATCCAATAGCAATGCCATAACAACGGTGATAAGTGCATTTGTTAACATAAAGCTCAACATTATTATCAACCATAATTTTAATGCGTTATCAGTTTGTATTGCCCAGGCCGAAGGATTTACTATTATCATAACAACTACAAACAAAAAAACGATAAGGTTAAAAAACAAAGCTGTAAGAGCAGGTTTAATACCAAGTATTATGCCCACAATTATGGATGCACCAAAAAGCCAAATATATCCGGCACTGTTTAGTCCGAGAAAATATAAAAAGCCAGTACCAAAAAGAAATAAAATAAAATAAATTATCCATGTCCGAGAGCTAAGCGGCAAACCCCTGTTTGCTAATACAAAAAGAGCACAAAGCCATGCGAGCAAATCAAGACCGGCAATAGACCACGATCCCCCTGAATAGCCTATTATTACTAAAGGAATCAAAGCGATAAATCCAAACACCAATATTGTTATGATAATGAAGAAAACAATTCTCTCTCGCCAGAAAGACAGTTTATCACTTGTCCAGACATATGAAGGCAGCCCTGTTGTTTCCAGGGATTTCCACATTTCTTTTATTTTACTATTTAGTCCCATAAAATTTTTATTGCGATATAACTTTATGTAAAGTTTATGGCGCACACAAATAAAATTATTTTAGATAAGGATAAAGTATATACGGATTTAGTGCTTAATAAAAGCTTATTTTATTATTCTTTAAAGATTTTCTCCTTGCAAGAGAAAAGATGTCGTATCCTTTTTAAGTATGAATAAGCAGAAATATTTTTACAAGCTTGAATTTTAATAAAAAAACAATTACTTATTATTACAAATACAAATGGTTTAAAAATAAAAATTCGGGGGGCTTTATGTATCTTGTTACAGCAAAAGAAATGCAGCAAATAGATCGGGAGACCATTGAATCCTTTGGCATTCCAGGCAGAACCCTCATGGAAAATGCGGGAAGAGGTGCGTATACAATGCTTGTACAGACATTTCCAAATATATTTTCCCAAAAAGTCGGCATAATAGCAGGAAGAGGAAATAACGGCGGGGATGCCTTTGTTATTGCCCGATATCTCATGGAAAAGGGTATCCATACCAATGTTTTTATCCTTTGTTCAAAAGATAAAATTACAGGTGATGCAAAAGCTAACCTTGACCTTCTTTTGAAACTGATACAAAACCATAAGGCATGCTCTATAATCGAGATTGTTGATCAGAATGATTTTAAGAAAAACAAACCAAGGCTTCTCCATCATGATATTTTTGTAGACGGTATTCTTGGTACAGGGCTTAACTCTGATGTTAGAGGATTTTTTAAAGAAATAATTGCAGCCCTTAATAATAGCAAAAGCCCTGTATTCAGCATTGATATCCCTTCAGGGCTTAATGCTGATACAGGCAAACCATGGGGTATTTCCATCAATGCTACGGCCACCGCCACATTTGCCCATCCAAAACCCGGGCATATTCTCCATCCCGGCGACAAACACACAGGTGAGCTTGAAGTTGTGGATATTGGTATCCCGGGATTTATCACAGAAAAATTCAATCCAAAACTGAATCTCTTAGAAGAAAGAGATATCAAAATGTTATTTCCTCCAAGAGATTCAGAATCACACAAAGGAAACTTTGGGCATGTTTTAATCCTTGCAGGCTCCCCCGGAAAAACCGGAGCAGCAGCACTTGCTGCCAATGCTGCGATGAGATGCGGAACAGGACTTGTAACCCTTGGTGTTCCAGAAAGCCTAAACTCATTTGTAGAACCCCAGGTAACCGAAGCAATGACATACCCTTTGCCGGATGATGGGAAAGGCATTTTAATTGAATCCGCCTTTGAAAAAATACTCAAGCTCGCTAAAGATAAAGATGCAATTGCAATTGGACCCGGCATTGGAACTGATAAGAGCACAAAAAAGCTTATTGAAAAACTTGTTAAAAAATTGGATGTCCCCTTAGTTTTGGATGCCGACTGCCTTAATTTAATTTCTGAAAACCTACAGATATTAAAAAAAGCAAAATCTGATATTATCTTAACTCCACACCCCGGTGAAATGGCAAGACTTTCTTCCACAACAACTAAAGAAATTCAAGAAAACAGATTAGAATCAGCACAAAACTTTTCAAATAAATTTGGCATAACACTTGTACTCAAAGGGGCTAACACTATAATATCTCTTGCTGACAAAAAAGCTTATATATGCCCCGTTGGCAATCCGGGCATGGCATCAGGTGGCATGGGAGATGTTTTAACCGGTATAATTGCAGGGTTTAGAGCTCAAGGTTTTTCCTCGGAAAACGCATCAATTGCAGGTGTTTATATCCATGGTTTATGTGGAGAAATACTTGCTGAATCCATGGGTGCGTTTGGCTTTTTAGCTTCAGACATGGTCAAAACAATCCCCTTAGCAATCCACGGGGGCAACACATAAAAATAGATATGAAAAAAGAATTCATTTTAAAATCTGATAAAGATACAAAAGATGTCGGGCAAAAAATTGGTAAGCTGATATCATCAAAAATATGTATTTATCTCTGTGGAAGCCTTGGGGCAGGAAAAACAACATTTGCCCAGGGTCTTGGAAAAGGACTTGGAATTTCTGAAGATTATTATATTACAAGCCCTACATACAATATTATTAATGAATATCCAGGACCGCTCAAGTTTTATCATATTGATCTTTATAGAATAGAAGAGGTTATAGGACTCGACGATACTGGTATTGATGAAATCATGAATCAGGAAAATGCAGTTATTGCTATTGAATGGCCAGAAATATTAATTAAGGATTCATCATATTCATATGATTTAAAAATCGATTTTTCCATGAATGAAAAATTTGTAAGAAAAATATCAATAATTTCATCTGGACGTAGGGGCGCAAATCTGTTAAAAAATCTTTTGTTATAAATTTTATGATTTATCAAAATCAAAGGAGTCAGTATGGCACTGAGGGTTCAAAAATTTGGAGGTACCTCTGTTGCGGACATTACACATATCAGGAATGTCGCTAAAAGAGTAATTGAAACATATGATGGTGGTGATAACATTGTTGTTGTTTTATCTGCCATGGCAGGTGTAACAAATAACCTGATCTCCATGGCTAAAGAAGCAAGCAAAGCGCCTGACAAAAGGGAGCTTGATGTTTTGCTTGCAACTGGAGAGCAGACTACAGCAGCTGTCCTTGCCATTATTCTTAAATCAATGGGTTATAAAGCCATATCACTTCTTGGCTTTCAAGCAGGAATTCTCACTGATACCACCCCGGGCAAAGCACGTATCGTTGATATTGAAACTAAAAGAATGGAAAAACTGCTGGAAGATAGACATATACTTGTAGTTGCAGGATTCCAGGGGCATAATACCCATGGAGATATAACAACTCTCGGGCGGGGAGGATCAGACACAACTGCTGTGGCAATTGCTGCAGCTCTTAAAGCTGATGTATGTGAGATATTTACTGATGTTGATGGAGTGTATACTACTGATCCAAGAATTTGCAGCAAAGCAAAAAAAATTGACATGATATCCTATGAAGAAATGCTTGAAATGGCAATACTTGGAGCCAAAGTGCTCCAGATTCGTTCTGTAGAATTTGCAAAAAAATATAATGTACCACTTCATGTAAGGTCATCATTCAACAAAGAGGAGGGAACTATGGTAATAAATGAAACAGAAGATATGGAAAGCGTTGTTGTTGCGGGTGTTACCTGTGATATGAATGAAGCAAGAATTACTTTAAAACGTGTTCCTGACCAACCTGGAATTTCCGCAAAAATTTTTACACCTCTGGCAAAAGAAAAAATTACTGTGGATATGATAATTCAGAACACCAGAGTAGGCGGTGAAACTGACCTTTCATTTACAGTTACAAAAAATGATTTTGAAAAAGCTTTTGCAATATCAAAGGCTGTAGCAAAAGAAATAGGAGCAGAGGACGTACTTACTGCAGATGAAGAAATTGCAAAGGTTTCTGTTATCGGGCTTGGTATGAAAAGCCATTCAGGTGTTGCAGCAACAATGTTTCAAACCCTTGCAGATGAAAATATAAATATAAGACTTATCAGTACTTCAGAAATAAGGATTTCATGCATAATAAAAGCAAAGTATGCAGAACTTGCTGTCAGAGCTCTTCATACTGCTTTTGGGCTTGATAAAAAAGACCAATAAATCAATAAACAATCAGAGGACTTTTTCAATCTCATCTGAAATCTTTTGAACTGCCTTTACAGGATCATGGGCATCTCGTATTGGTCTTCCGATAACAATCAGGTCAGAACCGGATTGTACAGCCATAGCTGGTGTTGTAATACGCTTTTGATCATCATTACCAGTGATGCTCCAACTTGGTCTGATCCCGGGAGTTACACATAGAAACTTTTTACCAAACTTAAGCCTTATATTTCCAACCTCTTTTCCGGAACACACAATGCCAGCGCATCCTGCTTTGTATGCCATTTGAGCTCTTTTCAATACTAAGAGATTAACATCATCACAATATTCATCCTTAAAGCCAGCCATTTTAAGGTCATTCGCATCATTATCAGTCAAAAGAGTAACTCCAAGCACTTGGATCTTCCCTGCTCCACCCTGCACAGCCATTTCAAGCATTTTCTTTGAGGAACAATGAACCGTAATAAGATCTGCTCCAACTTTGGCAGCACTCTGCATTGCTTTTTTTACAGTTGCCGAGATATCATGCAACTTTAAATCCAAAAAAATTCCAGCATTGGTCATTTTCTTAATTGAACTTACAATACCTGGCCCTTCTTTAATAAAAAGCTCAAGCCCGACCTTAAACATCCCAACTCTGCCATCTAAAAGCTTTACATATTCAAGTGCTTCCTTTTTTGAATCAACATCAAGAGGGAAAACGATATAATCTTTACCTTTTTTCATAGTAATTAATCTTTCCTTATGCATTAGTTGCTTGTCACATTAGACAATTTACTACTTTTTTTCAATACATTTTAAATTCCTCACACAAAGCAAAGGCTCAATATGCCTTATATAACTGAATTAATAGTTTGCAACCCCTAATACATTTTGGTACAATCTTTTTAAGAAAATATGAATAATAACTTTGAACATATTCCAGCAGGCAGCTTTAAGGCAAGTAGAGCTAAGCCTGTTGTTTATCAGGCATTTCTTGGTACCTGTGTTGGCGTAGCCCTTTATGACAAAATAAATAAAATTGGAGGATTAATGCATATAATCCTTCCCCAGCCTCCATCTGAATCAACCGTGGACTTCCCTGAAAAATATGCATCCACTGGATTGCCTCTTCTGATAAACCAACTCATAAGTCTTGGAGCATCACGAGATAATATGATTGCAACAATTGCGGGTGGAGCTCTTGTCGGACCGGTAAGCAATTTTGATATTAATCTTGATATTGGTGGAAGATCAGCAAATATTGCCCACGCGATTTTAAAAGCAAATAATATAAAACTAAAAGAATCTGAAACTGGTGGTTTTTTCATGTGCACTCTCAACCTGAACATGGAAAATGGTGAAACCTCAATTGAACCAACCTGGCAAGAACAAGCAAAAACCTCAAAAACAGACAAAAAATATTCTCCTCCTACAATTGATGAGATTAAAAACACAATTGAAACATTACAACCAATTCCCCAAACAGCTTTAAAAATTTTAAGGATAGTAGAATCCTCCAGATATGATACTGCTGATATTGTAGAAGAGCTCTCTACTGATCAGGTACTAAGCGGACAAACTTTAAAAATGTGCAATTCAGTCATGTTTGCAGGGACTAAAAAAATAGATACACTCAAAGAGGCTGTTCTTCTATTGGGAGAAAGTTTTTTACTGAAATCATTGATTACTGCTGCGGTTGATACTTATTACAATCAAAGCGGATCATCAGGTTATTCCTTATGTAAAGGGGGGCTTTTTTTTCATGCTGTAAGCACTGCTTTGACTGCTGAAAAAATTGCGCAACTCACAGGCAAAGTAAATCCAAGCCTTGCCAGCACTGCAGGCCTTCTCCATGACATCGGGAAAGTTGTCCTTGACCAGCACTTATCAGATAGTTATCCACTTTTTTTTAGAAACTTAGAAGACAAAAGTGCCCTTGAAACCGAAAAAAAAGTTATTGGCTTAACTCATTGTGATGCTGGTAAATACCTTGCTAAAAAATGGAATTTTTCTGATGCACTTTCTGATGCGGTTGGATTTCATCACTTCCCAGAAAAAACAAAAACCAATAAAGAAATTGTCAGTATTGTTTTCCTTGCAGATCTTCTAATGTCAAGGTTTAATACAGGTTTGAAACTTGAAAAAATACAGGATGACCGACTCACCTTTGCTCTTGAAACCCTTGGCTTATCTTTTACTGATTTACCACGACTCATAGATTCCATACCAATTAACTTGTTTAACAAAAATAAACTTATGGAGACCATCTAGGAAAAATGGACAATAATAAAAAACAAAGCCTTTTAAGAAAACTTCCTGGAGTGGATAACCTTTTAGAACTTATTAAAAAAGATGTAAGATTCAAACAAATTCCCCAAAATGTATATAAATCAAAAATCAGGTATACACTTGAAAATATCAGGGCAAATATTCTCAATGAAGATAAAATTGAAGTGTCTGCAAAAAAAATACTTGCAACGATCTTAGAACATGCAAAAAAAGATATTAAAAATAATCTGACAGGGGTAATAAATGCAACCGGTGTCGTCCTGCATACAAACCTTGGCAGGTCTCTTCTTTGTAAGGAAGCATTAAAAAATATCACGAGCATTTCTTCAGGCTATTCCAATCTGGAATACAATATTCAAAAAGGAACTCGTGGAATCAGATATTCTGCTGTTGAAGAATTAATTTGTGAACTTACGGGTGCTGAAGCTGCCATAGCCGTGAACAACAATGCCGGAGCTGTATTGCTGTCACTAAATTCCCTTGCCGAAAACAAAGAAGTGATAGTTTCCCGGGGAGAGCTTGTTGAAATTGGCGGCTCTTTCAGAATCCCTGATGTCATGACAAAGAGCAATGCAATACTTAAAGAAGTTGGGACAACCAACAGAACCCATGCCAAAGATTACACAAAGGCAATTAGTGACAATACAGGGCTTTTTCTAAAAGTCCATACAAGCAATTATCAAATAGAGGGCTTTACCTCAAATGTGCCTGTTGCTGACCTTGTGACTATTGGTAAGAAATATGATATCCCAGTGATGGAAGACCTTGGAAGCGGAATGCTTATAGACTTCTCAAAATATGGTCTCGGATCTGAGCCTACAATTATAGATACTGTCAAATCAGGTGCTGACGTCATCTCTTTTAGTGGAGATAAATTGCTCGGAGGTCCCCAGGCAGGCATTATCCTTGGGAAAAAAAATATAATTGATATTATTAAAAGCAATCCTCTAACAAGAGCTTTAAGAATAGATAAACTTACCCTGGCAGCTTTAGAAGCTACATTAAGATTATACCGGGATGATATAGATGTAATAAAAAAAATACCTACCCTTAGAATGCTTACAGAGCCATATGCTAATATAAAAAGAAGAGCTTCCGCTATTTTAAAAAAACTTGAGCCTGTCTTGCCAAAAAATGTTGAAATAAAACTTGCAGACTTATTTTCCCGCCCTGGAGGCGGTGCTTTTCCATCTTTAAAACTTCCAAGTTGCTGCATTACTATTCAATCTAAAAAAATATCAGCTGCTGAGCTTGAAAAAAAACTTAGGAATAACGACACCCCAATAATAGGTAGAATAGAGGATAATTGCTTTGTTATTGATCCAAGAACAATCCAAAAAGACGAAGAAAAAATAGTTTGTGAAACTCTTATTAAAATCTTAAACTAAAGACTAAGCCATGAATCTAATGAAAAACAAATTCACATCAAAAGAAGTTGATTTTCTCAAAAAAAATTCCAAAGATGAATCTAATAAAGCTCTAGAAGTCATACCTCCTGAAAACTATCTTTCTGATATTCTTCAAAATGAAACAAATGAAATCCATTCATTTAAAAAGCGTATCCAAGATACTAAATTGCCTGAAGAAAAATTTATCTGTGTAGTTTTCAAAGTGTCTTCAAAAAAAGAAAAACAAAATACAGATGATTTGTTTGAAAAAACATTTCACACTGTTTTTGAAACAGGTAGAGGCCTTTGGCAGAGAATAGATAAAGGCATTTATGCACTTGCTTTCTGGGATTATAATAATAAAAATGAAGCAAAAGGCATCTTGAAATCCATTAAAGAAAAAATGTCCTCTGCAATGAATATAGAGATCTGTGTTGGGGCATCATGGTTTCCGTCTGAAGATTATTCAAAATTTGATTCTTTTGATAATGCTGTTAAAGCCCTTGATCATGCAGCCTTTTTTGGTAAAGACTCCACAATGTTTTTTGATGCCATTTCAATTCATATCTACGGTGACAGACTCTATCAACTTGGGCATATTGAAGAAGCATCAATTGAATATCAAAAAGGATTGGAACAAGATAAAACAAACATCACCCTTACTAACAGTCTTGGTGTGTGTTACGGACTCATAAATATGCTGGACAAGGCAAAAGATGAATTTAAAAAAGTTCTGGGTATAAGCTCAAATGAGATTATGTCCATTTACAATCTTGGTCTTGTTTATGATTTAACCGATGGAAACGAAAAGGCTCTAAAATATCTTAAAAAAGCAAATAGCATTGACAACAACATCTTTGAAATAGAGCTTCTTTTGGGAAGCGTGCTTTATAAAAAAAATGAAAGTAAAAAAGCCTTCTTTCATATTAAAAAGGCTCTAGAGCTAAATAGTGAATCATCTCACGCATTGAGAATTATTGGAGAAATCTTTCTTGAGCAAAATAAGCTTTCAGAAGCTGTTTCAAATTTCAGCAAAGCAATCAAGATTAATCCTTCAGATGCGATTTCGCTTTCAGGATTAGCAAAGGCGTATGAAATGCAAAACAAAAACGTTGATATAGCACTCTCTTTTGCAAAAAAAAGTGTAAGACTTGACCCGGACAATCCTATTTTTAGAACCAGGCTTGGTCAAATTTACCTGAAAAAAGAAAACCATGACCTTGCAAAAAGAGAGTTTGATTTAGCATCTGCCAAAACATGGAGAGATCAAAAAAAAATAAAATCAGCATAATTTTACAAACATTATAAATCAGGGATTTTAAATATGGATGAATTGATTAAACAAATCTTAAATGAGAGCATTAAAGCGAAACAGGATTTTGTCTTAAACAACCTTGAATTGATTAACAAAGCCGCCCTTGAAATTGTAAAAACCCTTAATGCCGGCAATAAAATACTTTTGTTCGGTAACGGTGGAAGTGCAGCTGATTGTCAGCACATTGCCGCTGAATTCATTAACAGATTTCAAATGGAACGCAGGCCCCTTGCAGCAATTTCTCTTACAACTGATACATCAGTTATAACAAGCATTGGGAATGATTATTCTTTTGATGATATTTTCACAAAGCAGATTCAGGCTCTAGGGAAAAAAGGAGATATTGCTTTGGGTATAAGCACCAGCGGAATCTCTCCCAACGTTATTAACGGAGCAAAAATAGCGAAAGAAATGGGACTTACTATTATGGGGTTTTCTGGAACAAAGGGAGAACTTAAAGGTATCTCTGATTTTCCTTTTTGCGTAAATTCAAAAACCACTGCGAGAATCCAGGAAGTGCATATTATGGTGGCGCACATGCTATGCGATCTTTCTGAAAGGATAATCTTCAAATGATTGATTCAAACAAACCTCTAAACATTGACAATGTTAAAACTTATTCCATTCATGACAGAGAAAGCCTTGTAACTATTGATAATTTTGCAACACCAGGCAAAAAAAACCAAAGTTTTTCAAGTTTTCTTGATAACTTACCATCAATCCTTGCAGGCAATGACCTGAAAAGTATTATTGATGCTATATCAAAAGCTGCTTTAAATAAAAAAAAAATATGCCTTGGAATGGGAGGGCATGTTATTAAGGTTGGTCTGAATCCTGTTTTGATTGATCTAATGAAAAGAAAAGTAATTACAATGCTTGCCATGAATGGGGCTGGAATAATCCACGATTTTGAAATTGCAATGACTGGTAAAACATCTGAAGATGTTGCAGCCTCCCTTAATCAGGGTCAATTTGGAATGGCAAAGGAAACATCTGAGTTTCTGAACACTGCCACAAATAATGCTGACAAAGAATCCAAAGGGCTTGGGCGAGCTGTTGGAGAGCTTATCAATAAAGAAGACCTACCTTTTAAAGAAAAAAGTCTCTTAGGTCAAGGCGCAAAGCTCAATATCCCAATAACTGTCCATGTTGCAATTGGTACTGATATTATTCATATGCACCCGGGATTTAATGCCGCAGCATGCGGTAAGGCATCACACCATGATTTTAAAGTCTTTGCATCAAATATTGCAGATCTTGAACAGGGAGTTTTTATAAATGCAGGCTCAGCAGTTATTTTACCTGAGGTCTTTTTAAAAGCTTTAACACTTGTGCGCAACCTTTCCTATTCACCAAATAATTTCACGACCGTCAATCTTGATTTCATACGCCATTACAGACCAATGACAAATGTTGTTAACAGACCAACCCAATCTGGTGGCAAAGGATACAGCCTTGTTGGGCATCATGAAATATTAATTCCACTTATTGCAGCGGGCGTAATAGAAAAAATAGAAGGGGATTCTTAAATTTTAACTTAAATAATCCACACCATTTTTAAAGATTTTAATACCCAAGGTAAGATTCTGGTCAAAATCTTTAACTTCACCCTTTCCTTCTCTTTTTCTTAGAGATTTTTCCCTTGTCCAGTCTGGATGATTGGTGAAATGATTGTATGCTTCAGGGTGTGGCATAAGCCCGAATATTCTGCCTGTTGGGTCACAAATGCCTGCTATATCAGCGATTGACCCATTGGGATTTAACGGGAATTTATTATTTGCCAAGGTGCCATCTTTATCTGAATATTGTAAAACCACCTGGTTGTTTAAGAGCAATTTATCTATAATGCCTTGATCCGCAATAAATTTTCCTTCGCCATGCCTTACTGGATAATCAGCCATATCAATATCTTTTGTAAAAACGCAAGCAGAATTTTTATTAAAGGACAGGTGAACCCATTGATCTCTGAAATTTCCACAATCATTCCATGTTATGGAAACTAATCTGTCTTTATAATTATTATCAAATCCGGGAAGAAGTCCAAGGTTAACAAGGGTTTGAAATCCATTACAAATACCAATGACAAGCCTGTCTTTTTCAATAAAAGATAAAAATTTATCTCCAATATGGTTGCTAAACTTTAAGGCCTGAATAACACCTGCTCCATGGTCATCACCCCAACTAAAGCCACCTCCGAGAGCAAGTATTTGAAAATCATCAAGATCAATTTTGCCATTAATCAAAGAATTAATATGAACTCTGTGAGGCTCTGCTCCGGCGAGTTCTAAGGCAAAGGCAGTTTCCACATCACAATTTAGTCCAAAACCTGTAAGTACAAGTGCTTTTATCTTTGTCATATCATATCTCCAAACCGCTGAGTAAATGCCGTCTCAAGTTTGTCAATTGCAAGATTTGTAAGCTTATTGCCATCACAACCATTTATTATTAAATTCTTATGTTTATCAGTCACTAAGCCCACAAGAGAACATGGAAGACCCTTGAAAAGTTTCTCAAAAACTTCTTTATTTTCAGGAGCTATTGTAATAATAAATCTTCCGGCTGATTCTGAAAAAAGAATCTTGTCATCTCTTAAGATTTCTTTTTCATCACTTTTGGGAACTTTTAGCAAATCAATTTCCAATCCTAACTCACATGAGAGTGCAGTTAAAGCAAGGTGCACAGCAAGCCCGCCCCTTGCCACAGCATGGCAAGATTCAACGATTTCCTGATCAATTGCTTTTTCAAGAATTTTGTATGTCTGTTTAAACTTATCAATATTTACTTTTGGTAAATTTAAACCAATTTTATTGAAAAATTGATAGTATTCTGAAGCACCAAGTTCATTTTTTGTAATCCCAAGGATATAAACAAGATCTCCAGAGATTTTGGGATCCATGGTGATACATTTTCTTATATCCTCTATTCTCCCTGTTGCTGAAAATTGTACAGTCTCAAGTGCTGAAACTTTTATTGTCTCACCATATTCACCTTTAAGATGTCCATCAACATACATGCTGTCTTTGCCTGACAAAAGAGGAATTCCATATCCTATACAAACATCTTTTAAAGCGCGGCACGATCTTACAAGCTGCGCTGCCTTAAATTTTCCATCAGGGTTTTTTTCAGGATCAAATTGTATGTTTGGCCAGCAAAAATTATCTACACCACCAATATGTTCAAGGCTTCCACCTACAGAAATAATACGCCTTACTGCTTCATCAATTGTGCATGTCATCATATCATAGGCATCAATTTGAGAATACCATGGTAAAATTGATTGAGAAAATGCAAGTCCTCTATTGGATTCTAGTACCGGTCTAATTACTGAAGCGCCGGAAGGTATATTTTGATTTACACCAACAAGGGGTTTAATAACGCTGGTCCCTTGCACTTCATGGTCATACTGTCTTGTGATCCACTCTTTTGAACAAATATTTTCTCTGGCAAGAATATCTAAAATCAATTTTGTATAATCTTTTGGCTGTCCCAAAACAGGTTCTGTAAGTCCACGCATTTCTGGTGAAATCCATATTGCATCAAACTCCCAATCTGGAAAACCTTTATCAAGAAGGTCCATGTCAATGTAAGCACAGGTTTTATCGTTATATTTAATATGAAGTTTGCCGGTATCTGTATATTTTCCAATAACAGTACTTTCAACCTCATGCTCCTTGGATAATTCCATGAACTCATCAATATGCTCTTCTTTTACAGAAATAGTCATTCTTTCCTGGGATTCTGATATCCATATTTCCCACATATCAAGTCCGTCATATTTCAAAGGAACTTTATCAAGCCACACCTCACAACCATTGCTGAGCATGGCTGATTCACCTATTGATGAAGACAGACCTCCGCCACCATTGTCTGTAATAAATGGAAACAGTCCTCGATCCCGACATATAAGCAGAAAATCATGCATCTTTTTCTGTGTATAAGGATCACCTATTTGAACATGACCTGCTGGAGTAGTATCAGAATAAACTTCAGAAGAAGCTGTTACGCCATGGATGCCATCTTTACCTACCCTGCCCCCGCTCATCACAATCAACTCACCAGGTGAAGTTGTCTTTTTATGTGTTATTGTATCATTGATTTTTGAGGGCATAATCCCTAAAGCTGTTACAAAAACAAGACTTTTCCCCATATAGGAAGGATCAAATAAAGTTTGCCCAAATGTAGTTGGGACGCCACTTTTATTTCCACCATCTTTTACACCTTCTATGACTCCATCAAGAAGACGACGAGGCTGAAGCGGTGGAGTTAAAGGACCTTTATAATTAACATCTCCCACACAAAATCCATAACTTCCCATTATAAGCTTTGAACCAAGTCCGGTTCCCATGGGGTCACGGTATACCCCTACAATGCCTGTAATTGCGCCACCATATGCTTCCATATTTGATGGGGAATTGTGTGTTTCACCAGTGATTACATAATTTGTATTTTCATCAAATTTCCCTACGCCTGCATTATCCCAGAGTACAGAAACCACCCAGTCTTTTTCTTCTTTAAGCTTAAGCGTTGGTTGTTGAATATATTTTTTAAAAAGACTTTTTTCTATACATTCCTCACCAGTGGATAAATCTTTATATCTAAAAGTTCCTTGAAATGTATTATGATTACAATGATCACTCCTGGCTTGAGAGATATATTCAAGTTCAAGATCTGTTGATTCAGAAAGACCTACTATTTTTCTTGATTTTCTAACTTCAGGGTCATTGAAGTATTCACGTATCACAGGTATATCTTTTGGATTTAAAGCAAGGTTTCTTTGATCACTTATTTTTTGGAGTTCTTCATTGGAATCCATGCTGATAAAATCAAACACAGGATTATGGTTTAAAACAACCTTTGCGGGCTTAATGCTTTTGCTTAGATCTTTATCCCACTCATCTTTTAAAAAGACTTTCCATTGTTGAATAATTTCATTGGCCAGAAGCTCTTTTGCTATTTTTTCAACCTGGTCTCGGGTCAATGAATCACCCTTTAAGCAATATCGTTTTGAAGTATATACACCATGGTCTGATTCAAATTTTATTTTTAGTAAATCCTCAATAGCTTCTACAGCAGTGCTTCCTTGATTATCCTTTACACCTGGCCTAAATCCAACCCAGATCAAATAATCAAAGTCGATGGGCAAAGGCGACAGAGAAGAAATTTGGGTAACAGGGTTTGTAAATATTTTATCCTTGATATTCTCAAGTTCTTTTTGAGAGAATTCAGATTCGATTGTTAAAAGGTTAACAACTCTTGCATCAATGATTTTTATACCCAAATAATTAAAAGCTCTTTTTTTGAGTGAAGATGCCTCGGCATCGAGTAAATCGGGTTTTAAAGCAACCTCTATACAAGATATCATTTTCAGCCACCTTTTATTTGTTGAACAATATCATTATAAAAAACAAATATCATTAAAAGCACTAACACAGCTATTCCAAACTGATTAGCTTTCTCACGAATCTTTTCACTGACTTCTTTGCCTGTAACAGCTTCAATTGCAAAAAACATGAGATGTCCACCATCTAAAACCGGAATTGGAAAAAGATTAATAATCCCAAGATTTATTGAAAGCAATGCAATAAAAAAAGCAAAATTGGCAACTCCCTCTTCTGCCTGTTGCCCCGCCATTTGAGCAATTCTTATGGGACCCCCCAAATTATCAGCAGAAACATTACCGGTTATCATTTTCCATACAGAAATCACAGTCAATTCTGCTATCTGCCAATTTTTCTCAAGGGAATACCAAAGAGCCTTAACAGGATTTAAGGCTACATGGACTTTATCTCCTGAGGCCGTAACACCAATCAAATATCTTTTCTTATCTTCATTAAAGATTGTTTTATAATCTTTAAGCTCAGGCTTTAAAAAAACAGCAACTTTACTATCATTACGCTCCAAAAGAATTTCAAGTGCTTTACCGTTACTTGTATCTACTTGTATTGATAAATCATTCCATGATTCAATATTCTGACCATTTATCTCTTTAACAATATCGCCTGATTTGATACCTGCTGCTTTTGCAGGAGAATTATCAGTTACTTCACCTATTATTGGTTTTAAAAAATAAATACCGGAAATCTGAAAAATCACATAAAAAATTAAAATAGATAATAAAAAATTGAAAATAGGACCTGCAGCAACTATAAGGCTTTTCTGGTATAGTTTTTTATGGGTAAACGAGCGTGAAATATCTTCAGAAGAAATAGTTTTACCCTGTTCCTCTCCTACCATCTTAACATATCCACCTAAAGGGATCACAGATATGCAGTATAGAGTCTCTCCGATTTTTTTTTTAAATATTTTAGGACCAAATCCTATAGAAAATGTTTCAACTCCGACCTTACACCATTTTGCAACTAAAAAATGCCCAAGCTCGTGGAAAAATACAAGTATACATATAAGAATTAAAAATGCTAACCAGGGATTCATAAAACCTCGCTATTAAATAAGGGATAGGGCTGTTTCTCTTGCCCATCTATCTGCTTCAATAATACCTGAAAGATCAGGTTTGTCAATATTGTTATGTTTTCCAAGACACTTTGAAATTATGTTGTAGATAGCTGGAAAACTAATTTTCATATCAAGAAAAGCTTCAACTGCCACTTCATTTGCAGCATTCATCACTGCTGGCAATGTGCCTCCTTTTTTGCATACTTCAAATGCAAAATTAAGTGATGGAAACTTTTCATTGTCGCACTTTTCAAATTCGAGATTTTTCAAGGTTGAGAAATCAGGAAACTCAACACCAATATCAAGTCGCTCAGGCAGAGACATTGCATAGGAAATTGCACCCTTCATATCAGGAATACCCATTTGTGCTATCACGCTGCCATCTTTAAAACCAACCATTGAATGGACAATACTCTGGGGATGGATTAAAACTTCAATGGATTCGGCAGAAACATCAAAAAGATGAACTGCTTCAATTATTTCAAGTGCCTTATTCATAAGCGTTGCAGAGTCTATGGATATTTTATTTCCCATACTCCAATTAGGATGATTTAGTGCATCCTCGGGTGTGATTGACCCAAACTCTGATAATTTCTTTTTTCTAAAAGGTCCGCCTGATGCTGTTAGAAAAATTTTTTTAAAATCCTTTTGTCTATTGCCCTGCAGACATTGAAAGATAGCGCTATGCTCACTATCAACCGGAAAAATCCGAACATTATTCTCTTTTGCCTTTGACATTACAATATCCCCTGCCATGACAAGGGTTTCTTTATTTGCAAGGGCAATTGTCTTTTTTGCATCTATCGCAGCAAGTGCCGGGCGCAAACCTGCGGCACCCACCATTGCAAGAAAAACAATATCTGCTTTCTCATTGGAGGCAGCATCAATATACCCTGATTCACCAATAAGAATTTCAGGACAAGTATACCCCTTTAACAAAGTTCTTAATTGGCTTGCTCCATCTTCTGTCATAACCGCGACTATTTTTGGATTAAATTGTTTTATCTGTTTTGAAAGAAGAGAGATATTATATGCAGCAGCAAGAAGCTCGACATCAAATCTGTCAGGATATAAACTTACAATTTTAAGAGTGCTTTGACCAATTGAGCCTGTTGAGCCAAGGATCGCAAGCTTTTTCATAAAACAAATATCCGAAGAACATATAAAACAGGTATGGCAAAAATAAGTCCATCTATTCTATCAAGCATTCCCCCGTGACCAGGCAAAATGCTACCAGAGTCTTTAACTCCAGCCGCTCGCTTTAAAGCAGAGGCAAACAAGTCTCCAACCTGACCTGCAACAGAAATTAATACTGAACAAGGAATTGCCATTAAGGCTTTTTCCAGGTTGTGAAAAAAAAGATAATAAAGTATAAAGCCTACAAAAACTGAAGATACCACACCGCCAAAAGCCCCCATATAAGTTTTCTTAGGGCTAATATTAGGTGCAAGATGTCTCTTCCCGTAAAAGGAACCAGCATAATAAGAGCCTGTATCATTTGCAAAGACTACAAACAGAAGCCATAAAACATACAAATGTCCATTTTCAAAATTATAAATTAATATAAGTAACGAAAGAGAAAAAGGTATATAAATAATTCCAAAAACCTGTTTTGGTATGACATCAAAGATATAATCATCCTTTGAAAAATCCAGCATCACAATAAACCCTAAAAACAGAACATTAAACCCCAAACAGGCTAATATTCCAGGCATGGATTCAAATAAGACTCCAACTATAATGCCTATACAGACTAAATAGGACAAGGCTTTAATCTTTCTTGATATAACACCGGAACAGATCAAAGTTATTATTTCTAAATATTCATAAAGCGCTATAACTGATACAACTGCAATGGCTATGCTAAACCCTAATCTATCTCTTTGAAGAATAAGGAAAAGAACACCCGGCAGAACAACTATTGCTGTGATTAATCGTTTTAAGAGCATAACACTTTCCCGAATCTACGGTCCCTTTTTTGATAATCCCGAAGGATGTTAATGAATTCATCTCTTGTGAAATCCGGCCAGAGCGTTTCAGAAATAAAAAGCTCAGAATAAGCAATTTGCCATAATAAGAAATTACTCACCCGCATTTCGCCACTTGTCCGAATTAATAAGTCAGGATCAGGCATACCCGCAGTGTAAAAGTATTTGGAAACCATTTCTTCGTCAATATCTTCTGGGAAAAGTTTCCCCTGCTTAGCCTCATAAGCAATCTTCCTGACTGCCCGTGTTATCTCTTCTCTTGCACCATAACTTAATGCAAGGTTTAACACCATCGCAGTATTGTCTTTAGTTTGCTCTATTGCTAAATCAAGCTCTTCTATGACATCTATAGGTAATCGTTCTTTTTGTCCGATAACATTGAGTTTAATACTTTTATTATGAAGTTCATCTTTTTCAGATCGGATAAATTTTTTTAAAAGCTTCATTAAAGTATTAACTTCTTTTTCAGGGCGGGACCAATTTTCAGTTGAGAATGCATACAGAGTTAAAATCTTAATTTTAAGCTCACGACATGTTGTTATGACTTCTCGGACTGTTTCAGCTCCTTTTTCATGCCCGAAGACACGATTTCTGAGTTTCTTTTTTGCCCAACGCCCGTTTCCATCCATAATGATTGCGACATGACCAGGTAATTTTGCAGGGTCAATGTTGATTTTTGTAAACAAGTTAGATTTCAAGTATCTCTTTTTCCTTTTCAGAAAAAAGCTTGTCTAATTGCTTAATATTCTCATCAGTGAATTCCTGAACTATTTTTTGACCTTTAAAATTGTCGTCTTCAGAAATATCACCTTCTTTTAGAAGGTCCTTAAGATTATCATTGGAATCTCTTCTAATATTTCTCATGGCAACTTTAAAGTCCTCGCAAGTATGCCCGGCACTTTTTACTATCTCTTTTCTTCGGTCTTCTGTCAGAGGAGGAATGGAAATTCTGATAAGTTTACCATCGTTGGAAGGTGTCAGACCAAGATTTGCTTTTAATATTGCTTTTTCCACATCATTAATAACACTTATATCCCAAGGCTTAACAATAAGAAGACGGCTTTCAGGTACGGAAACAGACGCCATCTGATCCAGAGGGGTTTCAGCACCATAATAATCAACTTTAACTCCATCAACCAGAGAGATAGATGCCCTGCCAGTTCGAACCTTTACCATCTCTTTTTCAAAAGCTTTTAAAGATTTGAGCATTCTTTCTTTTGTTTCCTGTATCACTTCATTTAACATAGCAATTACACCCCTTCAAAAAAATTAATCCGCAAGTTCTATTCATTATGAACCCGTGTACCGATCTTTTCTCCAAGAACAGTTCTCATGATATTACCAGGTGTGTGAAGGTTAACCACATAAAGTGGGAGTGATTGTTCCATGGCAAGAGAAATAGCCGTCATGTCCATAACATGAAGTTGTTGCTGAATCACCTCCATATATGAAATTTGATCAAACATGACTGCATCATCATGCTCATTAGGATCCTTATCAAATACACCATCAACTTGTGTAGCTTTGATTAATATTTGGCTTTGAATCTCATTTGCCCTTAAAACAGCAGCAGTATCTGTCGTAAAATAAGGATTTCCTGTTCCTGCAGCAAAGATTACAACCCGACCTTTTTCAAGGTGCCTCATTGCTTTTCTTCTGATAAATGGCTCTGCAATCTTATTCATGGCTATTGCACTCTGAACCCTGGTTGGAATACCAATTTGTTCAAAAGAATCACAAAGAGCAAGACTATTTACCACAGTTGCAAGCATTCCCATATTATCTGCTGAAGCTCTGTCCATTCCTGCAGCACTTCCTGCTACGCCACGAAATATATTTCCCCCACCCACAATTATACTAATCTGGACACCAACTTTGTGTACTTTTAATATTTCCTGGGCAACATAAGAAATCATTTCAGGAGTAATACCGAAGCCCTGATTACCCATCAGGGCTTCGCCACTAAGCTTAATAGTTATTCTGTCAAATTTGGATGGTTTTTTTTCCAAAAGTTTTATTAATCTCCTATTTGAAAGCGTACAAATCTTCTAATCTGAATATTCTCACCAATTACAGCAATAGATTCACTCAACAAATCAGCTATGCTTTTCTGTGGGTCTTTAATATACTGCTGCTTCAGAAGACAAACATCTTTATAATATTTTTGGACCTTACCATCTACTATTTTATCAATTATATTTTCAGGTTTTCCTTCTTTTAAAGCAAGAGCCTTATAAACTTCTCTTTCTGTTTCAATAAGATCCTTTGAAATATCTTCTTCGCTGATACCAATAGGATTGCTTGCTGCTATATGCATTGCAACATTTTTTGCAAATTCTAAGAAAGCATCAGTTTTAGCAACAAAATCTGATTCACAATTAATTTCAAGAAGCACGCCAAGTTTGCTTCCAGCATGAATGTATGAATAAATAACGCCCTCTGAAGTTGCTCTTCCAGATCGTTTAGCGGCTTTAGCCAAACCCTTTTTTCTTAGGAGCTCAATTGCTTTTTCTACATCACCTTCTGTTTCTACAAGAGTATTTTTACAATCCATCATTCCCGAACCAGTCCGGTCACGAAGTTCTTTAACCATCAATGCAGTAATTTCAACCATTTTATAACTCCTTATTCTTTCTCAACTTCAGTCTCTTTTTTGACTGGTGCAGTTTTTCTTTTAATTTTTTCTATAACCGGCCCTCCAGCATCGTCAGAAATAATTTCTCTTTCAATTCTGCCCTTAGGTAAGTCTTTTGGTCTTTCATCTTCTTTGTCAGTTCCTGCCTGTTGCTTTTCTCTATATTGTTCTCTGCCCTCAATAAATGCATCTGCAATTTTTGAAGTAAAAAGACGTATAGCCCTTATTGCATCGTCATTGCCTGGAACAACAAAATCAACTTCGTCAGGATCACAATTAGTATCCACGATGGAAACAATTGGAATTCCTAACTTTCTGCCCTCACGCACAGCAATTAACTCTTTCCTAGGATCAATTACAAAGATTGCGCCTGGCAAAGCTTTCATATTACTGATACCACCGATGGCAAACTCAAGTTTTGTCCGTTCTTTTAACATCATACCCTGTTCTTTTTTAGGATAATCTTCAAGTGTCCCATCATTTTCAATGGAATTTAAAAAATGAAATCGGGTTATATTATTTTTAATAGTTTGAAAATTTGTAAGCATACCGCCAAGCCATCTATTCTGAACATAGTATGTTTCAGCACGGTTTGCTTCTTCATAAATCACGTCAGAAGCCTGTTTTTTTGTTCCAACAAAAAGGATATCTTTACCTTTTGCAGCTGTCTCAAAAATAAAATCATAAGCTTTATTAAAAAGCCTAACAGTCTGCTGGAGATCAATAATATAAATCCCATTTCTTGCTCCAAAGATATATCTTTTCATCTTTGGGTTCCAACGCCTTGTTTGATGTCCGAAATGGACACCTGCCTGTAAAAGTTCTTTAACTGTAACGTGGCTCATTCTTGCTCCCAAATAAAAATTAATGGTTTTTCCACCACTCTTATCAATCCTAATGTCGACTTTTAAAAAGCACCTGACATTAAGTCCAAGAGTGTGAGTTATAAATACAAATCCTACTTTATATAGCAAACTATTTGCTTGTTGACAATCTTTTTTTAATAATTGCAACACGAAAATGACCTGCCAGATCCTTTTCAAACTGAGCCGGTTCTAACTCAGGGCAAGTCAAAGCAATATCATTAACATCTTTTTTTTGGTCATACCCTATTTCAAGCAGCAATGCACCTCCTGGCACCAGATAATCCGAAGCATTAATGATAATTACATTTAGACATTCAAGACCATCTTTCCCACCATCCAATGCCATTTTAGGCTCATAATCTTTTATTTCTTCTTCAAGAGCTTCAATTTGTAAAGTTGGAATATATGGAGGGTTGGAAATAATGATATCAAACAAAGGGCTTTTTTTGATTGAATCAAACCATGAGGTTTGAAATAAATGAATTTTCATATTCCCAAGAATTTGTTGTGAGTTAGACTTGGCTACTTTTATAGCCTCACGAGATAAATCATTTGCAAAATATAAATGCTGAGGATACAAATCAGCAAGAGAAATAATAATTGCTCCTGAGCCTGATCCGAGCTCAAGTATTTTTTTTGGCAGCACGCTATTTCCAGTTGATTTTAAATAAGTTAATGCATTTTCTACTAAAGTCTCAGTGTCAGGTCGAGGGATAAGCACATTAGACGGGGTTAAAAACTCCGAATTCCAAAACCCTTTACTGCCTGTAATATATGCCACAGGCTCCCTGTTTATTCTACGTTTGATAAGTTGTTTATACGAAGCGAGCTCATCTTTATTTAAGGGACGGTCATGCTGGAGATATAATTCTATTCTTTTCATGTCAAGGCTAAAACTTAAGAGAATTTCAGCTGTGAGTCTAGGATTATCTATGAAGTTTTCTTGGAAATACGATTCAGACCATGCAATGATCTTAAAAATTGTCCAATCACTCAATTGCCTGCAACGCCTGTGCTTGATAATGGATTTTTAATTCATCCAGAATAGGACCAATATCGCCTTCCATAATGCTGTCCAATTTATAAAGAGTCAGTCCAATCCTGTGATCGGTCATTCTACCCTGGGGAAAATTGTATGTTCTAATCCTACCACTCCGATCCCCTGATCCAACCTGGTCTTTTCGATCAGCTGCCCGTTTTGATTCCTGTTCCCGAAGTTTTGCATCAAAAAGACGGGATTTTAATACACTCATGGCTTTTGTTTTATTTTTTAGTTGTGATTTCTCATCCTGACATGTTGCGACAACTCCAGTTGGGACATGAGTAACGCGTACTGCAGAATCAGTTGTATTAACTGACTGTCCGCCAGGACCGGATGCTCTAAATACGTCAACTCTTATATCACTTGGGTTAATGTCTATGTCAACATCTTCTGCTTCAGGAAGTACCGCAACAGTAACAGCAGAAGTATGTATCCTTCCCTGAGCTTCTGTTTCCGGCACTCTTTGGACACGATGAGTACCACTTTCATACTTAAACGCGCTATAAACATTTTTACCACGAATCAAAGAAACCACTTCCTTAAACCCACCTGATGCGGAATTATTCTTTTCAATAATCTCAATTTGCCAAGATTTTAATTCTGCATATCTTGAATACATTCTAAAAAGGTCTCCTACAAAGATACCAGCTTCTTCACCACCGGTTCCGGCGCGTATTTCAAGAACAACATTTTTTTCATCATTGGGATCTTTAGGCATAAGAAGTATCTTGATGTCAGATTCGTTTTTCTTAATTTTTTCCTTTAGAGAAGCCGCTTCTTCCTTTGCCATGGATTGCATTTCAGGATCTGGGTCTTTTAGGAGTTCTTTTGTATCATCAAGCTGTGCGAGAAGGTCTCGATATTCTCTATAAACTGAAACAATCTTATTAAGTTCCCCGTGCTCCTTTAAATGATCTTGATATTTTTTCTGATCATTGATAACAGCCGGATCACTTAAAAGCTTTTCAAGCTTTATAAATCGATCTTCTATGCCTCTGAGTTTATTTATCATAATAAAAATTCAAAAAGGATTCTAAAGAATTTCTTCTATAGAATCCAAGTTTTTCTTTAAAACCATTGATGAAAGAATCTCTGTTTTAATAAACAAAGAGTAGTGTGCCTAAACAAGCTTAGAAGCGTCAAACCCACCATATTTTTTCTTAAAACGATCAATTCTTCCGGCAGTATCAACAAGTTTCTGTTTCCCAGTAAAAAAGGGATGACAGGCAGAACAAATTTCTACTTTTATATTCTCTTTTGTGGAACCTACATCAAATATTTTACCACATGCACATGTTGCAGTTGTTTGTTTATAATCTGGATGTATATCTTTTCTCATCTTCCTCTAAACTCCTTTAAAATTCGAACCAGTATTTATTTAAATAGCATTTATGAATTCATTGAATCCAAAAACTCTTTATTATCCTTTGTTCCTTCCATTTTTTCAAGTAAAAACTGCATACTGTCTATAGAATTTAAACTTGAAAGCAATTTCCTGAGTATATAAGTCCTTTTAAGTGTCATTTCATCTAAAAGTAACTCTTCTTTTCGTGTGCCGGTTCTATTGATATCAATAGCAGGAAAAACTCGTTTATTTGAAAGTTTTCTATCTAAAACAAGCTCCATATTACCCGTACCTTTGAATTCTTCAAAAATTACTTCATCCATACGGCTTCCGGTTTCAACCAAAGCTGTGGCAATAATAGTCAGGCTTCCACCATCTTCAATATTCCTTGCTGCACCAAAAAATCTTTTTGGTCGGTCAAGTGCGTTAGAATCAACCCCACCGGAGAGTATTTTCCCGGAAGGTGGCATCACAGAATTGTATGCTCGTGCAAGACGGGTTATACTGTCTAAAAGAATTACAACATTATGTCCCTGTTCAACAATTCTTTTAGCTTTTTCAATAACCATTTCAGCAACCTGAACATGTCTTTCTGAAGGCTCATCAAATGTTGAGCTTACAACTTCAGCATCAACGTTCCGCTCCATATCAGTTACTTCTTCAGGTC
>JAGLHT010000037.1 GCA_023143455.1 Desulfobacterales bacterium
CTATGTGTCAACCATAATATCTATGGTAATTAGAAGAAAAAATGACCAGATTAATCTGTGTAATATAAGTTCAAATGGAGAAACATGGCTTAAGGTTTTCCAAAATAACGGTGATAGCCCCCACAAAAGGTATGCAGGTAGCAAAAACCAAACACCTCCTGAGTTAACTACGCCTTTATCAGTAATTTTGGGCAAATCAATTTTTCCCTAAATGCTTTAAAAACAGGTCATGCACCATTTGGGCTGCTTGCTGAGGGGACTTATCTTCAAAATCTTTATAGCTTATTTCATCAAGCACTTTGATACTCATATCGCCTTTCCAAACAAACCTGGAACTATTCTTTTTAAGCACATTCCTTGAGCCTTGCATAATAATAGGAAGAATATTTGTTTTCATCTTTTTTGCAAGAATAAATGCCCCTGGCTTAAATGGTTTTAGTTCTCCTGTTTTAGATCTTGTTCCCTCTGGAAAAAAAAACAATGAACAGCCCTGCTCTAATATAGACTCACATTGTTGCATCATTTTCTTAACACTGTCTTTGTCACCTCTTTTAATCCCAACATATTTATTCAAAATCATATTCCATCCGAGAAAAGGAAGATTAAAGACTTCTTTTTTAGATACCCACCTGAATGGAAGGAAAAGATTGAATGCAAGAAGAATATCTATTTGGGATTGATGATTTGAAACAACAATATAATTCTTCTTTAAACTTAACTTTTCCATACCATATTTTTTAATTGACCATGTGGGTATGCACCAAAGATAACAAGATGCCCAGAATGATGTAAAAAGATTCGATAAAATAAGTTTCTTATCAAAGGGAAAAGTTAAAATTCTTATGGAGAAAGCAACAAAAAAAAGTATAACTGAAGATGACCATAAAAAAGTTAAATAATAAACAGTAATAAATAAATTTATAATATTTGACATAAAATTAACTACAATTCAAACGGTGTAAGGCTTTCATATCCGGTCTCTGTAACAAGTATGGTTTGTTCAAACTGGGCTGATAAAGATTTGTCATTTGTAACTGCTGTCCAATTATCATCTAAAACGTGGAGTTCTTTACTTCCTAAGTTAACCATTGGTTCGATAGTAAATACCATGCCCGGGACTAACATTATTCCATCACCTTTATTTCCATAATGAAGCACTTGGGGCTGCTCATGGAATTCAATTCCAACTCCATGTCCTATAAATTCTCGTACAACAGAACAACCTGAAGACTCAGCATAGTCCTGTATTGCAAATCCTATATCTCCAATAGTTGCGCCAGGCTTTACCACATTAATCCCTCTTTTCAATGATTCCTTTGCAATATATACAACCTTCTGAGCATCTTCTAAAGGAGTACCTACAAAAAATGTCTTACTTGCATCGGCATAATAATTCTTGAGGATAGGAGTGATATCAACATTGATAATATCACCGTCATTCAAAATTAAATCCCCGGGGATACCATGACATATCACCTCATTTACAGAAGTACAGACACTTTTGGGAAACCCTCTATAATTCAAAGGAGCAGGGATTGCTCCGGCTCTGACGTGTTCTTCATGCACAAGATCATTAATCATATTCGTAGTAATCCCGGGTTCTATCATTTTTTCTACTTTATCAAGTATAGATAGAAGAAGTAGACCACTTTTTTTTATGCCTTCTATTTGATAAGGTTCTTTTAAGATAATATTATACTTGTCCTTATATTCCTGCTTAAGGCTTTTTTGATCTTTTTCAGCATTCATACAACATTTTTTATATTTTTTCCCACTACCACACAAACAAAGGTCATTTCTACCGATTTTCACCATATTAGCTTTATTCATACTTTTTGGAAAACTCCTTATACTATGCCCCATAATGAATGAGGATACGCATTTTCAATTCTTACGTCAATAACCATGCCCGGTCTAATATTACAGCCTTGAAAATGAACAATCTTATTTGACTCTGTTCTTCCCATCATCTGGGTTGTATTTATTATATTCTGAAATTCCTTTACTGGTTCACCTTCAACTTTCATTTTCTTCTTACTCTTACCTTCTACCAATACAGGCTCTATTTTCCCTATAAGTTTTTTATTATTCTTTTCTGTATAAAATTTTTGTAGCTCAAAAAGTTCATTAAGCCTTGAAAGCTTTTCTGCTTCATCTATTTTACCATCAAATTTCATTGCAGGTGTTATTGGTCGATCTGAATAAGAAAAAGCATAAACACTGTCAAACTCAACAGCTTTCATCAAATTTAATGTCTCTTGAAATTCTTCTCTTGTCTCTGAAGGAAATCCTGTAATCAGATCAGTTGAAATAGCTATGTTTGGACATTCCTTTTTCAACTTTGTAATCATTTCAAGGTAAGTTTTCTGTGTATACCCGCGGTTCATTCTTTTCAATATTCTATCAGACCCTGACTGTACAGGCAAATGCAGATGAAAGCAAACTTTCTCAAGATCCCGAATGGCATATATCAATTCATCAGAAAGGTCTTTTGGGTGAGAAGTTGCAAATCTTATCCGTTTCATAGAATCAATGGAGCTTACTCTTTTTAGCAATTTTGCAAAAGAAATATCATTCTCTTTTATACCATAGGAGTTAACATTCTGCCCAAGCAGAGTCACCTCTTGTATGCCATATTTACAAAGCTGCTCAATTTCCTCAATAATAGCTTCAGGACGCCTGCTTTTCTCTTTTCCACGGACGTAGGGAACCACACAATATGTACAAAAATTTTCACATCCCTGCATTATTGTAACAAATCTTGAAATTTCATTCTGGTTTACATCTGATGCGTCCGGCATTACTTCAAAAATTGTTTCTCTCGGTTCTATATCAACTATATTAGATCTTCCACTTTTTACTTGATCAATCAACTCAGCAAACCTCGAAAAAGACTGGGTTCCAAGAACAATATCAATCTCAGGCAGCCGTTTTAAACTTTTTTCACCATCCTGTTGAGCAACGCAGCCAGCTATTACAGAAATAAGATGTGGTTTCTTTTTTTTAAGCTTGCTAAGCCTGCCCAAAAAACTATATGCTTTTTCCTGGGCTTTATGTCTTATAGTACATGTATTACATACTACAATATCAGCTTCTTCCAGAGATTTTGTTTCGCTATACCCTAAGAATTTTAAAACAGACAAAAGTTTAGCTGAATCATAAACATTCATCTGGCAACCGATTGTATAAATATATGCCCATCCTTTAAACTTCATCAAACAAAAAATCCTTTTTCAAATCATTAACTATAATGTCAGATTCTTTAACTAAATCAGGAGAAATAGAAAGCATGACTAAATTCTTTTTAGCATCAACAGTTGAAACAACAGCTATTCCTTCATAAGCTTCAAAAATAAACTTGATAAACCCTATCTTTTTTCTATCAACTCGATATTTTTTCTGTATTGTTTTCATTTTTCAAATTCTATTATTAAATTTATACTTATAGCACAATTTTGTCATGCCTTTAATCTATAAATCAAATAAAAAATTAGCGCCGTATATTGTCCATCTCTAAGATTTCATAATATTAAAATCAGCTTATATAAATCATGGGCAAAAATTTTTATGAAAAATATTTGCATAAATGATATGGTTACTTTAAAAAAAGCCAAGGATTAATCTAATAATTGCTCAGAGGATTGAATTATCATCATAGAACTTAAAAATAAAAACTATATATAATATGCTTACTGCGTGCACAAAAGATTGCCCGGACTCCTGTTCCATAATTATTGAAAAAAACAATATTGGTGAGGACCATAAAAAAGTTAAAATCATGGGCAACCCTGAACACCCTTTTACTAATGGATTTACATGTGCAAAAGTTAAAAAACATATAAACAGACTCAAAAGCCCTAACCGCATTACAAGCCCCCTTCTAAAAACAGGGGGTGCTTTTAGAAAAATCTCATGGGATAAAGCCTTAGATATATGTCATAAAAAAATCAGCAAAACTTTAAATGACGATCCAAAAAAAATGTTGCATGTCCAGGATCATGGGGCAAGAGGTGTCACAAAAGTTGTAACAGACAACTTTTTCACCTTTTTAGGTTGTACAAAGACCCATGGTTCATTATGCGATAGCACAGGAATTCAGGCATGTATTGATGATTTTGGTGCCTTGGATCATAACAATATTAAAGACATTCTTAACTCAACACATATTGTAAATTTTGGAAGAGATTTTTCTTCATCTTCCATACATCTCAGCCAGATTATCCGCAAAGCAAGGAAAAAAAATATCCATGTTACTTCCATCTGGCCGGGTGGCGGCGATTACAACAAGCATGCTGACAAATTAATAAGAATCAATCCCGGGACTGACAGATTTCTTGCTATTGCAATTATTAAGTGTTTAATAAAAAATAACGACCTTGATCTAACATATGTAAACAGATGTTCAGAACAAAATGAATATTTTGACCTTGTCAATAATGTCTCTCTTTCATTTCTTTCAGAGCAATGCGGTATATCACTTGAAAATATTAAATTCCTTGCAGATATATATACAAAAAATAAAGTGAGCACAATTATTGGATGGGGTATTCAAAGACACCTTACAGGCAGAGAAACTGTTAGACATATTAATGCTTTATCATGGCTTAGTGGAAATGTTGGATATACCGGAGCAGGAGTTTATTTTGGCATATCATCAATAAGAAATCTTGATTTTGACTGGGTAGCGCACAAACCAGATCACTCTCTTTTATTGCCAATCCTTGCAGATGAGATAAAACAATGCAAACCAAAGATAGAAATAGCTTGGATAAATTGTAGTAATGTTGTTAATCAAGCGCCTGACAGTAAACGCCTTTTTAAAACATTAAAGAATATTAAATTTACTATTGTTGTTGATGCGTTTATGAATGATACTGCTGCTGCTGCTGATTTGATTTTACCCTGCACTCTTATGTTCGAAGAAGATGATGTAGTAGGTTCCTGCATGCATGATTACCTTCAATATGGCAAAAAAATTTTCAATCCGCCCGGAGAATGCATATCTGATTTCTCAATAGCAAAAGAGTTGAACCAAAAACTTAACACCAGTTTTTCTTTTCCAAAAACAGAAGAATGTTTTAAATTAAGCTTTCCAAAGTTAGATAATGGAGTCTCTTTTGATACATTCAAAAAAAATGGTTTCGCCTTTGCCGGTAAAAAAGAAATTGCTTTTGAAAATGGGACAGAACATAAGTCTGGCTTATTTTCTCTTGTTACTACTTTAACATCAGAGCCTGAAAAAAACCCAATATTTCCCATGCGCCTTTTAAGTCTAATTAATAAAGACTATATCCACTCTCAAATTCTACCAGAGGAACAAGGATTTTTACCTGCTGTTATCATAAACCCTGAATCTGAACATATTAAAAATATTGATTTAAATAAAAAAACCTTTTTAGTTTCATGCCTTGGAAAACTTGAAGTTAAAATAAAATTTGATATAAGTTTACATCCAGATGTTATCATTTACCGCAAAGGAGACTGGATGCTCTATAAAGGCGGTGTTAATGCTCTTATCGAAGCAAGATTGACTGATTCCGGAACAGGTGCTGCTTATTATGCTCAACAGGCAAGGATTGAAAACTTATAAAGGTCTAAGAAAGACAGAAGGAAAGCAATGGAAACAAAATGGATATATAATAACGTTGATAAAAACCAAAGTGATACAAAAAGTATAAATGAGATTAGCCTAAAGTTTAATTTAAGCAAAATTGTCGCTACCCTTCTTGCAAACAGAGGAATTAAAACCATTGAACAGGCAGAACTCTTTTTAAATCCAAGCCTTTCAAACCTTAGAGATCCTTTTTTATTACAAGACATGCAAAAAGCTGTAGAACGTTTATGGACAGCCATAAAAAATAAAGAAAAAATTCTAATATTTGGAGATTTTGATGCTGATGGAGTAACATCAACTTCTATTCTTGTGGATTTCCTAAATCACATTGATGCTAACGTTTCCTGGTATATTCCCCACAGAATTAAAGAAGGCTATGGAATGCACAAACCGCATATTGACATGGCTGTTAAACAGGATATCGATCTTATTGTCACGGTTGATTGCGGGTCAAGCAGTTATGAAGCTTGTGAAAGTGCAAAAACAGAAGATATAGATGTTATAATTACTGATCACCATGAAATCACGAATCCAATGCCTTCTTGTATTGCAATAATAAACCCAAAAAGGGAAGATTGCTTTTCAGGTTTAAGTCATCTTGCAGGTGTCGGGGTTGCATTTTATCTCTTATTGGCACTGAGAAAACACTTGCGTACAAAAGATTTTTGGGTCCAAATTGAAGAACCAAACCTTCTTGATTATTGTGATCTTGTAGCTTTGGGGACAATAGGAGACATGGTCCCATTAATAGAAGAAAATAGAATTCTCAGCATTCATGGGCTCAAGGTACTACAAAAAGGGAAAAGAATCGGGCTCAAGACCCTTATAGATGTCAGTAGGATAAGACTTGACAATATGGATTCAGACGATATCGGGTTTAGGCTTATTCCAAGAATCAATGCCGCAGGGCGACTCTCCCATGCCAGGATATGTGTTAATCATTTAACATCAAAGGAAAGAGTCTCCTCTATAAAAACCAGCGCACTCTTGAATGACCTTAATCAAAAAAGGCAAAAAATTGAACATGAAATCGTCAATGATATTAACAATAAAATTGAAAACAACAAAAACCTTTTAGATAAAAAAATCCTGATATTATGGGATAAAAACTGGAATTCAAGTGTACTTGGGATCGCTGCTTCAAGACTTGTTAAAAAGTATTCAAAGCCTGTAATATTAATCAGTACACTTAACGATCCTTTTGTAGGGTCATGCAGAAGTATAACTTCAATCAATATACACAACGCTCTTTCCAAGCACTCTCATCTACTTGAAAAGTTTGGCGGACACTCCATGGCAGCAGGAGTTACAGTGAAAAAAGATAATATTGAAAAATTTGCTGCAAGTATGGAACATTATATTGACTCAAACTTTTCTTTAACTGATTTTAAAAAATCACTTAGAATTGAACTTGAAATTTCTCTTGCTGAAATAACTTTTGAACTTGCAAAAGAAATAAGCAAACTTAGACCTTTTGGAACTGATAATTTAGAACCTCTGTTTTCATGTAAAAATGTTGGAGTTTTATCATCAATAATTATAGGAACAAACCATAGAAAAATGATCCTTATAGATGCTTCCAAAAATATTGAAAACAATAATAGTATTAAAAATGGGATAGAAGCTCTTCAATTCAATATTCAAGACGTAGAAAGCTTACCGCTTTTTTATAAAAAAATTGCATTTAAAATCAAAGAAAACAAATTCCAAAAAAACTCGCCTCAAATTATTATTGAAGATATATAAAATTTTTCTTGCAAACCAACACATTTTTGATGTATTGTGCATAGTTACTTTAATGATGAAAAATTAAGGATATATATATGGGCAAAACATTCCGGATCGGAGACAGAGAAACAAAACTTCTATCAAAAATTGAATCTTCAAAAGAACGAGAGCGAATGCAGATTCTAAATTCCATAAGAGAAGACACTGACACTTTTAGCAATAAAATTGCCATGAAATTGATTGAACAGGGTCATATTGAAACTGTCAGCAAAAACTCCATTCAAGAACAACTGGAGAAATGCCTGACAGCTTTATGCAAAGCAGAAGACTTTGATATTGATTATCAAGTTGCGCCACTGAGAGGGCTTGTTTCAAATCCTAATATCGCAAGCCTATATGTTACAGCTTTTGTTATTGAAAACCTTATAAACCATAAAGATGTTGTCGACATTTATGGCAGCGATGAAGAGATCTATTTTAGTATCAAAAAAGAGATTACACAACTCGTCCATAAATAATACGTATTCTTCAAATTGATTTTTCGTAAAATCGATTTTTCGTACTTGACTTATCATTTCAATTGATTTATTATTGATTAAAGTTATTCCAATTATTTCGTACAATAAGTGCCAGCCTAATTTTGAGCTTATAAACGTATTGGCAATTTTATTATTTTATAAGAAGGAGATTTTATCATGAGTGATTTTCTAAAAAGTCTGAGAACTTCTAAACACAAAAGCTCTACAACAAGAAAATCCATGGATAGCTATTATAGTCCTAAGTCTGAGCGCCGACAATTAACAGACAGACGTGATGCTGATTTTAACAGCCTGCCACTAAATGATGAACTTATAAAAATTCTGGCTGAGTTCGCACCACTTGCCAGCGAAAACATATTAACAATAGCTACCAACGTTGAGAGGGCTGTGGCGATTCAAGAAACACTTGCGGAATCGGAAATCGAAAAAAACAATGCTGTCACAGCACTTTTAAAAAATATATCTGACTTCCTAATCGGCAGCAACAATCTTGCATCAACGGCACAAGGGGAACCCATAGTCACCACTAGCTACGCATCCGGCACAAGATATACTAAAGATGAAGTACTTGATATTATAAAGACAATGCGAAAAGACAGAGCAACTTTTGCAACAATTGCTTCGTACCTTAAAAAGAAAAAAATCCCTACGTTCTCAGGAAGAGGCGAATGGCATGCTCAAACAATACATCGGTTGTGCAAATAATTATATCAGTCCTTTTTCAAACCCTTTTTAGCAATGCTAAAAGCAATTTTTAAAGTTGATTTAACAAAATCCTTCTGGTCATTAAGCAAGCGTTTACTATCAACCCACAAAACCACACCGGAAAAAGTCGACCAGATAACGTCAGCTAAAGCTACTGGGTGGTCATCAATAAAAACCCCTGCTTCAATACCCTCAACAATAATAGAGGTAATAGCACTAAGAGCTCGTGCTGATGTCTGTTTCAACTGGTCTAAAACTTCTGTGGACAAATTTCTTAAAGTTTCGCCTGCTTGCAGGTGAAAAAGACTTATTAAAATCATTGGGTCTTTTTCATAAACCTTAATAAAAACATCACGCAGATTATCCAGCTTCACATCAGAGGATACATTGTCTTGTGCAACAAGCTCGACTTCTTCGGCTATATGTTTCAATATGTCAATAGAAAGAAAAGTATGTAGTTCTTCTTTATTTTTAAAATAAATATATAAAGTTCCGGGGCTCAACTCAGCCACGTCCGCAATTTCTTCGATTGTTGCTGTATTATATCCTTTTGAAGAGAAAACTTCTTTTGCAGCCTCAAGTATCTGATTGCGTCTCAATCCTTTTTCTCTTGTCTTGCGCTCTTGTATACCCATATTGCCCTCTTCATATTTTGAATATAATTCATTTTTTATTACACCATTCAATACAGCAATTAAAAAAAAATAACAAGAAAAACCTTGCGAATTCTCAAAAATTATAAGGAAGGCTTAATATCCCAGATATCACCTGCATATTCTTTTATTGTACGATCACTTGAAAATTTTGCAGTTCTTGAAATATTGATAAGTGATTTAATCGCCCAGTCAACTCCGAATGAAAAATCTTTTGAAATCCTTTCCTGGGCTTCAGTATATGATTCGAAATCAGCGATATGAAGATAATAATCACCATGCTCTATAAAATTATCATATAATGGTTTGAATATACCAGGTTCATTTTCACAAAAGAGATCTGATTTAAGCGTGTCCAAGACTCTTTTAAGGTATTGATCTCTTTCGATATATTGTTTTGGGTTATAGTTTTTTCTTTTATTTTCAACCCCTTTAACATCAAGACCGAAAATATAGATATTTGAATCGCCAACTTCCTTGTAAATTTCAATATTAGCCCCGTCAAGGGTCCCAATAGTGATGGCACCATTCATTGCAAATTTCATATTCCCAGTGCCTGAAGCTTCCATTCCTGCGGTTGAAATCTGCTCACTGATATCTGCTGCCGGAATTATTATTTCTGCAAGCGAAACTTTATAGTCAGGGATAAACACAATATTTATCCATCCATTTATAGCAGGGTCATTATTAATAACTTCTGCAATAGAGTGAATAAGTTTTATAATAAGCTTTGCTGCGAAATATCCTGGGGCTGCTTTCCCACTGAAAATAAATGTTCTGGGGTTTTCAGGCTCAATATTATCCTCTTTTATTCTAATATACATATGGATAATATTCATTACATTTAACATTTGACGCTTATATTCATGTATCCGTTTTATGTGAACATCAAAAATTGAATCGGGATTAACTGCGATATTACAAATATTTTTAATTGTTTTTGCAAGTTTTATTTTATTAGCCTTTTTAACACTATCAAGCCTACTTAAAAACCCTTTGTCATGCTTATAACATTCAATCTCAGAAATTCTTTCAAAATCATGCACCCATCTTTTACCGATGGCATCGCTGATAAGATCAGCAAGTCCTCTGTTTGCTGAGACTACCCATCTTCGCTGTGTTACCCCGTTTGTTTTGTTATTAAATTTTTCAGGAGAAAACTTATAAAAATCAGGAACCAGTTTTTCTTTTACAAGTTCAGAATGAATTTCAGACACGCCATTTACCGAATGGCTTCCAATTATTGCAAGATTTGCCATCCTGACTTTTTTAACCTTACCCTCTTCAATAATAGACATTCTTTTTATTATTTGAGAATCACCAGAGTATTTTTTCTTAACTTTACTTAAAAAATAATTGTTTATTTCATAGATGATCTGTAAATGGCGAGGTATAACACGTTCCATTATAGAAAGTGGCCATTTCTCTAAGGCCTCAGGCATAAGTGTATGATTTGTGTACCCTAAAGTTTTATTAGTTATCGCCCAGGCCTTTTCCCATTCAAGCCCATACTGGTCAATTAATTGGCGCATTAATTCAACAACTGTTAAAGCCGGATGAGTATCATTAAGCTGAATCGCAACTTTTTCATGAAATTTTTCAAAAGTATCATTATTTTGTAAATAAATGCTTATTATATCCTGTACTGAACAGGCAACCAGAAAATATTCTTGAACAAGGCGTAATTCTTTTCCGGATTCTTTTGAGTCAGAAGGATAAAGTATCTTTGATATCTTTTCTGATTTTATCTTTTCTTCAACTGCTTTGAAATAATCGCCATCATTAAAAGTCCTTATATCAAATTTTTCAGAAGCCCATGCTGAAAAAAGTCTTAGCCAGTTAACTGTTTTACCGCCATATCCTGCAACAAGGACATCATGGGCTCTACCAAAAATGAGGCTCCACTCTGTCCACATGGGATTATAGCTACCATTGTTATCCTCTGTTTCAACTATTTTGCCATAAATGGGAATTGTGTATTTATCATTCCTTCCTACTAACCAGGGCGATGATCTGTTAGGCCAGTAATCAGGTTCTTCGCGCTGGTATCCGTTAGCTATTTTTTGTTTAAAAAGCCCGTAGTCATAATTTATGCCATATCCGAACCCAGGCATATGCAGGCTAGCAAGAGAGTCAAGAAAACAGGCGGCAAGTCTTCCTAACCCGCCATTACCCAAAGCCGGGTCATGTTCCTCTTCAACAAGTTCATCAAGTTTCCATCCAATAGTATTTAAAAAATCATGGCATTGATTATATATTCCAAGGTTAAAAAGGTTGTTTGAAAGGAGTCGCCCTGGTAAAAATTCCATGGAAAGGTAAAATAATCTTTTACTCTCTTTTTTTTGATGTCTTTCTTCTGTATCAAGCTCTATATCAATCAGGAACCTTCTTACGGCATACGAGGTCGCATTAAACATATCTTTTTTTGTGGCATGTTCTATCCTTTTACCAAGAACATATTTAATATATCTATTAATTGAAATTTCAAACCCTGAAAAATCAAAATACGCCATAAAAATTCCCTTACTTAATAAAAAACTCAAAAGATTGATTTTTATTCAATATTGTAATAGATTGAATAAAAAGTCAATATTGTAGCAGTATTTAACATAACCTACTAGAAAAAGCATCTGAATTATCATTTAACTGCTTTCAGGAGGTTTGTTTGAGAATTTCTATTCGCTGGATTGTAATTATTGGTTGTATTATTCTTGTATGGAGTACCCACCTGATCATTACCCCTTCTGTTTATTTTTCCACTAAAAAGGTTATGCTTCAGCATACTATGGATATTATGGAAAACATCTCAGATCTCATCTTACATGAAACCCAAAATTTTTTTTCTGTTGCCCTGGGATCTGCACAACTTACTAATAAACTGATATCTTCAAAAGTTGTCAACACAGATAACGGCAATATTGAGAAACTTGAACAATATTTTTTTGACCAGCTGGAAATATATCCTCAATTCGCAGGCATTTACCTTGCAAAACCAAATGGTAATTTTTATTATGTTAGTCGAAATTCATCTAACTCAACTGATGGGTACAGAACTAAAATTGTTGAATATAACAATCAAAACAGAGAAACCCGACTAATATGGCGGGACAAGGATATGAATGTAACTCTAAAGGAAATTGACAAAAACAATACTTACGATCCCCGTATACGCCCCTGGTATATTAAAGCTGCAAAAGAAAAGCAAATCATCTGGACTGATCCTTACATATTTTTTACCTCCCAAAAACCAGGCATAACAATAGCTGACCCAATTTATAATACAAAAGGAGAAATAAAAGGAATAGTAGGGGTTGATATTCAACTAGATGTGCTTTCTAATTTCATCAGTAAACTGCGGGTAGGGAAAACTGGTCTCGCATTTATGATGAATCAGAATAGAAAGGTAATTGCCTTCCCAGACCCAGAGCAACTAAAACATGCCAACGAAAAAAAACCTGGTAAAATTCGTCTGCCTAAAATTAATGAACTTAAAAATCAAATATGTGGCAAAGCATATAATTCCATTGAATGGGAAAATCTTAAACCTAATAATGACAATTCCGAGAAGCCAATATTTGGTACATTTCAATTTGAAAATAAAAAATATTACACCATGTTTACGGCTGTTCCTGAATCAAAAGTATCATGGATGATAGGGCTATATATACCTGAAGAAGACTATTTTAAAGAAATAAATGCCAATCAAAAACAGAACCAACTATTTGCACTGATTATATCAGTTATTGCAACCATTGTCGGCCTCATCATGGCATCAAGTATAACCAGACCAATTTCTGAACTGGATAGGGCGGCTCAAAAAATTAAAAACAATGATTATGAATCATTGTCTGAAATAAAATCAGGGTTTATTGAGATTCAACGCACTGCTCACACTTTCCATGAAATGAAAAAAGCTGTAATTGATTATAAAAAAGAGCTGATGGAAAAAGAAAAAATCCATCGAGCCATAGCAGATACTGCAAATGATGCTATTATCATGGTTGATACAAAAGGGAAAATCTCATATTGGAATATGGCAGCCGAAATAATTTTTGGATATACTAAAGAAGAGACCATAGAAAACTATTTATACGATATGATTATCCCTAAAAAAAACCGCAAAAATGCAGGTTTAATTCTATCTGACTTCTGTATTACTGGCAATAAGGATATGCTTAAAACAAACATTGAAATAATTACTCTTCACAAAAATGGAAATAAAATTCCAGTTGAACTCTCTGTTGCACGTATTAAGATAGAGAAAATGTGGTATGCCGTAGCAATTATTCGAGACATTACTATCAGAAAAAAAGTAGAAGCTGAAAAAATAAACGTGATAAAACGATTACAGCAATCACAAAAAATGGAATCCATTGGTACTCTTGCTGGTGGGATATCACATGATTTTAATAATATTCTTTTCCCAATCTTAGGCAACACTGAAATACTGAGACTCGAAATACCAGCAGACAACCAATTGCAAGATAATATTAATGAAATATATGCGGCAACTATACGAGCCAGCGCTCTTGCGGAACAAATACTTACATTTGCCCGCCCGGAAAGTCACGAAATAAAACCAATAGAAATTCAACCTATTATTAACGAAGCCTTGACGCTTATGAGGTCAGTAATCCCGACTACAATTAAAATAAAACAAGATATTGAAAAAGATTGCGGCATAATTAAGGCTGACCCAACACATATCCATCAAATTATTATGAACCTTACAACCAATGCATACCATGCCATGGAAAATACCGGAGGAGAACTCAAAGTCAGTCTCAAAAATGTTTTAGTAACTGCATCTGATATAATTAGTTCAGATATGAAACCAGGAGAATATGCCTATTTATCAATAGCTGATACAGGCATAGGAATGAGTGAAGATGTTATTGAAAAAATTTTTTACCCTTTTTTTACAACAAAAGGTAACGGCAAAGGTTCTGGAATGGGACTTTCTGTAGTGCATGGTATTGTCACAAGCTTAAATGGTGCTATCAAAGTTGACAGCAAGCCTGACAAAGGAAGTAAATTCAATATTTATTTGCCAAAATCAAAAAGCCTTCTTATAAAAAAGAAAACCCAGGCAATGGAACAAACCCTTACTGGAACTGAACGGATTTTATTGATTGATGATGAAAAAACTATAATAAAAATGGAACAATCAATGTTAGAACGTCTTGGTTATAATGTTGTTGCCCACGACAGTAGTACAGAAGCTCTGAAAACTTTTTCTGCTGCACCTGATGAATTTGATATAATCATTACTGATATGTCAATGCCAGGCATGCCAGGGAATATACTTGCTACTGAACTAAAAAAAATAAGACAGGATATTCCAATAATCCTTTGTACTGGATTCAACAACAAAATATCCCTTGTAAAAGCTGAAGATATGGGGTTTAAAGGCTTCCTCCCAAAACCTATTACAATAGAAAACCTTTCAAAAAAAATAAGACAAGTGCTTGGTGAATAAAACCTGCTAATTTTCTACTTTAAAGTTATAAAAGTCTCTGATAAAGTCAATTTAATGGAAAATGCAAAACTTAAACTTTCAATATCAGAAAATTCACTTGAAACTACCTTCTTTTTTAAAGGCAATCTCGATGCCGAAGGTGTTGCAAAAGTTTGGGTCAAGGCAAAAGCACTAATCTTAAAAACATCATATGAAAATGTAATTTTTGACTTATCACAAGTGCTGATCATTGATTTTGCTGGCGCAGCGCTACTTTTACACCTTGAAACTCTCATATTAAAACAAATCACAAAGGAGAGTTCTGTAAAATTTGTTAATGTTAACTTAAAACATGAGCAGACCCTCCAGCTTTGCAGAAAAAATTTTATTACCTCTGAAAAAATCATTGTTCACAAAAAACAAGATGATTTTATTACAGCAACCGGTAAAAATACTTTTTCATTCCTTGATGAACTTTCAGCAACAATATCCTTTACAGGAGAGATAACTATTGCTGTTTTTAAAACCATATTCAAACCCAAAACCTTAAGGTGGAAAGAATTTTTTTTAATTTTTGAAAAAACAGGGGTTGATGCTCTTTTTATTGTTGCATTGATAAGTTTTATTGTTGGACTTGTTATGGCCTTTCAAGCTGCTATGCCCATGCGCATGTTTGGCGCTGAAATATATGTTGCAAACCTCATCGGGCTGTCTGTTACAAGAGAGCTTGGTCCTCTTATGACTGCCATTGTCCTTGCTGGAAGATCAAGTTCAGCATTTGCTGCCGAAATCGGTACTATGAAAATAAATGAAGAAGTAGATGCATTATTAACTATGGGCATTGACCCTGTTTATTTCCTGGCTTTACCGAGAATTCTTGCCGCAGCTATAGTAACACCTTTATTGGTTCTTTTTGCTGATCTTGTGGGTATTATAGGAGGTGCTATTGTGCTTGTATCCCTTGGACATCCAATTTCTGCCTACTATGCCCAGGTAATAAATCAAGTTTCATGCATGGATTTAACAGGAGGATTGATAAAAGCTTTTGTATTTGGAATCTTAATTGCCTCAACTGGATGTTTTAAAGGATTGAGAACCCAAACAGGTCCAAGTGGAGTTGGTATGGCAACAACCCAGGCGGTTGTAAATTCTATAATAATTATCGCCCTGGCTGACGCAGTTTTTTCAATAATATTTTATATTTTTAATATATGAATAAAAAGACAAACAAAAAAACCATCATAGAGGTAAAAAACTTAACCGCAGGGTATAAAGATATGCTTATCCTTAATAATGTTTCATTTACTGTACAGAAAGGAGAAATATTTATAATCCTGGGGGGATCTGGATGTGGAAAAAGTACTCTTTTAAAAATTATGACAGGACTTTTAAAACCCTTTGATGGGAATATACTCATAAACAATAAAGATATCTATAATAGTCAGGGTCAAGATAAAGCCTCAATTTTAAAGAATATCGGTGTAATGTTTCAAAATGGAGCGCTTTTTGGATCAATGAACCTGCTTGAAAATGTTAAACTCCCTCTTATTACACACACATCTCTTGATAGCGAGGCAATAAACCTGATTGCCTATATGAAATTAAGCCTTGTGGGGCTTAAAGATTCTTCCATGTTAATGCCTGATCAAATCAGCGGCGGAATGAGAAAACGTGCTGCAATAGCAAGGGCAATGGCTCTTGACCCTGAAATTATCTTTTTGGACGAACCATCAGCAGGGCTTGACCCTGTTACTGCCGCACAATTAGACAAGTTAATATTAAACCTTGCAGAGAACTTAGGCATTACATTTATTATGGTAACCCATGAACTTGAGAGCATATTTGATACTGGTCAAAGGGCAATAATGCTTGATAAGAATGAAAAAGGAATAATTGCTCAAGGAAATCCCCATGAGCTTAAAAATTTAAAGAATGATAAAAGAGTTTTTACATTTTTTAACAGGCTGGCAGACTGAATAAAATGAATGATAATAGTAAATTTTTCAAAATCGGCGTATTTGTAATAACAGCAACATTTATCCTTATAACAGGGCTTATAATTTTCGGTGCGGGTAAGCTTTTTGATAAAAAGTTCTATTGTGAAACATATTTTAACGGTTCAGTTCAGGGGCTTAATATTGGATCAAGTGTAAAATATAAAGGCATGGAAATAGGATCTGTTGAATCAATTGAAAGCGCTGCAAGTAAGTACGGTCAAGACAGCCAATACATCTTTGTACTTTTTTCCATCAATGATAATGCATTCTTTAACAAGTCAAAAAAAGGAATCGAGGAACTTGTAAAAAATGGTTTGCGCGTAAAGTTAACACTTCAGGGTCTGACCGGGGGTGCATATATTGAAACAGATTATATTGAAACAGATAAAATTCAGGATATTCCCATATCGTGGAACCCTAAAAACCCTTATATTCCTTCTGCGACAAGTACCATTAAAAGGCTTACAGAGTCCATAAGTAAAATAGTTGAAGGAGTTGAATCCATTAATATTCAGGGTCTTGCAAATGACCTTGCAGTACTTCTTAAAACATTGGATACGAAAATTAATAATATGGATACAGAACAAATACTTGACAGCACATTAACTATTGTTCAGAACGCAAGTAAGATTGTAGCCAACGCGGAAAAGCCCTTATCCCAATTTTTAAGCGACCTTGAACAAGCTGGCAAAGATGTTAAGATAGCCTCCAAAGATACAAAAACAATGATTCGAAATCTTGACAACTCGCTTTCAGGCGTTTCTCCAGCTGTACAACAATTTGACAAAGCATGTACGCAGATAAATGAAATAGTATATTTCAGAAAACACGATCTTGAAATAATTTTCAATAATTTAAAGGTCATGTCTGCCAATCTTGAACAATTGAGCGAAAACCTTAAAACTTATCCTGGTTCTATAATTTATAGCGCGCCTCCAGAAAAACAGAGTAAGACCAAAGATTAAAAAGTTTAGTTAAAACAAGGAAAAACAATGAAAAAAAACAAAACAGCTCAGCAAATATTTTTATCATTTTTAAGTATTTTTATTTTACTTGTTTTTTATAGTTGCAGCATAATAAATCTTGATAAAAAAGAGCCTGGAAAAACCTTTTTTGTTTTTAACGAAATAAACAATGACAAACCTGCAACAAAAAGCAAACCCTTACCAATTGATCTTGTTTTAATGGAGTTTACAGCAGCGTCAGAATTCAAAACAAACCAGTTTGTTTATAAAAGAAAAAACCAGTATATTAAAGATTACTACAATAGATTCTTTTTACCACCTGAAAAAATGATACAAACCAAGTGTGCAACATGGCTCGGCAATACAGGTCTATTCAAAGATGTATCAACAAAGTCACAAGCGTCATTTTCTGATTATATTCTTAAAGGAGAATTGCTCGAGATATATTGTGATCGTACAGAAAATACAGTATCATATGCAATCATCAAAATTCGATTCAGAATTATCAAATATAATAAAACAGATAAAACTATTATGGAAAAAGATATATATTCAAAAGTTGAATTTAAACATTTTTCTGCTGGCAATCTTGTAAATTCATGGACAAAGTGTTTAAAAAATATATTTCAAAACCTTGGGCATGAAATATCATCCAATATTTAAGGAATCGCATCTAAAGCTTCTGAAATGTGCCTTGCAAATATATTGTTAATTTTGTCAAGTTCTCCCAAACCAAAATTTACCACATTAACTTCAATGCCGCGCCTCTCAAATGTTTTTTGCCAGGAGTCTTCTTTCTTTGTCAAATCTTGCTTAAAATGCATACCCGCAACAAGCATGAACGGGATTATTGAAACCTTTTTAAAACCCTTGACCTCAATTCTTTTAATTGTTTCATCAATACCCGGGTATCCTTCGAGAACTCCTGTAAAAACTCTTGAACCAAACTTTTTTCTTAAAAATTTTTCAAAGGTTGGATAAGATGCCCATGCAGGATGATCTGTGCCATGACCAACAAAAACAGCAGCTTCATCTTCTGATTTTGGAATAAGCGACGCAACAGCCTCTGCTGTTTCTTCATAATCCTTAACAGATGTTAACAATGGCAAACCCATGGAAATTCTGATGTCCAATTTTAAAGCCTCCGCAACAAGCCGTTGGAACTCATGTCCCCCAATAATATGCAGGGATTGGAGCACCACCCATTCATTCCCATCTTTTTTTAATTTTTTCAAAGCCTCCACAGGGTCTTTTATATCATGGTTATTAGCTTTTTTTCTTTTAGCTTTAACAAACCTTGACGAATATGCCCAGACAACAGGTTGATCCTTAAATTTTTCTTTAAAAAATTTATCCATATATTCATAGGTTTGAAAAGCTTTTTCAGTTGTTCCAAAAGCAGTTACTAAAATGGGAGTTTTCATTTTATAATCAATTGTCCTTTTATTTATCCAATAGTGTCTTTTGATGCAAATTCAGGCTCATGCAATGGCAGCAAAATATCTGCCATCTCCTTAATTTCTAGCATTATGTCATAAGATTCATAAACATTTACATGGGTACCCGGAGGGATGACTTCCATCTCCATTGCTTTTATCTCAATGGGAGGATTAAAATTTTCATTTATCACACAAAACCCTGTGATAACTGCCTTGCCTAAAGCAGTGTTAATTATTATTGTCAGGCCACCATCAGTATGAACAGGAGTATGCAGACACTGAATACCAGGAATACCTGAGATATCAGGTAATATTTCCCTGTCCCCTTTTAAAACTTTAAGTTGCCCATTTTCTTCCACCTCTTCTATATAATCTTCAAGATAACGGTAATCTAAGGCATGGGGATCATGAATATTTGCAAGTTCTTTTTCATGCACATAGATCTCTGCATTTATACATTTATAATCATTCTCACAATGATCATTATGAAGATGCGTATGAATAATAATATCAATATCTTCGGGCTTTAAACCCCATTTATCTAATCCTTGTTCAAATGTATATATTTTCCCACCAATAGCCTCTTCCCTTTCTTTAGACTGTATAGGGCTCATTTCTCCGGTGTCTATGAGTATTTTCTTGTCATTATCTCCTGTGCCTTCAATATACCAGCAATAAATCGGTATTGTATATTTCTCACCATTACCATGCTGGTAGGTCATCATACTCTTATCAAAAATCTTGGTACCCATAACTATAGGATGAATTTTATATGTGCTCATACGCGCCTCTTTTAAAAAAGTGTCCATTGTTTCTCTATCACATCATCATCTTCAATTATAGACATAACCATTTTTGTAGCTTCTTCAGTATATTTTTCACATTGTTTTACTTTCAAACTTGCCTAAAAGTTTTTGAACTGCAACATAACACCAACTGGTTCATCAGGAAGGCTTCTTCCATAAAATAGATTTATTGCCATAATAGCACCGCTTTGCGCTCCACAGATACAACAACAAGTTCTTGAAATTCCTCCACAGAAACCAGTAGCAATTTTCGAGATTAATTCTGATTGAATATTTTTACTTTCTGGCACGGAAAACAGAACACTTTCTGCTCAATAATACTCTGAGTTAAAAAGGTCTCCACTTATTTTAGATGTTTTGTTAATCATTTGGATTCTCCGATTTATTTTTGCTGAAAAAATTATCTTATTATAAAATTTAAACCTCAGTAATGTAAATCCTATTGTATTTTACTCACTGGATCAGAGAAATTGCTTCATCATAAATTTTCTGCCAGAGGTTAAGGCCTCCATAGCTTTCAATATAAAGCTTCATTATGGGTTCGGTTCCTGAGGGCCTGATGGCAAACCATGATCCATCACTAAGTTCTATTTTTACTCCTCCAATTGGTTCATGATTGGAAGGAGCTGTTGTCCGAATTTTTGAAACAGTGAGGCCTGCTATTGTTGATTCTTTAATGGCATCTGGTGTAAGAGTTTGTAACCAAGTTTTCTGTTTATCATCAATTGGACTGTCTACCCTTTTATACAAAGGCTCTCCATATTCAGGCACAAGCACATCTTGATAAATTTCCTGGGGAGTCTTTCCTGTTTTTGCCAAAATCTCTGCTGCAAGCAAAGTCATACAAAAACCATCTTTATCAGTTGTCCAGACTGTTCCATCCTTTCGCAAGAATGATGCACCTGCACTTTCTTCGCCGCAAAAAGCAATATTACCAAGTTTTAACCCGTCAACAAACCATTTAAAACCCACAGGCACTTCATAAACCTTTCTGTTTAAGCCTTGAGCAACTTTATTTATCATATTACTGCTTACCAGAGTCTTACCTATTTGAACGTTTTTTTCCCAAAGAGGTCTGTTTTGAAATAAATACCAGATGGCAACAGAAAGGTAATGATTTGGGTTCATCAAACCCTCAGGAGTTATAATACCATGTCTGTCAAAATCTGGATCATTGCCCCAGGCAATATCAAATTTATCTTTCATTGCTATCATTTTTGCCATGGCATAGGTTGAAGAGCAGTCCATCCTGATTTGCCCATCCCAGTCAAAAGTCATAAATCCAAAGGTCTGATCCACATTAGGATTAACAATATCCATGTTTAAATTGTATTTATCAGCAATAGGCTCCCAAAAATGAATTCCAGAACCTCCCATTGGGTCTACTCCAATTTTAATTCCATTTTCTCTGATTATTTCCATATCTATAACTTTAGAAAGTTCATTAACAAAAGGAGTTACAAAATCTTGGACTTGCGTTGTATTTGCTCTACGAGCAACCTCATAGGGTATTTTTTTAATCTCGGAGCTGTTGGCCGCCATGAGTTGATTTGCTCTTTTTTGAATCCAGTCGGTTACATCTTTGTCAGCAGGACCTCCGGATGGAGGATTATATTTAAACCCGCCATCGCAAGGAGGATTATGGGATGGAGTAATGATAACCCCATCCGCAAGCCCTTTGGTTTTCCCTTTATTATAGTTAAGAATTAAAAATGAGATAACCGGTGTTGGTGTATATTCATCTTTAGCATGGATAATTACATGCATATTATTTGCTGCAAAAACTTCTAAAGTTGTTCTGAATGCGGGCTCTGAAAGAGCATGAGTATCAAAACCAAGAAAAATTGGACCTGTGATCTTTTTTGTTTGACGATATTCGCAAACAGCCTGGGCTATTGCTGCGATGTGGCTTTCATTAAATGTGCCGTTAAATGAAGTTCCTCTGTGTCCTGAGGTTCCAAAAAAGACTGATCCTTTGACCTCAAGAGTATAATAAGATGAAACTAATCGTGAAATGTTTGTTAACATTGATTTTGCTGCTGGTTTCCCTGCAAGATTATGTAAACCCATATATTTTACTCCTGCCCTGTTTTGTAAAAACCAATTTAATAGTTTGTTTTATTAACTCTTAGGCCATTTTTGAACTAAAAACCAATGATATAAAGAATAGCTCCGACACTCAAACCAAAAACCAGGTTAAAAACCTTAACAAGAATTGCATCTTTAACACTATAAGAAAGCAAGGGAAGCATTCCATGTCCATCCTGAACAAAAGAGCTAGTGAACAACACGGAAAAAGGTATTAAGCCCTGGGAGAACATCATTACAAATACCAGATGAGGACCTGATTCCGGAATAATTGAAATCAATGCCGAAATAATCAATACCAGCCACATGTTTTGTTTAACAAGAAGGCCAATGTTCCAGTAAGACAAGCCCCAATGAACAAAAAGCAATGCTGCAAAAGACCACAAAAATACACGAAGAATGTGCTTTTTAATAATATGCTCCCAAATGTGAGAATGCAAATAATGTTCAGAAACAATAGTTATAATTAGTAATGTACATAAAGAAAGAACAATAAAAGTTATGCGCTTCCAATCCCATGAACTCGGACCAAGATTTCCTGATGCGACTAATACAGCAAAAGAAAGAATAAGCACAAAAAAAAGAAACCGGGTAAAAGAGAGAGATTTGAAATTGGTTGAAAAATTACCAGTTTGTAGAATACCACGAATGCTTGTTTTAATACTGAAGGTATTTTTATCATCCAAGGCACACTCTACACATTCAGCATCAGGGCATTTGCTACAGGTTCTAATCCCCAGAATATCAATAATTATGTCACTAATACTTGCAAATATAATTCCACAAACGAATAACATTGCAAAAAGGATTAATGCTGTCCCAGGAAATTCGGAAAGCATTACAAATGCTTCATCACCTGAAGTTGCTATCATTCCACCGACAACTGCTCCAAAGCCAATTATACCTCTGACATAAAGACTGACATTCATGAATGCACCAAGACAGCCAGGTATGGAACCAAAAAAAGAAGATAAAGTATATTGTCGTAATTTTCCTCCTTTTATGATATCAGAGATACGTTTATTAGTAATCAGGTCAATAAAATCTACCAGAAGCATCATTACAAACACAAAAAAGCTAATCACTAAAGCATGTTTAAAAATTGATATATATTCCATAACTTCTCCTTGATATAGTCATTATATGTCTATCTGAAGTGATTATATTAGCAAATGATATTTCTCCTATAATATACAATACATATTAAACTTGTGCAAATAGTTTGCCCTTGATATAATTATTTTTGTTTTAAACTAAATAAAACATCAAGATAAGGAAATTGTAATGGTGCAAAAACTTTCAAGAAGATTATTTTTAAAAGCCGGAATTACTGCAGCATGTTCAGTAGCTGCCACTTCTTCTGTTGCCAAAGCTGCAAAAGCAATGGATAAAGGCGAACCTATTGCTACCATGCTGGATATAAGTAAATGCATAGGATGCGAAGAATGTGTATATGCATGCAAAGAGGTAAATGCTAAAAAACAACCTGAACCTAAAAAACCATTTCCGAAAATGTACCCAAACCGAGTTCCTGTAGAAGACTGGTCAGAAAAAAGAGAGGTTACAGAACAATTAACACCGTACACCTGGCTTTATATACAATCTGCTACAGTCAAGATTTTTGGCAAAAACCAACAATTAACCATTCCCAGAAGATGCATGCATTGCATAAATCCTCCCTGCGTAAAACTTTGTCCCTGGGGAGCAGCAAAGCAGCTTGATAATGAAATATCCAGAATTGACGACGATATCTGCCTTGGAGGCTCAAAATGCAAGGAAGTGTGTCCCTGGAGTATACCTCAAAGACAAACAGGCGTTGGGCTTTATCTTAATCTTATGCCTGCCTTTGCAGGAAATGGAGTTATGTACAAATGTGACAGGTGTTATGATAGAATTGCCGATGGTAAAATACCTGCCTGCATTGAAGTCTGCCCCGAAGATGTTCAAACTATTGGTCCAAGAAATAAAATACTTGAACAAGCACATAAGCTTGCCAAAGAAACCAATGGATATATTTATGGTGAAAATGAGAATGGAGGAACCAATACAATATATGTCTCACCAATACCATTTGATCAATTAAACAAGGCTATTGAAAAAGGAGAAGGAAAACCCCACTTGAATAAAGTCAAAGACATGATGTCTCTTGGGAACAACCTTGCTCTGGCAATGCTTATCGCACCCATCGCTGGTGCTGCTGCTGCATTTGGTAAGTTTTATAAAATGACAAAAGAGGAGAAATAATACAAATGCAAACAATAATACTAAAATCAATATACTTTCTTTCCATATTCTTTCTTGTTATTTCAGGGTTTGGTCAAATGCCTGTTTTTAAACGATACTATATTGCTGATATCCCCGGACTTGAATGGCTTGCACAATTTTATGTAACACATATTATACACTACCTTTCGGCAATGGTTTTAATTAGTCTTGTTTTTTATATTATTTTCGATAGTATCTTTAGTAAAAATAAAGCACTTAAAATCACCCCATCTGTTTATGCAAAAATAGCTATGATATTGGTACTTATGACAACAGGAATTCTCATGATGGTTAAAAACTTTACTGGTACACCTTTTTCCCCAAACTTTATTATTTTTTTAGATTTAACCCACCTCTTTTTTTGTGTGGCTTTTTTAGTGTACAGCCTGCACACCCTACTAACAAAGCAAAAAGGGGTTATGCATAATTTTTAACTAAAATTTTTATTTTTCAGACTTTAATCTATTGAGGCTCTCTTTTGCAAAAACTATTGACGAATCAATTTTAAGAGCCATTCCATAGTATTTAATTGCTGCTTTAGAATTGCCCATATCTCTATAGTTTGATGCAACATTGGCATAATCTATGGCAGAACTTGGATCTATTGAAATAATCTTTTTAAAACTCCTAATAGCTTGTCCATGGTTTTTCATTTTAAAATGACAAAAACCAATTAAATTATGAATGTCAGTGCGTTGTTCGTCAATTGCTTCACCCCTGGCAAGAATTGTTAGTGCTCTTTCATATTGCTCCATATCTTTCAGGCAAAGCCCCATGTAGGAACAAATATCAGGAATATTTAAGTTTGCAGGATTTAAGTCAAGTGCTCTTTCAAAATGTTCGAGAGCTGAACTATTATCATGCAGCGAAAGATGAGAAAGACCCTTATAAAAATGAGTATAATACTGTTCCGGGATAAGTTTTTCTATTTGATCAAGTTTTAATAGCGCTTTTGCAGGTTCAAAATTTTCTGTAATCAATCTTGCTGAAAACATTCCAACGCTTGCATCAACAGCTCTTTCCCTAAAATGTGCTCCGGGAATTATTGTATAAAATGCTGGGATTTCAAGCCCTTTATGCATCACATCGATCAAAATTACATCCATACCTTTCTTTAAAAGTTCTGAAACCATGCTTTCAACTTCTATTTTAATATCGATATTTGATCTATCAGGCAAATCATTAATAGATACGAGCTTATCCGGATGCGTAACATATTCAGCTTCTTTAAGAGATGTAAATTTTGGCAATCCACTTGCAACAAAATTAGAACCAGTATTAAAATCGCCTGCAAGCTGTGCTGTTTCAGTAAGAGCACGACTCAAAGCTTTTTCAGGATTTGGGGTAGTGCCTGCTGTCCAGACAATTTCACTTATTACAGGGAATGTTGTTTTATCATAAGCCATTACTCCCACAGTTGGTATACCCATTTCCTGGGTAAAGTCTGATATATGAAGAGATATTCCTGCTTTATTGTATTTTGCCAGCATTTCTTTAACCATTGGATCTGTTGCAGAAGAAGGGTCAATTCCTGACACTTTCAATCTGCCCTGGCTGACAAGTGATGAAGTATGACGCTCCACAATTTCACATATTCCCTGGCTAATAGCTTCTTCAACACAATTCCCGGCACAGGGTCCATTAAATTCATTAATCATATAAAACCAGTTAAATGGAACAAGAACTTCCTTTTGTTGTGTAAGGTTATAGCCTTGAGTCCATTTCAAAGGTAAAGCCTCAAAAATCTTTCTTTTTGCGTCAATATCACCGCCTTCATCATGCACTGATTGAAGTATCATGGAAAATGGCAAAGCCTTTTCCCTTACATTTTTATAGGTTTCTGTTATAAAATTATCAGGATTATTTTTAAAACTAAAAAAACTGAATCTCTCTGCAAGCTCCATTACAGCGCTTGCTTCAGCTTGCGCAGGTGTTGCCCCTTTGCCCATCTGCTTATTCGTTCCGATAACCTCTTTTGCATCAGAACCACATTCGCTGAAAAATACAGGTATATCAAGCCTGCCATTATCTATTCTTTCTGTTTTACTTAGAATATTAAGATTAAGCCTGGCTATCTTATCTTTAAATCTTTCAACAGTCTTTTGCGGTGATAGGATCTTATCCTGATCAAGTGTTTCTGTTTTAAGAGCAGTTTGTAGCTTTATTTTATAACTCATATATTTCTCCATAATAAACTATTATAATTTTCAAATACATTTTTACCCTTTTTTGATCAAAAAGCCAAGACAATAAATATCACATTGTGGTATTTATTGTCTTGACTTCACAATGCCCAGTATTATAATTTATTTTATGAATTTAAATAAAATGCTGAAAAAATATAATACTAAAGGGTGTTGAAATTGATGGTTA
>JAGLHT010000038.1 GCA_023143455.1 Desulfobacterales bacterium
GAGTGACCGCAAAAACCTAAAAGAACCGAGGTATACACATGTTTCAATCCACACTCCCGCATGGGGAGTGACTTAATGTCCGGCAGGTCCACAAACGGCGTCACCTGTTTCAATCCACACTCCCGCATGGGGAGTGACGTTTATTATGGATTGGCTTTAGAGGACACAGCAGTTTCAATCCACACTCCCGCATGGGGAGTGACTTGATACAAATGAAAGGATAAAATCATGAATATGGTTTCAATCCACACTCCCGCATGGGGAGTGACTTATTAATACAGGACTTTCTCTTGAATCAACTCCTGTTTCAATCCACACTCCCGCATGGGGAGTGACGAAAAAGAATATATGCAGGAGCTTGTACTTGCAGGTTTCAATCCACACTCCCGCATGGGGAGTGACCAACCTCTTTTGCCCATATTATATAATCAGCTAATGTTTCAATCCACACTCCCGCATGGGGAGTGACATAAGCTCTTGCATAAAACCACAATGAGGACAAGGTTTCAATCCACACTCCCGCATGGGGAGTGACACATCACCTGATGCAACCCCGGCAACAATTTCAAGTTTCAATCCACACTCCCGCATGGGGAGTGACAGCTTCTTCGCTTTGATAGCAATCACACATAAACGAGTTTCAATCCACACTCCCGCATGGGGAGTGACCATTAGCTTTGGATAAACCAGGCTAATATTGGTTTGTTTCAATCCACACTCCCGCATGGGGAGTGACTGGAGTGCCAAGTCCTTCAATTGATCCTTTTAAAGTTTCAATCCACACTCCCGCATGGGGAGTGACTTAGGCTTAATTACAAGTTTCTGATATCGTCCTGTTTCAATCCACACTCCCGCATGGGGAGTGACACAATCACAGCTTTTTTTAAATCCATCAGCAACCTGTTTCAATCCACACTCCCGCATGGGGAGTGACGTCAAAACAAGCTATTACTAAAAATGAGATTGAAGTTTCAATCCACACTCCCGCATGGGGAGTGACTGTTATATACGTAACACTTTAATATCATAGAAAAACAAATTGTCAAAGAGCGAAGGCCTTCATGTAGGGCTATATTTGACACAAAAATAAAATCAAAACTTAAATTCTTGTTAATTATCAATTATTTACTTACCTGCGAACTTACAACAAAAATATTTTCTCATAGCACCACTGATAACAATTATAGATGTTATCAGTATAAAACCATCTTATCATTCGCGGAAATATCAAATAATTAACGGTCCTTCCATGTCCAATGCTGCTTTAGCACCAACATGCTCTACTTTTCTTTTCCAGTTCGAACCAAGAAAATAAAACCTTAAACTATCCAGTTCTGGTTCAATTTCGTTAATAAGATTTTGGCGCATGAGAGCCCATTGAGCAGGATCAACCACACACTCAAAAACAGAATACTGTACTCTTTGCCCATAGTTTTTACACACCTTGGCAACACGTCTTAATCTTTTCTGACCATTTTTTTCTGTCGAAACATCATAGCTCACAAGAACCAGCACAAAACCTCCTTAATTTATTTCCATATAAACGGAGGGTATCCATCTATATCGCCTCGTATATACCTTGCCAACAAAAGAGCCTGAATAAAAAAAAGATTACCGATTTCAACTTTTTCATCAATAAACGGATGAATCAGACTTTCCTGTTTCCTTTTCTGGTATGCTGTAAGAACAATTTTTCGAGTCTCGTCATTCATACGTATGGCGCCGGATTCTTTGGTTGTAAATCCTTGATGGCTAATCTGGCGTAAATTAATTAGAGACAGAGCAAGCCTATCCGCAAGAAAAGGACGGAATTCTTCCATGATATCAAGAGCTAATCCTGGTCTTCCCGGTCTATCACGATGCAAAAAGCCTACTGCCGGGTCAAGACCAACAGATTCAAGTGCCGACCGTACATCATGAGTGAGGAGCGTATATAAAAAAGAAAGAAGGCAATTTATATTATCAAGGGGTGGACGCCTGTTTCTTCCGGTAAAAGAAAACTCCTCTTTCTGAACTATTATCAACTCATCAAAAATACTAAAATATTGATGTGCCGCGTCCCCTTCAATACCTCTCAGTCTGTTTAAATTCCCGTATGGAAGCTCTTTTTTGATATATGAAGAAAGGCGGTTAGATACTTTTTTCAGCCTTAATTCATCGACTTTTTCCTGATGATCACGTATTACCCTTTCAAGAACGGTTCTGCTATTTGCGAGCTTGCCGGTCAATACAGCTCCAGCTATTGCAGCACAGGTTTCTTGGTTATCTGCCATTCTGAACTGTTCACGTCTTAGAAGAACATTACCAGAAACCGGTCCTTTTACCATTGCAAGGAATCTGCCATAAATTGTCAAAAAACTGATGGATACATCATTTTCAGCACAAAAACCCATCAAATACGGGCTGCAACTCACTGCACCAAAACAGACTATCCCGGCAATCGTATGGATTGGAAGCCTCATTGCTACTTTTTTTTCAATTTTAATAACAATTGCCTCACCTTCCTTTGATAAATAAGCGCCTTGGGTGGTCACAAAAAGTGTATTTAGATGTTTTCTCATTTTTAATAAATTTACCTTAATCCGTCATTTTTTTTATCCATGATAATACATTTCTTTTTTTCCCAATTGTCCTGGGCATACATAAATTATAAAAAGAACAGGTATCACACTTTTTTTCATAATGTGGTAGCGGTGTAATCCCAGAGGAGATCATATCGTGGAGTTCTTCAGATGTTTTCATTGTAACCTCCCGCAAATCCTCATCAAAAACCACATCCAGGCGACGTTTTGTTTTTCCATAAAAAAGTGCACCTGCTTCAACTCTTACACAAAGCATTTCTTCAAGGCACAGGGCTTGTGCACAAAGCTGCACCTTGTCTGAAAAATTCTTTTTGGGCTTGCCTCTTTTATATTCCACAGGAAAAGGTGTCCACTGTTTTTCCAAGCCTTCTTTACCTTCTTTTAAATGGAACTCAACCACATCTGCCTTGCCGGTAACACCAAGAACGCTTGATTTAAGAGGCAGGGCATATTCCACCTTGATCCTGCCTCTATCAGTCTGATCTCCCCTGTCTACTCTTTCATGCATAATGCGACCTTCTGCGGTAAATTTGTTTTCAACCCACAATTGTTCAATATGAATCAATGCACACTGCCGTTTGCAGAAAAGCATATGCTGAAGGGCAGATAATGAAAGATAATCCTTTTCTGTATATTTACTCATATCCCTTTATTCTTTTCTTAATTGCTGCCTTTGTTGCATATCTTCCACAATGGCAAGGGATTCTCCCCATGCATGCTCACAAAATGTAGAAAAAGGTTTCAATGCATCCTGATTTGGCAACAATACCTCACCCGCCTTTATCTGCCCTGTTGAAAAATGATAAGCAGATAAAGCATCAATGTATTGTTTGCGCTGTTCTCGCGGAATGATAATAGGAGGCAGCCCTGATTTAAGTACAGGGATATTGGCAATCAATCTTGCCAAACGACCATTCCCATCAAAAAAGGGATGAATCCTGACAAAGGACACATGGAGCTGCACATATGCCGCAAGTGCCGATTTTCGATCATTAAGTTTAAGCGACTGATCAATCTCTCGGTAGAGTTCAAACCAATTCTCCATTAGCAAAGGGACATCACCGGGTGGAGCATATTCAAATACAACCTGTTTATCTTCAACAACAGCAATAGTTGAATTTGGTTCTTTTTTCCACCCACCTATGGGCTTATATACGTCCACGACCTCTTTTGTCTGCACTGCCTTATGAAGGGAGAACAATTCTTTTTCCGTAAAAGAATTTTGATTTTCAACCAAATTATAGATCAAATCAATGGCTTTTGCATGTCCCACCACCTCTTCATGATCCTTTAAAGGCTTCCCGGATATGGTCAATCCTTCTCTCAGCACAAAAGCGGTCTCGCCAAGAGTCAGAGTATTTCCTTCAATGGCAGTGGAAGTATGTGTCCACAGATTACGCAGTTGATGCAAAAGTGCTTTTCTAAGATCATTGTCAAGGTCTTTAAGAAAATTTAGCATTTTTTTATCTCCAAATCTAAAATCCATCAATAATCTCTGGTTTTAGCCCTTCTATGGCACTTTTTAAATTATCTTCATCAAAACTTCCATCAGCCGCCACTTGTAATGTTTGATGCACTTTAGCAGAAGAATATTGACCTGATTTACTGCTATGTTCCCACCAGATTACCTTCTTAATAGCCATGCTTCCTTCAGGTCGGGCTGAGGAAGCATCTCCTTCGAAAAGTTTTGGTAATACTGATTTAATAACCTTTGCATCTTCATTATTAAAACCAGTACGTTCAGAAAGCTGTGGATTCATGCTGCCAAAGGTGACATAAATTGCCTGATCAACTCGGTGCTTCATGCCCATGGTATCAGAACTCTTTTTAGTCCCATCTCCTTCTCCGCTAACACTCTTTGTTATTTGAGTAGAGGTGATACTTATTGGTTCAACGCTAAAGGCAGATTGAATCGTGACTGGTCCTCGAATTGGGATTGAGACACCATTTTTATCACCCTTAAAAGCAAAAAGCTGACCAAATGTACGTACGTCCAGCCATTTCTTGCAGGCAAGTTCAGCCGCCTGGTCTGGAGTTGTTTGATTAATATTAAAAACATCTTTGCCAAGACCATATTCATCAGATTCAGCTCTGGCCTTCAAGCTCACCATACCGTCAGTTTTCTTTTCATCGGACTGAACGAATATGGCATGACTGGCACTCTGCAAGCGATCACGAATTTTTCTTTTTAGACAAACATCAGTAATCTCACCAAAGCCGTCATAATCAATTCTGGGACGATTACCATTAAGAGGATCACCATTGGGATTAGCATTTTTTACACTAAAAATAATTGCAAAATCAATTTTATTATCAAGACTCATATTACTTCTCCTTTATTTATCTTCTTTATCGTTTTCTATCTTTTTATACAACGACTGTCTTTGGCAATGATAACCCAACAAAAACTCACCTGATAACGCTTTGTCACTGGTAAAATCATCTGCAGCAAAAGTACATTGTATTTCATCCAGTTCTTTTTTACGGTTAACCAAAAAACCTGTCCGCGAGACTTGCAATCTTTGCATATATGGTTGCAGACCAAGCTCAATATTACGCCAGGTGGAAAAAGGTCGATCAGCAAAGCGCTGCATGAGCCTTGCTGATGTTGTTGGTCGGTTCTCGCCTCCAATCCCCAAGGCAACTTCTTCAATTCGTTCAGCTATAGCTAACAAACGACCATATAGATAATCTCGTGTTGTTCTTTCCTTTTCTAATGCCATGGCATATTCTCTCCGTTTTATTTTATTAGGATGGCGCAGATAAAAACCTTTGAAGAGAGCACATGCTACTCCCAAATTTCTTTGCCACTCCCAGTTTTCACAATTATTACGATTGCTGGCACGCCGGACAGCAGCAAGCATGATATCTCGTGGAAGTTGTTGTCCATCAATGATACAGGGCAACAATCGCTCCAGCAGACTCTTTTTCAAACTACTATTACTCTTTAACACTGCACCATAAGCAGCTTCTGCTATATTCCAGGGAACCGGGCTGCTCACCAACCAGATGATCTTCTTTTGTGGCTTTTTCCCCATATCAGAACTGGAAACCTCTTTTGTAAAACGCTGAAGCCAGGAAAACTGACTATGCCATTCATGAAGGCGATCCAAGAATTCACTGGCAAGCAGCTCTCTGTAATAAATAATGCCCATTCGACCTGGAGTAGCAGAATCAAGCCCCATAATCATAATCTGTTCATTAGGTTCAAGTGTTGCTCGATACCCTGCCATATATTTTTTTAACTTAAGGGCAAAGGATGCACCAAGATCAATATTATGATCGATTTCAGAGGTATGCTCTTGCTCCAGTGTAAATGAAAAACTGGAGCTGGTTAAAGGCTCTGGAATCTCCTGACCTGAAACCGCCCAAGCCACATAAACCTGATCACCATTTCTATAGCCCTGCCGAGAGATCAACCATCGCAGGGCATTATGAGCTTTTTGAGTTACTTCCATTCCAACACCAACAGCCTGACTACCATTCATTTTTAAACTTTCTTTAGTATCGATAAAACGCCCTTTAAAAGTAAAACCAGACATATCATTGGCAGAAATTAATTTAGCTTTATCACCTGTATGTCTCAACTTGGCAGGATGATTGAGAGAAAGTATCTGTTTTTTGCCAGAAATAAAACACAGTCCTTCTGCACCTCCAGAACTTGTATCAAATTTAATCCAACTTTGTTGCAAACTATTATCAAGCCATGTTTTTGAATTCATGTCTCCCACAGTTTCCACAGTCCAACAAACAAGGGCAGAACCTTGATCGGTGTAGTTCTCTTTTGTTTTTTTATCTTTTTTCTTAGGTAAAATTTTAAAAATTAATGGTTGAGGATTTTCTGGTGTAACCTCAGGTTCCCATTTTTTCAGTAGCCGATTATTTTCATCAGTATGCAAAATTTTATTAGCAACTAAATCTTCAATCACCTGTCCTTTATCAATATACTTCAGCACCATTTGTGCTTTAGGATGCGAAAACTCAGATTTGCACCATTCTTTCAGTAAATCATTATATTCTGAATAAAAAGAAATACTTCCACCATAATCCAAATAATTTTTTGCAACATATTGGATCTTATCTGCAAGCGGATGTGGAGGTGGCTTTCGCCCAGATCTCCCAGCAGATTTTTCAGTAGCCGGAAGCACAATCTGCGTTTTCTCAAGTACCGAGGCACGTTTAAAATTTCCATCTCCATCAATAACAATGTTGATATGGGCATTTTGCAGAGTATGACTAATTGGCATAAGATGTTCTTTCTCGGGCAAATCCAGAGCTGCCCCGGCTTCATAAGTATCATATAATTTTGCCATCCAGCTCATAACAAAACCTCCTCTTGTTCAACTGGCGTAAGGTTTTCTTTTAAACCAAACTTTTTAGCAGTCATCTTACGAATAAATCTGCTTTGACATTCCTCTGGTCTGGGGAATGTCAGAATCCCTCTTTGCATGGTAGCCTGCCAGAAACGGCTTGCCAGTTCATCATTGCCTGTTTCATCAGGATAATCAAAACTATGAAACGAAAAACCGAAACCAAGTTCATCTATATCATCGTAGGCTCCGTCACCCTCACCAAAAACACAGGGCTCCACATAGCCCTGACAATCACGAACACCGAGGAAGATGTCCTGTCTGCCTCCCTTTTCGAGCATTCGTTTGGCAATATTATAATGCTTGCCATCAATCTGATCTTTGACCAATTCAGGACGATGCATATTCCACTCAAAATGAGCATTAACCTGATACTCCACATCATGAAGGAAGGTATATATTGCCAAAGAATTACCACCTCCCCAAACCAGTGGTTTTGTGCCTTTGGTCTGGGTTCGCAGTGGTTTCATCACTCGTACTTTATCCACATACCATATTATAGTCGGCTTCCAGTAAATGGATTTCAATATACCTTTGATTGCCTCATAAGTTGGCACGTGGTAGGAGCATTTTTCCCCTCCTGTTTTAGTCACGGGATCAGTAAATAGTGCATACCGCCCCCATACCCGAAAACTGATACTGTTTTTCATCAATCCACCTCCTATGCTATTGGTGTATCCATATTGCTGACTATTTCAGTTGCCAAACCAAAATCATTACTGTAAAATCGTTCATCCAAAAAATAAATTTCCTCGCCCTGTATCGACGTTACTGCATCTGCATCTTGTAATTTCCGCCAGGCATTGGGAAAAACATTAACAGAGTATTGTTGCGCTTGTTTAATCAGCTTCCAGGCTTTAGCAGGCTCAAAATCAGCACAGAGTTCACCAATAATATCCCTACCTTTACCATAAGGAACAATCACTGCCTGGGTTGGTGCATCTATGGCTTTAAAAGCGCGTCCGGCAGTTTTAAATGATTGTTGAAGATTAATTCCTTGCTTGCTTCTTCCGACATTACGACTATTATCACTAAGCAAACTGAGCAAAGTATCTTGTCTACCTGCCTGTTTTTCCGTCAAAGGATAAGTCATAAGTTGTGCTCGATCATAAAAATAATAAGAAAAATATTGATTCATGACATCCGGATTAAGCAGGTTACCATCTTTATTCTCTGAAAAAATCCGCAAAGCCTTATCTCGTCCTTCTTTTATGTCATCCAACATATCAATAGCTTCATCTTGGGGATTGACCACAAAAACTTGAGCCATGGACAGATTACCATTACGATTACAACGCCCGGCAGCTTGAGCAATGGAATCAAGACCGGCCAAAAAACGAATCACTGAATTGAAATCTACATCCACGCCAGCCTCAATGAGCTGAGTGGAAATACAGAGAACTGGTAGACCTGCATCCAGCCTCTGGCGAACCAGGGTTAAAATTTTCTTCCGATGAGCCGGGCAAAGGCTGGTGCTAAGATGAAAAATGGAATGATCATCTACCCCATTCTGGCATAGCTCATAAAGTTTTTGCGCCCACTTCTTGGTGTTGACAATAATCAGGCAATTACCTTTTTCTTCAAGCTGTTGAATTGCAAGTTTGGTAAGGTCAATTTCAGTCCAACCTTGTGGACAAACTTTGTTTACAATTCCCACTCGTTTCAACTGAGTAAAAAGCTCAGCTTTATTATCCACCAGTTCATGATTATCAGGCATTCTGAGCTGACTATATTCAGGATTCAAATTGTTCAACAATGGTTGAGTGGCAGTACAAAGGATTGCACTAGTCCGGGCATAGTCCACCAGAAACTGAAGCCCATTACAAAAAAGGTGGACACAATTAATAGGCAAACTTTGTATTTCATCAAAAATCAATACCGAATTGGCAAGAGAATGCATTCGCCTGGCACCTCGGGTTCCACCTCCGAATAAGACTTCCAGAAACTGCACCATGGTGGTAAATATGATGGGTGCATCCCAATTCTCTGCAACAAGTTTTGACTGTTGGGTTTGCTCTTCCGGCTCCAGATTAGAATGATGCTCAAGAACCCAAGGGAATGCATCTCCATCTTTTTCAATAACCAATCTGATCTCTTCCGCATTTTGTTCAATAATTGAGGTAAAAGGAATGATGTAAATAATGTGGTCAAGTTTATGCTCTTTTGCATGATGCAGGGCATAGCGCATGGAGGCAAAAGTCTTACCTCCACCAGTTGGAACGGTCAGAGTATAAATGTTTTGTGCTTCCTTTGCCCGTTTCTGACATTGATTTGAAATATCATTGCGAATGGTATCAATATGATTCCGGACAGAAAAACTGGTAACTTTCTTTTCCATACGATTAATACCTATTTGCCAATCAATTGGTTTGATAGGTCGTAGTTTTCGATTAATTGGATTTCCAAAATCTGCACTGTCAATACGGTCTGCATCTATAAGACAGCCAAAAAGAAAACGGGTAAAAAACCCCAGTCGGAAATGCTTTATATGATCTGGCTCTTTTAGTCCAAGCTTATAAATTTCTTTCAGTTGCCTATCAAAATCCAGAAAAAAAGAACCAGAGATAATCTGTTCAATCTCGCTAATTACTTGAGTATCAGAGGCGGTGATACATTCCTGTAAATGAGTTTTGACATCGTCTTTGTCAATCCGTTTAATAAAACCATTTTTACCATCAACTTGCAAACAATCAAGTAATCCGCCATGGTGAGACACCAAGCAGACTGCCAGAATTTGACCAATGAAATTTTTATTACAGCGCTGCCAGATCCACTGGGCACCAGCAGTGGAATGATCTATTTTGCCTTTCAGATCATTGGCATTTACATATGAATCATCAATATCAGGATCAAGTATGCCAGTGGCTGATTGAATATAAGATTGAAATTGCTGACTATATTTACCAAAATCATGCAGTAACCCAAGTATCAGCCCTAAGTCCGGCATACCTATTTTTCCAGCAAGCCTTTGACAAATATCCGAAACCCCTCTTAAATGATCAACAACAGATTGTTCTTTTTGATCGAAATCCCGATAGTGTGCTATAAACTTACTTTGCAATTAAAAAACTCCTTTGAGGTTTTCTCATCTTTGTTCATTCTTTTAAATTTTTATTATCCTGATTTTCCTAACCATCATTTTTATATCATCAATCTCTTGCTCATAGGGTATAATGTTTTCAGCTGTGGTTAAAAGATCAAAGAACCTTCCATTAGGGGTTAAAATTCTTCTTGTTGAGTCGGGTTCTTTGTACCTTGTTTTTTGATAATAGTCTTTAATATTTTCCCCCAGGTTTGTTGATATGTCCTGTGTAATAAGGTCAAGCTCTTTTAGGCGATATAAGAAGGATTCGGTAGATACTCCAAAACGGTGCTTGATTCTTAAAAGGAGTTCCCATGACCAGCCTTGTTTGGTTATGCCAAGCTGACTTACAGTTGCGCGAACGGCTGTTTCAGGCATTAAAAAAGTTGCAGCAAAACGTTTGGCTGCCCGGGTTGAGTTTATTGGTCGGAGGTTTTCAGAATTGTTCTCGTTTTCAGAAAAAAGAGGTTGGTTTTGCAGCCTTATTTGATTGGATACCAGTAATTTACCGAGTTCCTCGGAAAGGGAGAAAAGTTGTTTTTCAGGATTCTGTTTTGAGTTCAGAAAGAAAAAGGCATTATGGAAGGCGGGTTCATAGAATGAAATGGAATTGAACTCTGTTGCACCTCTTGTAAAAGGGAAAAGAATAATTCTTAAACCAAAATTCTCGAAAAGTTCAAAATTATCAAAAACCACAGAATCTCCTAGTCCCAAATATTTTCTCACACGAACTGCAAGTTGTTCTATGCCTTGGTAAGTTGGGGGAAAAGGAATAGTTAAAGGGAGGTAGGCATATTTTTGTACTTGGCAAATATCTTCGAGAGCGTGAAAAGCTTTCATGATATCATGGCAGGCTTGTAGCAGAGATTTTGGTGGAGAAGGGGAAGTTGAATCAACAGAGATAAAGCATACATCATCAACAATAGAACCTTCAACAGGAGCATGGCAGGGTTCAATAGCGAATAAAGCGTCTATTGAAACTTTTAATGTGTTTGAAAGTTGATATAACACATTTGCAGAAGGAAGATTGATTCCTCTTTCAATACGACCTAAGGGTCCTTCCTGGATGCCTATTTTTGAGGCGAGTTGTTGAAGCGTCCAGTTTCGTGATCTTCGGAAAAAACGGATATTCTTTCCTACAAAGTTAAGATCAGTTTCCATAAAAATATAGAATCATATAGTATTGTTTTTGTCAATATAAAAAATAATTAAAACAAAAAAAGACTACGTCATGCTATTAATAACTGCTATTAAATTTCAACAACTCGTTAATTGCTCAATGATCTAGGGTCAATGGACCCGGTCTGTATTTATCAGGACCTTGAAGAATTTTTTTTCCAACCTTTTTGGCAAGTTCGTTTAACATGCCCCCAAAAAGAAGATTATGAAATGGCAGTAAAGAATACCAGTAAAGGATTCCATATAATCCTTTGGGGCGGAATCTTGTACCAAGTCTGAGTTCTGTTCCTTTTTTGCCAGGGATCAGCTCAAAATTTAAAAGTGCTTCACCAGGTAGTTTCATTTCTGCCAGAAGAATCAGTTTTAAGGGTGGTTTAACATCTAAAACCCGCCAAAAATCAAGAGCATCTCCGATATAAAGCTGTTCAGGGTGGCGCCGTCCTCTCCTAAGTCCTACTCCACCGGCAACCTGATCCATCCATCCCCTGATCTGCCACAGGACATTACCGTAATACCATCCATTATAACCGCCGATTCGGGTTATCAAAGACCAGATTTCATCGGGCTCACAAGCCAAAGTGATTTTATACCCGCCCTGAAGCAGAGTTCCTCCTGAATAGGCAGCATCACCTGCATGCATCCACTCAGGTCGGTGTAAATCGCCGGCATCTGACCAACGAGTATCCACAATTTTAAGTGAATCCTTCTGGATAGCACGGTCAATGGCATTACAGCAGCGAATCAATTCCTGGGGCATAATTTTTTTGATATTATCATCTTTTGTAATGATCTCAACACCAAGACCGTCAAGAAGCGGCTGGGAAATACCGGGTGATAAGGGAAGCAAGCGTTTGGCAATTGAATGAGCGATTTTTGTACCCAACATAAAAGAAGGGGTTGGTGAATGAATCAACAAAGGTTTTCTCAAACCAGCCTGCTCTGCGTAAATCTCAAATAACTCCCTGTATGTCAAGATTTCAGGTCCTCCAATATCATAAACCTGATCCATAGTCTCTTTTTTTTCAAGGCATTTTTCCAGATAAAACAGAACATTTCTAATACAGATAGGCTGAATCTTTGTTTCTATCACGCTTTTTGGAACAATAAAAAATGGCATTCTTTCTACAATGTATCTTAACATTTCAAAGGATGCGCTGCCTGACCCAAGAATATGGGCTGAACGAAAAACCGTTACAGGCACCCTGCCCGACTGAAGAATTTTCTCAACTTCCTGCCTGCTTTTAAGATGAAAACTTGCTTTGGGTTCATTGCCGCCAAGACCCCCAAGGTAGATTATCCGATCAAGGTCGTGTTTATCGGAGAATGAAATAAAATTTTTAGCAGCCCTGCGGTCTGCATCGACAAAATCCTTGTGTTCTTCAGACATTGAATGAACAAGGTAATAGACCACATTACAACCTTGCAGTGTCTCTTCCAGGCTCTCAGGATTATGGAGGTCTGCTCTGACAAGCTCAAGATTGGGATGGTCTTTCCATGACTTTCCCTGAATTTTTTTCATGGACCTTACCATAGCCCTGACCCTGTAGCCGGCTTCTAACAACCGTAAAACAAGCCTGCCGCCAATATACCCTGTGGCACCTGTTATTAAGATCAATGGATTTTCGATAAAGCTTTTCCCCAATTCATTTACAATTATTCTGCGCTATTTTGTTATAAAAATAGCGCAGTCTGCTTTATTAAGAACCTGATGAGCAACGCTGCCAAGCAGCAGGCCTTTAAAGCTTGTGACGCCTCTTGATCCCATAACAATCAGATCTGTTTTCTCAATTTTCACCACTTCAGGTATTTTATTGCCCGGGTTTCCCTCAAGGATACGGACATCAACCTTTATTCCTCCTTGTTCAAACATTTCTATAAAAGGTTTAACAAGTTCCTCAGATGCTTTTGTGATTTGGTTAACTGCCTTTTGAAAATTGGGTTCTGCCACAACAATGGGAAAACGATCATGGCAATGCAGCAGAACAATTTCAGAATCCATAAGTTTGGCAAGTTCAATGGCATACTCGGTTGAGCGAATTGAATGATCAGAACCATCTACTGGGTTTAGTATTTTGTTTATTTTTATCACATCCTCCTTTCCAGCCTTTTATCAGGCTGAGATTATTAACCCCCCACTAAATAAGGGAGACTATATCAATCCATTTTTCTCACACTGTGGTCAGGCACTTTTCAGCCAGTTGAAGAATGTTTTATTCTTTGATTATAATATATCCTGGTATATTTAAAAAGGATTAATACTTGAGAAAGCATTTGAATCAATGCCTAAAAGTTGATACAGGAATAGAAAGAACTTTTTTATGGAGGTTGATATGTACGGATTTTATAACAGGATATTAAATATTGATCTAACTAAACAAGAGTTTAATATTCAAAAGATTGATGAGAAAATCTATGCAAAATATCTTGGAGGCAAAGGGCTTGCCTCTTGGCTGCTGGCTGAACGTAATCCTAAGGGTGTTGATCCTTTGTCAAGTGCCAACCATCTGATCTTTGCAACAGGATCTGTAACCGGAGGTATGACATGGGGTTCGTCCAGGTATGGTGTGTTTACTAAATCTCCTCTGACCGGCTTTTATGCAGAATCCTATTCCGGCGGTAAAGTACCTGAAGCTATCAGTGCTACAGGGTTTGACGCCATTGTAATTTATGGGAAAGCCAAAGACCTTTCTCTTATGGAAATAACTCCTGATAAAGTTATTTTTAATAATGCTGATGATCTTAAGGGTAAAGATACTTTTGAAACCGAAAAAGCCGTGAAAGATAAATATTTCAGTAAAAAAATAAAAAAATGGAAAACTGGCGCTGTGGTTGTTGGTCCGGCTGCTGAAAACGGGGTAATGTTTTCCATTATTAAAAATGATGGATGGCGGTGTGCCGGAAGAACTGGCACTGGAACTGTTATGGGCTCCAAGAATCTAAAAGCAATTGTGTTTTCAGGAGATAAAGAACGAAACCCCCATGATGCACCTGCCCTGAGTAAACTAAATAAACAACTTACATCAGAATCAAAGGATCATCCGGCAGTTCATGGTTTTAAAACCATGGGTACCTCCCAGATGGTAAAAGTTATGAACACAGCAAAAGCATTTCCAACAAAATACTGGACAAAAGGAGAGGCTCCCCATTGGGAAAAAATCAGTGCTGAGGCTCTTCATAATCAGTGTGATGTTACTCCCCATGCTTGTGCCAAATGTTATTTGTCCTGTGGCAGGATGACAAAGGTATTGCAGGGGCGCCATAAAGGTTTGATCATAGAAGGACCTGAGTACGAGACCATCTATGCGTTTGGTGGTCTTTGTATGATCGATTCCATTGAAGAGATAGCCTATCTCAATCATCTTTGCGATGGCTTTGGAATGGATACTATGACATCAGGTAACCTGGTTGCTTTTACCATGGCAGCTTTTGAGAAAGGTTATTCAGACTATGAGATTCATTTTGGTGATGTTGACGCAACAGCTTCTCTCTTGAAGCTCATATCTGAAAGAAAAGATATCGGTCAGTTATTGTCAACAGGTATCATTCCCACTGCTAAAGCTTGGGGTATGGAAGATCAGGCAGTTCATGTTAAAGGACTGGAACCTGCTGGTTATGACCCTAGAATATTCAAAGGCATAGGTTTGGGATATGCTACATCTGACAGAGGAGCCTGCCACCTTCGGAGTACTTTTTATAAAGCTGAACTTGCAGGACTCATTGATCCTGGTCAGATTGAAGGGAAAGCCAAAGTCTTTATTGATTTTGAAGACAGATTAAACTTATTTGATACCATGATTCTCTGTAAGTTTTATAGAGATATATACTCTTGGGAACATTTAGGAACAATAATTACTGCATCAACAGGTATTGACGGGTCAAAAGAAAATTTGCAAAAGATTGCCCAGGATGTCGCCTCAAAAGTTAGAGAATATAACATCAATGAAGGCATGACAAAGAAAGATGAAAGATTACCCGGGGTTTTCCATAAAAAACTTGAAGGCTCAGGAGCTGTCATTACAGAAGATGAGTTAAAGATATTGTTAAAAGAATATAATTCGCTTAGAAAATGGGATTGATTTGATTCTCATCATGATATGTAAAGCATCACAGCTGAAAGCGAGATAAAAGAAAAAGCAGTGGAAAGAACAATTGTTGATGCTGCAAGGTCTGTGTTGCTGTTCATCTGGGAGGACAAAACATAGATAGAGGTCGCTGTTGGTAGTGCAAAAAAGATCAGGCACGTTTTAAAAGCAACTCCTGTTACACCGAAAAAATGCAGAAAAACAAGCCCTGACAAAGGGAAAAAGATCAGCTTAAACACGGAGCCTATTATTGATAGATTTAAATAATCTTTCAATTTGCCAGATGTGAATGATCCACCTATTGAAATCAGGGCCAGGGGAAGGGATGCAGTTGAAACTAACTCAAAAAGGTTGTCGAGGGGTTTGGGGAATTGAAGATTAAGATTTGAAAAAAGAAGACCACTTACACAGGCAATGATTAGAGGATTTTTCAAGATTGAACCAGCCATTTTGAGAACTCTTTTTTTAATTTTAAGAGTTGAACCTGAAGATCCGTCAAACCAAGACAAAAGAGAAATTGACAATATGTTGATTATGGGTATAGCAAAGGAAATGATGATACCAAAAAATCGGATGCCTTCTTCTCCCAGAGCATTTATAATAACTGCAAAACCGATATAAGTGTTAAACCTGTAACAACTTTGGGAAAAACTTCCAGCATCGAAATTTTTAACCTTGAACCAAATGATAAAAATAGTACTAACAGCAAAGATGAAAAGTATTGTAGACAGTGTTGCCCAGACAATATTTATGTTAAATTCTGATCCATTACCACTCCCACCTATTTTCCAGAAAAGCATGGTTGGGAAAAATATGAAATACAAAAGCTTGTCTGAAACACTTAGGAAGTTATCATTTATAAATTCTGTTTTTTTTAAAATTCTGCCTGCTATGATCAATGCAAAAACCGGGAAAATACTGCTTAAAATCATTATCTGCCTATCTGAAAAATTGTTTATTATATTTTTAAGTTTTATCATTAAAATAAATAGATTGGAAGATTAGATGTTTATAATTAAATGTTACTGGATATTTCTTTATAGATATAATAAATATTGATAATAACTTTTAATTAAAAAAATGATTAAACTAATAATATCATAGGAAAAACAATGGAATTTACAAAAGAAAGCTTGATGGAGTTGTTGGGTCAAATATCTCCAAATAATTATGTCCAGGCCTTATTGATTGTTATTGTATCTGTTTGTCTTGCAAAGCTTTTTGATGTGCTCATATCTAAGGTTTTACTAAAGTGGATAGAAAAGACAAAAATTGAGCTGGATGATAAGATTATTGACATAATACATAAACCCATTTTTTTCACTATTATAATTTTTGGTCTTGGCTTGGCTACAGAAAAATTAGAATTTAAAGAGGGTGTAAACTTCATTGTCTTAAGCGGGCTGCAAACTGTGGTTGTATTTTTTTGGTCAGTAGCAGTTATACAGATCATGAAAGTTGTTCTTAACTTATTTAGCAATGACAAAAGTCAGTTTAAATTTATACAACAAAGCACTCTGTCCCTATTTAATAATCTTTTGGTGCTTGTCATGACCGGTCTTTCAATTTATATTGTTTTTCTTATTTGGAATATTGATCTTACTGCCTGGGTAGCTTCTGCTGGAATATTAGGTCTTGCAATTTCATTTGCTGCAAAAGATACCCTTGCCAATTTATTTTCCGGGGTATTTATTTTAGCTGATGCTCCTTATAAACTTGGTGATTTTATTGTGCTTGATACGGGAGAAAGGGGTGAAGTGATTAATATTGGTATAAGAAGTACACGACTTTTGACCCGTTCTGATGTTGAAATAATCGTGCCGAATTCGATAATGGGAAATACCCAGATTACCAATGAGGCAGGTGGTCCGCATGAGAAATTCAGAGTTTCTTTAAAGATTGGTGTCGCTTATGGCTCGGATATTGACAAAGTCCATGATGTATTGCTTGAAGTTGCAAGACAACACACAGATGTCTGCAAAACCCCTGAACCACGTGTACGGTTTAGAAATTTTGGAGACTCAAGTCTTGACCATGAATTATTATGCTGGGTAGAAAGACCTGTATTGCGAGGTAAAGTATTGCATATGCTCAACACTGATGTTTACAAACGTTTTATCAAAGAAGGTATTCAAATACCTTTTCCCCAGAGAGATGTGCATATCAAACCTGCATCAGCTAAAGATGATGCGGCAGGATAAAAGTATAAGAGTATTGAATTAATACATGGCTTCAATAACCTTTTTAACTAATTAAGGGGGAAGACAATATTAGATACTGGCGGACTCAAAAACAACAGGAAATTGATTTTGTCATTAATGCAGGGAAGGCTTTTGAGGTAAAATTTTCAGCATCTGCTTTTAAGCCGTCCAAATATGCAGCATTTAAAAAAGCAGACCCTGATATTCCATTACAACTAACCATTATGAAAACATACTACAAACAGATTATAATATTTAATTGAATTTTTAATAGAAAAATGCGAGAAATGAATCGATACTATATATATGAGTTACCGGAGAAGATATAAAAAAGAAGGAATAAACATTTGAAAATTCGAATATATGTAACATTAGTTGTAATTTTTCTTTTTGTGATGCTTTCAGCTGTTATTAGTTCTGCTTTGTTTATTGATGGGTTTGATCTGGGCGAGGAGAAGAAACCGGAGCAAAAGACTGAACAAAAAAGCACGCAATCAGATAAGACCTATACTGAGCCTGTAACAGGCATGGAGTTTGTTTGGGTAGAGGGAGGCTGTTATCAGATGGGAAGTAATTCTGGTTCAAGTTACCAAAATGAAAAACCCGTACACAAAGTATGTGTAGATGGATTCTGGATGGCAAAATACGAAGTAACCCAGGGGCAGTGGAAGGATATTATGGGGACTAACCCGTCTTATTTTAAGAATTGTGGTAATGATTGTCCTGTTGAAAAAGTATCCTGGAATGATGCCAAGGACTTTATTAGAAAACTAAATAGCAGGAATAATGTAGAATTCAGACTGCCAACAGAAGCAGAGTGGGAATATGCAGCAAGAAGTGGAGGAAAGAATGAGAAGTATGCAGGTGGTAATAATGTTGACAATGTTGCCTGGTATTATTCAAACAGTGGCAGCAAAACTCATCAGGTAGGTACAAAAGCACCCAATGGTCTTGGATTGTATGATATGTCCGGCAATGTCTGGGAATGGTGTGAGGATGTTTATGATAAAAATGCATATTCTAAACATTCCAGTAATAATCCTTTAGTAACATCTGGTAGTAATTACCGCGTGAACCGTGGTGGCAGCTGGGACGACGGCCCCAGGGACGTGCGGGCAGCTGACCGTTGCAGGAACACTGCTGACTGCCGCTACTCCCACCTAGGGTTTCGGCTCTGCTCTTCCCAAGTCCGGCAGTAACGGTAACGGTAGCTTTAGCCAGCAGGCAAGGCCAGACTTTTGCAAAGCGGAGCAGCAAAAGGCAGGACTTGCCGCAGAAACAAATTTTTAAAAAAGGAGTAAAATCTGAAATGATACGTAATTTTTTGTTAATACTTGCAAGTCTGTTTTTTTTGATCTCAGGATGTGTTTCTGTACAAAAAGGCGCGCCTACCTCTTTTTTTCCGGCAATTGATAAAGATGCAAGCGTTGCAGTATCATATATTTCAGAGGCTTCTTCCGGTGATATTACAGCCCTTGGTAATCTTTGGAGGGAAAGAATAGAAAAAAGTCTTACAGATAATGGTATCAGAGTTAAGGCCAGAAAAGATATTACGATTATAATTGATGATCTTGAAAGTTTTGGTCCAGGTTTAAATAATAATATAGAATCAGATTTGTGGGAAAAAGCCGGAGCTGATGTTATTGTTACCGGAAGCTATACTATTTTGAATAAAAAATATACAAACCCTTCTATACGTGTAATTGTTAAAGCTTTAGATATAAAACAATCAAGAGTGATCGGAGTTGAAGAGTTTGAGGAAAAACTTGATGCTTCATGGGTTAATCTTGAATCAAATATTCTTGGCAATGTTTATCAAAAACAACTTGAAAATGTTGTTTCCCCTTATCAGACAAATGACCTCCCAAAGCTTGAAGCAAGACTTGATAAGAAAAAAGCATGTTACAAATCAGGAGAAAGTGCCAGAATATTTGTAAAGACCGAGCCCGGAGTGTTCTTATATATTTTTAACCTTGCAGCTGATCAATCAGCAACATTGCTCTATCCAAACAAATGGTTTGAAAATAAACCACTTACATCCGGGGCTTTTGTTTTTCCGCCTGATAAATACTTAGATTCCATGAAAATTGTTCTATATCCTCTTGAAGAGAATAAACCCTGTAAAGAATCTTTTAAAATTGTGGCATCAAAACAAAAGATTGATTTTTCATTTATCCCGGTTCCTGAAAATCAAATTTACATAGCTGCCAAAGCAGGCAGCATAAAAAGAATAACCAATGAATTGAAAAAGAACAAAGCATTTAAAGATGTTGTTTTATCCTATTATGTAGGAAATGGCTGTGATTGATTTTATATATTAATGAAAAAGGAAGGTGTTTTATGATTAAAAAAATATTTATCTGCGCGATACTATGCTTATTAATTGCTACCGGATCTGCATTGTCTGCAAAAGGTGAGTTTTGTGATCTGGCAGAAGATATTTTAAAAAAAGCTGCTACTACATTTAAAACTGATAAGGAACAAGGTATTAAACTTTTTCTTAAAGCAGAAGAAATGTGTGATACAGCAAAGATCAAATATAATCTTGGAGTTGTTTTCTACAGATATGGTAATCTTGATCAAGCCCAGATGTATCTTCAACAAGCAGTTGATAAAGATGGCGCAAAAAATGCGATATGGCTTAATAATCTTGCATCTGTCATGCTTGAGAATAATTTTGATATTCGTAAAACCCTTGAGACCTCTCAAAAAGCTTATAATATAGATAAAAACATTTTTCAGACACATGATACTTTGGCAAGAGCTCAGTTCCGAGCCGGAAACCATATTGATGCTCTAAAAACAATACATAATGCAGCAATAAAATGGAAAAATGAAAAAGAGATTCAAAAAACAAGGCAGTCTTTATTTAATCGATATACAGCAAATTGTTTAACAAAGATTAAGAATAATAATGTGGATGCAGGGCTTTTAAGTCTTAAAAAAGCTGATTTTGATGAGCAGGTTGCCATTACGTATTGTAAGGTTTTATCACGTCTTGGTAAAAATGATACAGCTCTTACAGCTGTTATGAAATATCAGAAAGAGTTTAAAAACTATTCTGAGTTTAAATCTTTAAAACAGATTGTCATGTCCACACAGATACAGCAATTTTATCTTGCATTTAAAAATGGCAAAGATGCAGTTGCAGTGCAGCGGGCTAAAGCATTTTCTGAAAAATATCCAGATAACATGGAAGCTAAAAAAGCCTATGATGAATTATTTACTGCTTTAATTGACGATACTATCTTCAGATACCGGAAAGTAAGTTGATTGCTAAAAATCAGAGTCAGTCCCACGATTCAGGAGGAATTGAGAATATGATAAGCTCAATCGGTTCAGCTTCTGATGATCAAAATGTGGATATGAATTTAAAAGTAGATATAGATAATAATATCCCAACAGGAAAACTTAAAAACAAATATGGCATTGCCCTGTTAATAGGGAATCAAGATTATACAAAAGGTCTTCCAGATGTAAAATATGCAAAACGTGATGTTGCTGTTATGAAGCAGTATATTGTCAAAACTCTTGGATATATGCCGGGCAATATTATTGCCAGAACAAATGTTACAAGTGGTGGTTTTAGAACTCTTTTTGGTAATGGTCATAACAGCAAAGGAAAATTGCATGACTATATAAGACAGGGCAAATCAGATGTTTTTATTTATTATGTGGGGCATGGAGGTCCGGGACCTGAAGGAAAAACAAATTATCTTGTGCCTGTTGATGCAGAAGCTGATTATATTCAGAATAATGGATATCCGTTAAATGACTTTTATTCGGTTGTTAAAAACCTTGGTGCAAAAAATGTGACTATTGTTTTAGATGCATGTTTCTCAGGAGATTCTGCATCCGGATCATTATTTAAAAACATAAGTCCTGCCATGCTTAAAACAACAAATCCAATACAAAATATAGAAAAAGCAGCAATCTTCTGTGCTGCAGATAAAGATCAGGTTGCAACCTGGTATCCTTCCAAACGACATAGTCTGTTTTCATACTATTTTTTAAAAGGACTGAGCGGTGCAGCAGATAAAAATAAGGATAAAATTATAAGACTTGACGAAATGAAGGCATATCTTGCATCAGAAGTAAAATATCAGGCAGGACGTGAATCCGGTAGAGTACAAACCCCTCTTGTAACCGGGGATGATAATATCATAATTGCGGAGCTGAAGTGATATTTTTAATTTGATTTGTCACCTATCAGGCGTATAATAGGAACAGTAAATACTTATTAAGTTGGAGGGTATTATGTTAAAAACTCGATTAAATATCAGCACTGATAAAGATCTTGCTGAATTTATTAAAATTTATGCTGCTGAAAACCGTACTACAATTGCCAATATTATCACTCAATATATTCTATCGATTAAACGTAGAGTTGAAGGAGAAAAAATTGAGGAGATTCTTTCTAATCCATTATTTAATGCAAGCATGATTGAAGCTCAAGCAAAATTACAGAATGGTGAATCGACCTGGCATTCATATGATGATGTTTTTGAAGACTGATGGAAGTAAAATTTGAATCTGCTTTTCTAAAAGCAGTTAAAAAACATTCATCTATTAAAAAACAGGTTAGAAAAAAAATCGATATGATAATAGAAAATCCAGTTTCTATTGGAGAACCATTAAAAGGTAATTGGCAAGGCTTTTATTCATGCCCAGTTAAACGAAATTTCATTATTATTTATCTTTATTGTGCGATTTGTCGAAAAAAAAATGACGATACTATTGTTCTCTGTTCTGATTGTAAAGCAACAAAGGATCAAACTCTCAAATTTCTTCTTCTTGGTCCCCACGATAAAACCTATAAAATCTGAATAAATTTTAGAAAAATCTTCTCATTGCTTCGATACTGTATATATGAACACAGAGAAAAAGCATAAAATCACAAAATATTATATAATGAGAGAAGGTAAATGACACATCATACCAGTGCAACTATTAAATCGTATTTTTTCCCGGTGGGTGGAGTTGTTTTAACGCCGTTTATTGTAGCTTTTGTTAAACCTGAGATTTTTGATTTCTTATTTTCATTGATTTATATTATCATTTTTGTAGCTCCTGTGTTTTTGATATTTAAAATAGTATGGGGTTTTGGGCAGAGTCAGAGTTTTTTTGGGATAATCAAAAACAATATCAGTATCTTTCCGCCCGGGATGATCTATAATACAGATCTTGAGAAAAAACGAATTCCTTATATCACCATATTATTGATTCTTTCAAATACAGTTTTTTATTATATGTTATCAGGAGAAGCAGTTGCAAAAGGAGTATTTTTCCCCTATGGCAACCCTTCATTGTCAGATTGCATCATATCTGTTTTCACAAGTGCATTCCTTCATGCAAGCCCAAGTCATCTTTATGGGAATATGATACTTTTATGGGTCGCTGGGAATGCTCTTGAACCAAGGCTTGGATCTTTTAAATTCTCATTGAGTTATGTGTTCTGCATAATTACAACTAAGGTGTTTGTTCTGATTATGCTTGTTATGAAAGCTGGTGAATTTGATGGGTTTAGTATCTCAAGTTTCCATTCTCTCGGCGCATCCGGAGCTATTTCAGGATTAATCGGAATTTTTGCTGTTAGATGTTTTTTTGCAAGATTGTCTGTAGGCCTGCCAATCTTCTTTCTACCTGTATTTTCAATGCCAATAAGGGTTCATGCAACATTCCTGATAGGTTTGTTCTTTGCAGTGCAAATAGAAGGAAGTGAGACCCAGTTTAATAATAACTATTGCCATATAAATTACTGGGCGCATGTTGGCGGATATATGGGTGGTTTTTTATTAGCTTTAATTTTAAATATGAATGCCACAAGTGCAAAAGAATATACAAAAGTAACAGCAAAAAGAAATGGCGAAAGTGAATTCGGGCATAAAAATGCAAAATCCAGATATACTGAAATACTAAAAAGAGATCCAAAAGATGAACAGGCTTTGCGCTATTTATTATCAAAAAGCTTGTATGACAAATTGAGCGCTGAAAAATATTATTCAAAATTAATAGCTATATTAAGCAGTAGAGATATAAAAAAAGCAATGGTATTGTTTTATACATATTTTCCAAATTATACACGGGCAATAGATGGTATGTCATTAACTCGGATCGGCATTCAATGTTATAAAGTTTTTGATTTCCACGCAGCAAGTGTCTGTCTTGAATTCGCCTCAGAAAAACAAGGTCCATGGCAGTCAAAAGCATTGTACCAATTAGGAATACTGCATGCAGAATCAGGTGATAATATACTTGCATCTAATTGTTTTAAAACATTGATTGATGTATCAGATGATTCTCAGTTTAAAAAAGAGGCGGAAAAAAGAATGAAGAAATATGTATCGCAATGCTGAAACAGGTAATTTTATTGAAATTTTAATAAAAAAATGAGAGTCTTATTTCTGATTGATTAAATAGTCAAACGAAATATTCAGACAAAGGGTTTAAAAGATGTTAAAAAAAATAGTTTTCATTACTCTAATTCTAATACTTGCAGCTAATATTTCTAATATTATATCAGCAAATGCAGCTAACCGGATAGCACTTGTAATAGGCAACAGCAACTATAAATCATCACCTCTTAATAATCCTGTAAATGACGCTTCAGATATAAGTTCTGTATTGAAAAGACTCGGGTTTGATGTGATTTTAAAGAAAAATGCTTCAAAAAAAGAGATGCTGGATGCTTTTAGGCAGTTTGGAAGAAAACTCTCAGCTTCAGAAATCGGCATTTTCTATTTTGCAGGGCATGGAATGCAGATCGATGGTACTAATTATCTGATCCCGGTAAATAATAATATTAAAGAAGAATCAGAAGTAGAATTTGAAGCTATTGATGCAGGAAGAATCCTTAACAAGATGGAAAAAGCAGGAAATCCTCTGAACATAGTTATTTTAGATGCCTGTAGAGATAATCCTTTTAAACGAAGTTTTCGCACTTCTAAAAAAGGATTTGCCCAGATGGACGCTCCTTTAGGTACTGTCAGTAACGGAAGCGGTAGCTTAAGGCAATAGGCAAGGATCGACTTTTGCGTTGCGGAGCAGCAAAAGGCAAGACTTGCCGCAGGAACCAATTTTTTATTTGACATATCATTCCTCCTCCCTTACAATTAAGCTAAAAGGTAAGGAGAAATTATTATGACACAAACTATTAGATTGACAAGTAAGCGACAAGCAACTTTCCCTGTGAAACTTTGCAAGGAATTAGGTATAAAGGCTGGGGATGATTTGATTCTGGAACGGAAAAAAATTGGAAAGGATTTTGCCTGGATTCTTAAGCCAAAAAAGAATATAGAAAGCAAATGGTTTGCTTCTCTTCAAAAATACGCTAAAGATAAAGATAACAGTATGGAAGCAATTCGAGCTTCTATTGGTAAGTCTGTTGGCAATCTTAAAAAATGAAAAAACTTGGTATTGATACTTGTATTGTATTAAGACTACTAGTTGGAAAACCTGCTGACCAGGCTGAAACTTCTTTTCTTTTCCTTGAGAAGTGTTATCTCTCAGGAACTATTGTTTATGTTTCAGATTTAGTCATTGCAGAAGTTTATCACGTCCTGTGTCATCATTACAATGTTCCTTTTTTTGAAGCAGCAAAAAAGCTGACTGATTTCCTTGCTTCCCCCATGATAACTTTGTCAGGACATGCCTTAACTGTATTAAAAGAATATCAAGGTACTGGGGCAGGCTTTGTAGATAGGCTTATCCTTAAGGATCTCCTTGATTATGCCAATGAAATATTTACCTTTGATAAAAAATTTTCAAAGCTTTCATGCGTTACCATACTTGATAAATCTTGTCAGAGCGATTCTTAACGGGTAACAATAGGTATTGCATCCATGGATAGCGCAATCCCTCTTTTTAAGGCAAAATCTGCAAATCTTTGTTTTATTTCAGGAATTGTAATTATCATCTGTTTCATCCCGTAAAAGCCTGTGTTTTTTGAAGGAAGGTCGGGCAGGGGAGAAGAAGCTGCAAAGGCAAATACCATTTCGTTTCCTGTCTGTCCTGTTACTTGAAATTTAAAATCACTTGCATATTTATTGTTGGGAATTGATGTTAAAACACCTGCATTGATAATCTCATTATCACTGGTATAAGAATTGGGATATATCCTGAAAATATTATCAGCAGCATCTTTTGAGAATAATTGTACGTAGACGTTCTTGTTAGCTTTTACAAAAAAGGTTATTTCTTCGCCATTATTAAAGCTTAGGCTATTTCTGCCTTTTTGGGTAAACAGCTGAACATCAAGAGCTTCATTGGAGTCTGCTGTTGAAACCTGATTGATATCGTTCAGAAAGGTTTGATCAGTTTTTTGTGGCCGCTCAAGCAGGTTTGCACTAACCATTTCATTGTCAATAATAATGTTATCTGATGCCAGGATATTACCTTGAACAGTGGAAAGTGATGCTTTAAGTTCAATATTACCATTATTAAGTTGCCAATAACTGCCACTGATATAGTGGGTGGCGTCTGCTGCAGCTGCAACCTGAGCCTCTTCTTTTTTTGTTGTAATAATAGTCCTAAGTCCCCTTGTAGAAACTTTGGTAAGCCGTTGTTCGATATCAATGACAGGAGATAAAAATCTTGACCCGCTAAAATAGTCAAGGCTGTATTGCCTGATATAATCGCTGAATTTTGAATATAGTTTGCTGTTTTCATATTTAAAACGATTAATAACAAGTTCTGATTTGTTTTTACCTGCGAGGGCAGACATACTTTTTGTTTCAAGCTGTTGCATAAGATAATCTGTTTTTGCTCGAAGATCTGTTTTGAACCATTCATTCTCACAATTTGATTGCCTGATCTTTGAATTTGCCGAAGCAATGGTTTTGAAATTATCTTGATAGTATAGGAATTTTCATTTTTAATAGTGTTATTGTTTTATCGGCACAATGTAGGGGCGAATCTTGTATTCGCCCTAATCAGGGCGATC
>JAGLHT010000039.1 GCA_023143455.1 Desulfobacterales bacterium
AAGCCTTATTATCCATATGTGGGACAGAAGTAAAATGTTTTTAAGAAAAATGGGAGGAGTCATTCTTATTGGCTCAATTATTATCTGGACCCTCTCTTATTTTCCTAGAAACATCACTTATTCAATGGATTATGAAAAAAAACTTGATCGCTTAAATACAGAATATTCCCAGATGACAAGCCTTTCAGAATCTTCGAGTGAACTTAAAAATAAAATTTCAGATCTGCAAAGGCAACAAGAAAAAGAAAGAATAGAAAAAACTTATATAGGACAATTAGGCAAGACAATCGAACCGGTTTTCAGACCCATAGGCATTGATTGGCGTGCAAGTGTTGCTATTGTCACTGGTATTGTTGCCAAGGAAGTAGTCGTAAGCACAATGGGTGTTCTTTATGGAGTTGGAGATCAGGAACCAGAAGCTTTAAGTAAATCATTGCGAAATTCAAACATGACACCTTTAAGCGCCCTCTCACTAATGCTTTTTGTACTTTTATATTTACCCTGTATTGCTGCTTTAGTTTCAATCTGGAAAGAAACATCAGCTAAATGGGCACTCTTTAATTTATTTTATACAACAACGGTTGCATGGTGTGTGTCTTTTCTGGTATATCAGATTGGCAGAATACTTGGCTTTGGATAAATATTATAGGAGACTTTATGAAACATTCCCGATTTATTAAATATAAAATAATAGGCATTGTTATCCTATGCTTTCTTTTCAGCTCAGTGTATACAATTGCGAATGAACGCCGATGCATAAATAAAACAATTGCTAATGTGAGATCAGGGCCCGGTACAGACTATGATATTAAATGGAAGGTTGAAAAATACTATCCAATCATCATCCTCAAAAAGCAAGAGGAGTGGTATCAGTTTGAAGATTTTGAAAAAGATAATGCGTGGGTCCATGAATCCTTATTAGAAAAAGAAGACTCAATAATAACTATAAAAAATGACTGCAATGTACGTTCCGGACCCGGAACAGACTTTAAAATTGTGTTTAAAGCATCAAAAGGTGTTCCTTTTAAGGTACTTGACAAAAAAGAAAGCTGGTATAAAGTCAAGCATGCAGATGGTGATCAGGGGTGGATTCATAAAACCCTTGTCTGGTAATAACAATTTATTTTGTAATAATTAAAGGCTGGATATGGCAAAACAACAAAGAGTATCAAATGATCGTAGAAGAGAGCTTGAAGAGTTAGATCCCTTTCAGGAAACCCTCTTAAAAGTATTAGATTATGGAAAAACATATAAAAAACAGCTATTATTTATGGCTTTTTGCTTTGTAGCTGTGATAGTTATTTTTTCAGTAGTCATTTTCAATATTAAATCCTCTGGAAATAAAGCATCCTTATTGCTCAATGAAACATTAACCAAATATAACAAAGCAAAAGACCCAAAAAAAGCTTATTTGGAAGTTAAAAACGATTTTTCTAAACTCCTTGAAGATTATCCCAATACTTCTGCAGGCAAAATGGCTAAAATAAAATTTGCCAAAATTTGTTATGACGCATCAGACTTTCAAAAAGCTTACGAATTTTATAAAGAAGCTCTTTCTGATTTTAAAAACGATGCAACAGTCGAAAGCCTGATTCTTTCTGCACTCGGACGCACCTGTCTCGCCCTTGAAAATTTTAAGGAAGCCGAGGTTTATTTTGAAAAAATTACAAAAAAAGAAGGTGCATTATTAAAAGATGAAGCTCTTTTTAATTTGGGAATGATTGCTGAAAAAACAGAGGGCAATAATGTAAGCAACGGTTTCTATAAAAAGATTGTTGCAGAGTATCCAGACTCAATGTATAAAGCTTTAGCACAAAGTAAACTTGAATAATCAAAGGGTCTTGATGAGAATAAAAACAGAAAAGCTGCTGAATTAACAGCAGCTTTTCTGTAAAAGGAGAAACAAAGATGAAAAAATTAACTTCGCTTAGATAATAAAGCAAATACCCTGCCAAAATTTTCAATTAATTTTAGAAAAAATAATTATTCACTCTAACGCCTTGAAATTCATCAATATTTATTAATTAATTTATTTTCTCAATGCCATTCTATAAAAAATTAGACAATAGCTAAAACGTGTTGAAATCAAATCTAAGTTTAAAATTTTGAACTGCTTTAGTGAATCTAGAGCAGATACTTCACGTAACTATTTGAAATTAAAACAAAATTGTTTAATTGTTGCAAATGTTCAAAATCTTGAACCGCGCTTACCCGCATGTTTATTTATCTAAGCCATATTTTTTTAGCTTCTGATTCAGGCCGCTTTTACCTATGCCAAGAATTTCAGCAGCCTTTGTTTGCACATCGCTTGCAAGTGTCATTGCTCTTTGAATCATCCTTTTTTCAACAGACAAAAGAGTCTCAGTAAGTCCTGCATTTTCAGGAATTCCACCAAGGTCAAGATCTAAACCAATGTTTTGCCTTATGTTCAATGGGAGATCTGCCGGTGTAATGTCTTCCTCTGTAGATAATATTACAGCTCTTTCGATTGCATTTTCAAGTTCCCTAATATTCCCCTTCCATTGCTGATCAAATAAAAGCTTTGCTGCTTCTTGAGTTATACCACGCACTCCAATAGGTGAGTTACTTTCAATTGCATATTTGTTAATAAAATGACTGACTAATAACGGGATATCTTCTTTACGCTCTCGTAATGGCGGAATTGATGCTTTTACAACATTCAATCTGTAATAAAGGTCTTCTCTAAATAGACCTTTATCAACTTCTTTCTCAAGTTTTTTATTAGTAGCAACAATAAGGCGAAAATCTACTGAAACAGGTTCGGTACCGCCAACACGCTCAAAAATTTTTTCCTGGAGCACTCTTAAAAGCTTTACCTGTAGACTTAAAGACAACTCCCCAATCTCATCAAGGAAAAGAGTGCCTTTGTCTGCAAGTTCAAATCGCCCTTTTTTCCTACTTGTTGCACCTGTGAAGGCACCTTTTTCATGCCCGAACAATTCACTCTCTAGCAAACTCTCTGCAAAAGCAGAACAATTCACTGCAATAAGAGAATTAGATTTCCTTGTACTGTTATAATGGATAGATTTTGCAACTAGTTCTTTACCAGTACCGCTTTCACCCTCAATTAAAACAGTTGCATTTGCAGGAGCGACTTTTTTTATTGTTTCATACAATTCCTGCATTAATTTACTTTTTCCAATTATATTACCAAAGCTATATGTCGAACTGATTGCATCCCTTAACATGGTATTTTCTTGAACAATACGATATATAGAAAGGGCTTTTGAAATATGACTTAAAAGGACCTCGTTTTCAAAAGGTTTTTGAATAAACGTATATGCACCCTTCTGCATTGCTTCCACCGCTTTTTCAACACTTCCATGTGCAGTCATAACAATCACAGGAATATCAGGGTTTATTTCTTTTATCTTAGACAAAAGCTCAACTCCATCCATTCCGGGCATTTTTACATCAGTAAGGACAAGATCAATATTTTCCTGGCGTAGTATATCAAGAGCCTCCATCCCGCTTGAAGCAGGATAAGACAAATAACCTTCTTCTGCTAAAACTTCTTTGAGAATCAAAGGATAGTGCTTTTCATCATCAACAATAACTATGCTTTCCATCAATCAACTCCACTTTACAGGCAGCTGAATTGTAACTTTAGCGCCTTTTAATTTGCGATTAGAAATTTCAATACTTCCATTGTGAGCATCAATAATATTCTTTACTATTCCAAGTCCAAGACCAGTACCTGAATCTTTTGTAGTATAAAAGGGTGTCCAGATTTTTTCCAAATCTTTTTCCTTAATTCCATTGCCTTGGTCTAAAAAATTTATGACTATGTTGTCACCATTAAAAAAAATTTCAACAATAACCTTTCCTGTTCCACCAGTGGCTTGGAAAGAATTGATAAATATATTCAAAAACGCCTGATATAACATAGAAGAATCAACCATGATTTCAGGCAGGTTTGACTCAAATTTTTTTTCGATTTCGAATCTACTATTTTCGGCTTGGGGTAAGAAAAATGCAATGTTTTTCTCAACAATTTGCTCAACTTGACATGGGTGCAGATCAGGCATTTTTGGTTTTGCAAAGTCAAGGAAATCTTTAATAATGTTATTAAGCCGACTTGACTCTTCGATAATAATATCTGGAATAGTTGTATTCAACCCATTTCTAACAATTTGCTTTTTTAGCAATTCTGCACTGCTTTTTATTATACCAAGTGGATTTCTAATTTCATGGGAAACTCCAGCAGTCATTTCGCCTATTGCTGAAAGGTGTTCCGCTTTCCTCAATTTTTCTTTTAGCTTTAATCTTTCCTCAGCTTTTTCTTCAATTATTTTTTCCCGCTTTTTAACCACTACTCTTAAAAGAATAAAAAGTATGCTCATAACCATAAAACATGAGGCCAGTATCATTCCTTGAAGTTTTGCAAGTTTCTTAAATTCTTCTGAAACATCTCTGACAATCTCAATAACACCAATAACTTGCCCAGAAAGTGTTTGGGAGCCCTGTTCTTCCATTTGCAATGGTGCGAATGTAATAATTTGAGTTCTTTTAGGAATATCAAAAAAAATTTCAAAGGAATTGCCTTCTTTAACAAACTTTGAAGTTGACTCTTTCTTAATAGCTTTTTTATATTCTACTCCACCGGCATGCTTTGTCCCGACTTGGTTCTTGTCAAAGCTATATGCAATTAAATTGTTATCACCATAAATATTTACCATTTCTACATTGAAGCCGTGCAAAGTAGATTTAATAACATTATCCATTTCCTTATACTGCTGATCTTTTCTAAGTTCTATCTTTCCCTCTAACAATACTGTTGGGAGAACAAATCGGATATAAATTTGATGATTAAGATTTTGAACAAGCAAATGATCATACTCTTTACTTTTTTCCATAAGAGTTCTTTTTGCCCAGTGAGTATTTAATACAGATATAATAATCGTTGCAATAAACATGACGATTAAACTAGAAAAAGTAAAATATTTAACAAGATTGAAAGGTTTTTCACTTTGTAGCTTTTGTTTTTCCATTACCATAAATTTATGTCGTTTTTAGTCCTTTTAGCTTGTTATTTGTACATTTTCATTGAAAATACAATAAAAACACTTGACATTGCAATAAGATAATAGCATAAATATTAATAAATAGGCATATATTATATATACAGAAAGGGTTTCATGGATTTTTTAATAATAATTAAAAAGAGAGTAAAATAAAAAATATATGTTATTCCAACCAAAAGATCACCTTGTAGGCTTGGATTTGGGTTCTTCTTTCATCAAAGTTGCTGAACTTAAAAGAAAAGGCAAAGGAGATGAGTATATCCTCAAAAAATTTGGAGTCATACCAATTCCTCCAGGCTCAATTGTTGATGGCAGGATTGAGGATATGAAAACTATTTCAGAAGCGATTACAACTCTCTTTAAAACAAATAAAATAAGAGAGAAAAACGTCGCCATAGCAACTGGTGGTTATTCTGTTATTATAAAAACTATAAATATGGCCAGGGCAACTGAAGAAGAGCTTCAAGACCAAATTTATGCAGAAGCTGAACAATATATTCCATATGACATCGAAGAAGTAAACATAGATTACCAAGTACTTGGAGAAAGTGAATTTTCACCAGAACAAATTAGTGTACTTCTTGTTGCAGTAAAAAAAGATCTTGTCGCTGAATATATTGACCTAATTGACATGGCTGGATTAAACCCGTGCATAATTGAAGTTGATACCTTTGCTCTCCAAAACATATATGAAAGACTCCCAAACATATCAGAAGATAAGATTTCAATGCTGATTGATGTCGGTGTTTCCAAAACATCCCTGAACATAGTTCGGGGTGGAACATCTCTAATGATGCGAGATAATGCTAACGGAATAGCACAAATTAGAGATGAAATTGCAGCAGAGGCTGAATGCACTGACGAAGAAGCTGAAATGATAATTGCCGACCAAAAATCTGATTTACTTTCAACTGAGGAAATTAAAGAGATTACTCTTGGAGTAATAGATGAATGGTGTGCTGATATCTATGGTATGGTAAGCACTTTTCGATCTAAAACAAAAAATAATGATGTGGAACTTGTTTTCTTAACTGGTGGTGGAGCCCTAGTTCAAGGCTTTCCAGAAGCACTTGCATCAGAACTAAACACCAGCGTATCCATACTTAACCCATTTGAGGGAATACAAATTGACAAAAAACGTATCACACAAGAAGCTATGAACGAACTTGCCCCTTTGCTCTCAATTGCTATAGGACTTGGCTTAAGAAGGATTGATGACAAATGATACGAATAAATCTTTTACCCTTCCGGGCAGCCCGTAGACGAGAAAATATCCGAAAAGAGGTTTCAATCTTCACTCTCCTGATAATATTTCTCATTCTCGGTCTCTCTTATTATGGTATTCATTTAGATAAAAAAATCACAAATCTTGGAAACGAAATAGCAGTCGTAGAAAATGAAATCGCTCTATACAAAGAAAAAGCAAACCGAGTTAATGAAATAAAAAAAGCAATAAGTATTTATGAAAAAAAAGTAGCTACAATAAAATCTCTTAAAAACAGACGAAGAGAAGTTGTTACCCTCTTGGATAACATGACAACTCTTGTCATTCCTGAAAAAATGTGGTTAACAAGTTTACAAATAGACGCGACTATTGTATCAATAACAGGAATCGCTTTTGACCAAAAAACAGTTGCTGACTTTATGACAAACTTGGGAACTTCACCGTTTTTCGCTAAAGATGTCAAATTGAATAATTTGAAAATGCAAAAAATTGCCAACGAAATAGTAGCACAAAACTTCGATTTAAGCTGTAATAAAACTGTTATCAAAACTAAGAAGAAATAAAAAAAATGAGTGTCTTAAATAAAAAAGAGGGAAGGAAAATAGAAAACGTAGCCCCCATTTTTCAATGGGCCGGGGCTCTGTCAGGGTTACAAAAGCTTCTTGTTTTTTTGATTACTTTTGCTCTAATTGGAGCTGGTTACTATTTTTTTATTTTTAAACCAAAATATGAGAAAATAGGCAAATTAAAACAGACATTAAAAACACAAAAACAGACATTAGTAACATATAAAGCTAAAGCTAAAATTCTCCCGGAACTCGAAAAAAAGCTGAACAAACTTAAAGAAGAATTAAACTACGCAATGGCAGCCTTGCCAAATGAAAAAGAAATCCCAATTCTGCTTACTGAAATTGCAAGAGCAGGAAAAAATACAGGTTTAGTCTTTGTAAGTTTTAAACCAAAGCCTGAACAAATGAAAGAAGGTTTTTATGCTGAAATTCCAGTCAGCATGGTAGTTACAGGTCGATTTCATCAGCTTGCTCATTTTTTTGATGAAGTATCCAGACTCTATAGAATTGTTAATATTGATAATGTTAAAATAAAAAGTGTCCAGGATGGACATAAACTAACGGTTTCCTGTGAAGCAGTTACTTACATGTTTGTGAATAAAAATATCAACGATAAAAATGCTGATTCTAAAAAGACTAAAAAGAAAGGGAAAAAATAAGTCAAACAATGGAAAATTCTAAAAAAATATTGTTGATAGCATTCCTACTCTTTTCTTTTGTTTTATTATTTTCGGCCTGCGATAGACCTCCCCAACAAAAAAAACAGAAGACTCAAAATGTGATAACCAAAAAGATTCTTCCTGTAAAGCAAAAAATAAATACTGCTAAAGAAGCCGAACCTGACACTGCTAATGCTAACACCCCTAAAGAAGTCAAAACAAATATCCCTAAAAAAGTTGAAACAGATACTCCTGATGAGGCTAAAACTGACAACAAAATTCCACCTGAAAATAACAATTTAAAGGATGAGATAAAAAATGATAAAACAATTGAGTATTACATTTCAGAAGGAAAACTTGACCCATTTATCTCTCCCATTGCAAAAGAGAATAATAAAAAAAGGCAGGAAATTGTAAATCGAAAGCTTACTCCTCTTGAAAAACTTGACCTAAGCCAGATTAAATTAGTAGCAGTAATTACTATGCAGTCAGAGAAAAAAAATGTTGCGATGGTACAGGAATCCAGTGGTAAAGGATATATGGTTAAAGTTGGTACATATATTGGGACAAATAATGGTAGAATAATTGAAATTAAAAATGATAAAATTATTATTAAAGAACGTATAAAAAATTTTAAGGGGATCTTACAAGATCGCCTAAAACCAATGAAACTTCAAAAAAAAGATAATGGGTAAAAATATGCGACAATTGCAGAAAAATCAATTCAAAAATGTTTGTTGGCTTGTGGTATGCTTCATTATATTGATTATATTCTTCTTCCCCAGCTGTGCTGCAAAAAAAGACCAAAACGTCCAAAACGATAGCATTAAACCCCTTCAAGAGACTAAAACAGATGCAACAATTGCAGAGAAACAAACAATCGAAAGAAGAATTATTGAAACAATTAAGGTGCTTAAGAAATCAACTTCAATTGAAGTAATAATTGAAGGCAACAAAGAACTAAAATACACCTCTATCAAACAATCTTTCCCATTTGGTATTGCAATATATTTACCTGACACTATATTAGATGAAAAAATCACCTCTATTGCCTCTGAAACAGGGAGTATCAGTAATATAATTCCCTCATACGCTGATAAAGATAAAAAAACTGCAAAAATTGAAATCCTACTAAATGAAGACCTTCCCTATGATATTAAAAGAGAATCAGGGAACCTTATGGTGATTATTTCAAGTGAGAACAAAATAGCTAAATCTGATAATAATCAAGCCAATGCTTTAAAAAAAGGGAATAAAGGTACTGATAATAAAGCGCTAAAAATTCCAAAAGGAATGGCCAATGTTGCTCACATCGAATTTAATGTTGAAGATGAAGGGTATACAGAGTTAACACTAACAACTTCTCATCCTATTAAATATGATTTTTCCAAAGGCAGTAAAGGGATTCTATATTTAAACCTTTATGATACAAATATCCCGCAACGACATTCCCGCCCATTTGAAACAAAATATTTTAAATCGGCTGTATACAAAATTTTACCTATACAAAAAGCAAAAAATAGTAAAAATTCGAAAATCGAAATCAGTATGCGTGAAAAAGTTCCTTATCAGGTTGTTCAAAACAACAATACGATTATAGCACGGTTTGAACCATCTAGTATTGAACCACCAAAATTTACTAAAGCAGACAAAACTGTATCAAATAAACTTGTCAATGAAATAGATACCAAACCTTCACAACCAGAAATTATTTCCCAAACTCCTGACAATCCAATAATAGACAAACCAGAACCTGTTGATAATCCAAACGAAAACTTAAAGCCACTAATAGTAACCCAAAAAAGCCCTCCTCAAATCAAAGTTACTCCTCCTGATAGTGCATCTAACTCTTTTAGTAATGAAAAAAAGTATACAGGAGAAAAAATTAAACTTGATTTTTATGAAACTGATATCAAAAATGTATTTAGAATTTTAAGCAGCATCAGTAATAAAAATTTTGCCATAGATAAAAATGTTACCGGAAGTGTTACTTTAACTCTTGACAATCCAATCCCTTGGGATCAAGTCCTTGATTTAGTCCTTTCCATGAATCAATTAGACAAAATAGAAAAAGGTAATGTTATACGAATTGCAACACAAGCTACATTAGCAACTGAAGCCACTCAACAACATGCTAAATATAAAGCTATACAAAAAGCCAAAGAGGCACAAAAAGCATTAGAGCCTACGGTAACAGAATATATACCTATCAATTATGCCAATGCTGATTCAGATATCATGCCCCACATAAAACAAATCCTGACTTCGAAAAGAGGCTCTGTTTCTGTTGATAAACGAACTAACATGATAATTATCACTGATACAAAAGAAGTAATTATCAAAGCAAAAGAACTTATTTATACATTGGATAATGTTACTCCTCAGATTATGATAAGCGCAAAGATTGTTGAGGCCAATAAAGACTTTTCAAGAAATCTTGGCCTTGGAGCAATCTTTGGCTTTGATGAAAATGTAGCAAATCATGGCAATGATTGGCATGAAGTTTCACTAAATGCTCCAGCCAGCGCACCAACTAATTACACGGCCTTCACATTTCATAATCTTGTTGGCGGAGCATTTGGAGATGGAGGAACATCATTTTTGCAATTGACTCTCAGTGCTGCCGAATCAAAAGGTGATATTGAAGTTGTGTCCTCACCTAAAATATTGACCCTTGATAATGTTAAAGCAAAAATTAAGCAGGGCATAGAATATCCATATTTAAAAAGCGATGGTGATGGAAATACTACTGTTTCATATAAACAAATTGATCTTCTTCTTGAAGTAACTCCCCATGTTACACCTGACAAACGTATTTCAATGGAAATCTTAGTAACTAAAAATGAAATTGCAGGGTGGACAGGGCTTGGTGCTAGCCAGATCCCCTACCTTGCGATAAATGACGCTAGGACTACACTCCTTGTTAATAACAATGATACAATAGTAATAGGCGGTGTCCTTAAATCAAAGACAACTAATGACAAACAAGGATTTCCATTTCTTATGAATATCCCATTATTGGGACGACTTTTTAGAACTGATATAGAAACAGAGGATAAACAAGAACTCCTGATTTTTATTACACCAACTATTGTGCAGCTAGAACAGAGAAGAAATAAAATTGACCCATTAGATGGTAGTAAACTATAAATTAGTTCCTCTAATAAAACAAATTATATTTTTTTGTTATACTAACTTTTCAATCTATTCTCAGCTTCTACCATAAACTTTGATCCTTCAGGAGCAAAGTTTATCACTTTTTTCCAATGTTCTTTTGCCTTTGAATATTGCCCAAGTTTTTCATAGATCCTTGCAAAGTCATAATGAATTATCATAGAGTCAGGCGATTTTTTTAATGCTTTGTTAAGTTTTTCAAGAGCAATATGTTCACAATTTGTTTCTAAGCTGACAGTAACAAAGCCATGAAGAGCTCTTGAATAATTTGGTGCCTTTTTCAAGGCTTGCAAAAAATTATCTTTTGCAAGCTTATAATTCTTTTTACCTATATATGCCCATCCTAAATTTGTAAGTGCATAATGCGGAGTTGCATAAAGTAAACTATTAAGGCAGTTTTCAAAACGTTCTATTGCTTTATCCCAATGCTTCTGTTCAAGGTATACTACGCCTATAGCGTTCATTGCTGGTATGAAATCAGACTTTAATTCTAATGCCTTTTTAAAATGTATTTCAGCAAAGTCATATTTTTCCTTTAAATAATATGTAAACCCAAGATCATATTGCAAAAAACGATCACCTGGAATTGTTTTCTCAGCTTCAAGAAATTTTCCTAAAGCGATAGAATATCTTTTCTGTGCAAAATATGCTTTCCCTTCTTGATAAACTGCCTCTGCAACTCTTTTATCCTTTGTACGGGTTGCTGATGAGGAAACACATGAAACAAGGATTAAAAGACAAAAGGCAGCTATAATAATTCTTTTCATATTTTATGGTTCTCCTATAAACACTATATTAATTTATAAATTTTATATTTTTATTTAAATTTTTACTCTTTAGAAATTCAATGGTTTTTTCAGGCAATTTTTCTTTGGTAATGAATATCTCTGGTTCAAGTTCTGATATATATAATCCCTTTACAGTTTCAACCCTTTTGTCAATTAAAAAAGAAGGGTTACTCACCGATGTAATACCAAGATGTTTAAAAAGTTTTTGCGCTGCTTTTATTTTTCCATCCTCTGGTTTGAGAGAAATCAAATCATTTCCCTGTTCTTTTATAACATTAAACGCGTTGCCTAAAATATTACCAAAATCAAGTAAAAGATCAGGCTTGTTTGTTCTATTAATTCTACCAACTGCAGCGTTTAGCTGAATTGAGTTAAACTCAAACTTAATATTTGAATCTTCTGTGTACTTGAAATCAGCTGTTGATAAAAGATTTTTTATAAATAGTTTAAAATCTTTTAATGGTGTTTTATTGGCTTGGGCTTCTTTTTTTTTGTAATTATTAATTGCTTCTGAAATTTTTTGAACTTTTATATTCTCCCAGCGAGCTTCTAAAGCAGCAATCATATTTCTATTATAAACACCTTCCGGGATCAGTAGAATTTTTTGTCCATTATCCAGTTTGATTATCGGTGTAATTGAAAGATCAATTTTTGACATATTATTGTTTTGATCTGGAAAATAATAATTGCCGCTGGAAGCAAAAGTGCCGCCAATTAATGAAGCATATTTTTTCAATTGAGCATTTTGATATTCATTAGCTATTGGGGGTGCTTCTATTTTATTTTTAACTTTAGCTTTTCTAATATTCAAGCCGTCTGGTTTTTTAGCAAAAAGTGAATTAAACCATGGCTTGGAAAGAAGTTCAGGATCTGGTAAAAAAATAGAAGAATCTTCATATATAAGGTCAATATTTTTAACATCTGGATTTGAAAGGTTAAATGCTTTTATGCCCTGTTTAGTAATACTTCCATCTTTATGTAAAAATTGCTTATCAAGGAGCGTTGATACAAATTCTCCTTTTTTAACTTTATGCTTTGCAACGTAGGGTTTAAACATTTTAGGTATGTTTGCATACTTAATAACAGGAAGTTGGACTATACCAGGAGTTTCTTCTTTGTAATCATCCTTTTTGATTTTTCGGAGAGGAATTAATATTGATTCGCCAGGATCAATAACATCAATATTGTTAACACTAGGATTAATATTGCTAAAAATATCAATAAATAAAGGGAAATTATCAGTGGAGATTACTCCTTTTCTTCGAAAAATTTTATAAAGCCAGTCATTCTTTTGAACAACATAAGGCTCACATAAAATCTTTTCCCCTTTATATTCATAAACTTTATATTGTTTATAAGACGTTTTAATACCAACTTCAGATGCAGCTAATTCAGGTAGGCTCACGTTTAAGGAAAACAAACATAAAAATGCTGCGACAGATAGAAAAAATTTAGTTGAAATATTAATCATAATATCCCTTTTAAGTTTAGTTTTTTGGCAATTTTCTGTGAAATATCATCAACAAAAACCTTGAATTCATCTGGATTCAGCCGGTTCTCTTGAGAAGGAACAGGCATACCATTATCAGGCATAATGAGAGATGGCAAATTAATGAAATCAAGGTTATGTTTAATGTTATATTCTTTTGGCAGTTTTTGCTCAAAATAAAGGTTTTGAAAATTCGAAAATTTTAAAGCATGGGCAGTTGCATCGACAACAGCTATTTCACTGGTTAAAACAATTTTCTCTTTTACTGCCTGAAAAAGTCCTGCAAGACATTCACCACCCTGGGTGCAGGAGATATGCCCATTTTGATTAGCCTCAAGATACCATTCCATAATAGATTGTTCTTTAACTTGCATGAAAAACACGCGTTCTGTTCCAGCAAGCTCATTATATTTTTTTGTAAGATGAATAACTCTTGGCATAGATACAGGGTTACCAATCATGGCAGCCTGGGCAACGCTTGGTTTTACTATAACCGGTTCAAACTTTCTGTTTCCTTCTTTTTCTTTATAATACCTAAATACAGGATCTGCATGCTCTGATTGAACTCCAATAATTTTTGGTAAAGATTTAATAATGCCTGCCTCAAAAAATTTCAAAAATCCATTCATAATAGCAGAAATATTGCCGGCATTGCCTATAGGTACAACTATTACTTTATCATCCATCTGATAATCAAAATCCTGTGCAATTTCATATGCATAGGACTCCTGACCAAGAATACGCCATGGATTCTTAGAATTGAGTAAAACAACTGAATATTTTTCAGACAAACTTTCTACAATTTTCATACAATCGTCAAAAACACCAGGAATTTCAAATACTTGCGCCCCACTACCCAGGGGCTGAGAAAGCTGTTGCGGAGTAACTTTTTTATGAGGCAAGAGCACTGCTGATTTAACATGAGGCTGAAGATATGAAGCATATAAAGCTGCTGCAGCTGATGTATCTCCAGTTGATGCACACACAGCAATTATGTCTGATACAAAACCCTGATCCATTAAATACTTTATATTTGATATTGCACTTGCCATGCCTCTATCTTTAAAAGAACCACTTGGATTTTGTCCATCATTTTTATAAAAGAATCTGATATTGAGTTTTTCTTTAAGCCTTTTATTGGCTTCAATAATTGGCGTGTTTCCTTCTCCAAGATAAACAATCGAACTTTCCGGGATACAAGAGCCTGTAAATTCATGGAACCTGTAAATCCCCTTAAAAGCCGGGATGTTAAGTGCTTTTCTAAAATCAAAGATTTTTTGCCATGTTTTTCCAGAGATTTTCTTTAATGACTCAGCGCGTCTGTCATGAATCAAAAAAATCTGTTCACATTCAGGGCAGACATATAAAGGTTTATTTATTGGAAATTCAGCAGAGCATCCAAGACATTTATAAAACAATTCACCTGTTGGTTCTGGAATAATATACGACTGAATATCTGAGGGGAAATCACTAATCTTCATTTTGAATTACTTTCTGACCTCCCATATATGATTGAAGTGCTTTTGGAATTATAACAGATCCATCAGATTGTTGATAATTTTCAAGTATTGCGGCAAAAGTCCTTCCCACTGCAAGCCCTGAACCATTGAGAGTATGGACAAACTCAGGTTTCTTCTGCCCGTTTTTTCGATATTTTATCCCTGCCCTTTTTGCTTGAAAAGTTTCACAATTACTACAGGAAGAAATTTCTCTATATTTATCTTGCCCAGGCATCCATACTTCTATGTCATATGTTTTTGTTGCAGCAAATCCAAGGTCACCCGAACAAAGTGTCACAACCTTATAGGGCAGCTCAAGCCTTTGAAGGATTGTTTCAGCATTTAAAAGCAAAGACTCAAGTTCATCATATGAAGTCTCAGGAGTTGTGTATTTCACAAGTTCAACTTTATTAAACTGATGTTGTCGAATTAGCCCCTTTGTATCGCGTCCGTATGATCCTGCTTCTGATCTAAAGCATGGAGTAAAAGCTGTAAACTTTATAGGAAGCTTTTTTTCATCTATTATCTCATTTGCATAAACATTTGCCATGGGGACTTCAGAGGTTGGTATCAAATAGTAATCTAATCCTTCAAGTTTGAAAAGATCTTCTTCAAATTTCGGTAATTGGCCTGTCCCTGTCATTGTTCTACTATTAACAATCAGAGGAGGGAGAACCTCTTTATAGCCATGCTCATTAGTATGAATATCAAGCATAAAGCTAATAAGAGCTCTTTCAAGTTTTGCTCCGCTGCCAAAATAAAGTGGAAACCGTGATCCTGCAATTTTAGCAGCTCTTGCAAAATCTAGAATACCAAGGTTCTCTCCGATTTCCCAATGGGGTTTTATTTCGAAATTAAAGGTTGGAGGGGTTCCATACTTTTTTAAAAGTATGTTATCTTCTTCATCTTTACCTTCAGGTACATCAGGATGCGGAATATTAGGGATGGCTATTAAAAAATCATTAATACTACTCTCAACTTCAGAAAGTGTTTTTTCAAGTTCTTTTATTTCTTCTGAGACTATGCGTGTTTCTTCAATCCTTGATTGGGCATCTTGACCTGTTTTTTTCATCTCAGCAATTCTATCAGAGGCGATATTTCTATTATTTCTAAGCGTCTCAATCTTCTGGAGGATATCTCTTCTTCTTATCTCAATCTTAGAAAACCATGCAAAATCAGCTTTTCCGCCTCTTTTTTCAACTGCTTTTTCTACTTCTTGTAAATTTTCTCTAACATATTTTAAATCAAGCATATTAGTTAAACTCGTTATTAATTTTCAGTTATAATAAAAAAATATTTCTCTGACATAACCCAAATACCATGCAAGTTTCAAACAGTCAATAATTATTGAGTATTGACAATTTATAACCTGTGTATAATATTAACTAAAATAATATTTTTTGTCATAAAAAAGGAAGTGATTATGGATGAGATTAAAGAAGCGAAAGAAGATATTTTAGGAAACGTAACTAAAACTATTGAAAATTTGTCCCAAGAGGAACAAAACGAAAAACAAAAGAAAATCGAAGCAAACCTTTTTGACTTTGCCAATTTCATAGAATCGAACATTACCTTTATTTATACTCAAAAAGCTGGCGAATTCCCAACAGAAAATATAATCAGAAAAGCCTTGAAATTTGAAAAAGGAATTGTTCTTCCTGTAGACCCTGGTCCACAAAAATCAATAAAACTATATAAAATAAGCGATTATGACAACGATCTTGTAAAAAACAAAAATGGTTTTTTAGAACCAGACACACAAAAATGCAAAAGATTTTCATTAGAAGATGTCAGCATTGCTATTATCCCCGGACTTGCATTTGATGACAAAGGCGGTCGCCTTGGATTTGGTGACAAATTCTATTTAAAATTAATAACAAGTCTTCCTGAAACATGTAGAAAAGTAGCTCTTGCATATGAAGAACAAATAGTTGACCACCTGGAAATGGATTCTAAAAAATACACTGTTGATATAATAATTACTGATAAAAGAATAATTTATAAAATATAACCTTATTTAATATCTAAAACAACACACAATTATCAGTCATGGTTTAACGCTTTATAAAAAGCATTTTGTGCGTCAGTTTTTTCCATTGAAATAACAGTACCGCCTGGTTCGATTAAAGTATCGAAGGACGGGTTAAAGTGCATTTCACCATTTCCTTTCTTGATTGCGATAATTATAAGATTATATTCCTGCCTGATACCTGAATCTTTAAGCATGACATTCGCATATTTTGAATTTGCCCCTACAATGTGTTCTTCTATTTGAATTGCATCTTTTGACCTGGACGTTGCAATATCCAGAAAGCTGCCCCAAGTGCGCATTTCCTTGACTGAAAGGAAGATAGCTGATATTAAATAATTATGAATAATCAGATTAAAAAATTTGAACGATGGCGGAATGAAATGGTTGAAACCCAGATAATAGCCCGGGGAGTAACTGACCCATCCGTTATAAAAGCAATGAGAGAAATTCCAAGGCATCTCTTTGTAAGTGAAGCATTGGTTGAAAGCGCGTATGGTGATCATCCTTTACCAATAGGAGAAGGTCAGACTATTTCCCAGCCTTATATTATTGCTGAAATGACCCAGGCTCTTGAACTTAAAGGAAATGAAAGAATTCTTGAAATCGGAACAGGTTCAGGATACCAGGCTGCTGTGCTTGCAGCAATTGTTGACCGCGTATACACCATTGAAAGAAACAATACTCTCTTTTTAAATACAAAAAAGCTATTTGACAAATTAAAATATCACAACATTGTAACAAAATATTCAGATGGCACTTTAGGTTGGAATCAACAAGGCCCCTTTGATGCTATTATTGTTACAGCAGGCGGAAAAGAAATTCCTGAGCCGCTTATCAAACAGCTATCAACTGGTGGTAAACTTATTATGCCTGTTGGAGGTAACTTTGCCCAGGAACTCATAATAATTGAAAAAACAAAAACTGGTATTACTTCTAAAAACCTGGGCGGATGCCGATTTGTAAAACTGATTGGTCGGCACGGATGGGAGGATAATTAATGTTAAGAAAGATGTACGACTGGGTTTTACAATGGGCTGAGAGACCAGGAGGAACCTGGGCACTTTTTATTATTGCTTTTTGTGAATCTTCGTTCTTCCCTATTCCTCCAGATGTATTATTGATTGCCCTTGCAGTTGGTGCACCTAAAAAATCCTATAAATTTGCTATGATTTGCAGCCTAGGCTCAATCCTTGGGGCTTGCCTCGGATATTCCATTGGATGGCAATTTATGGATTTAATAGGCAGTAAAATAATCAGTTTCTACCAACTTACTGATAAAATTGAATATCTTGCCAGTCTCTATAAAGAATATGATGCCTGGGCAGTAGCTATCGCAGGATTCACTCCTATTCCATTTAAGCTTTTCACTATTTCTGCCGGTGCTTTTTCCATTAATTTCCCTATTTTTATTATTGCATCTGCTGCTTCAAGAACCTTACGATTTGTCCTTGTCGGCAGTTTAATATATTATTTTGGACCAAGTATCCAGGGCTTTATAAACAAATATTTTAATATCCTTGCTATTGTTTTTACTATTCTGCTTATAGCAGGATTTGTAGCCATTAGATTTGTATTCTAAACGCTTTACAATGTCTTAAAATCATTCAAAAGATGACGTACAGCATTACGCCCTGCCATCATTGCAGGCGTGTACCCTCCACCATTTGCCCATGCACTTGCAAGATATAAGCCTTTGGCAGGTGTACGGGACTCCAAATGTTTTTTATTACGATCATATCCATAGATTGCACCACCAGGGTTCTGCGTATAACGAATATTTGTAAGAGGTGTGCCTATTTCCATAACTTCTATGGATTCTTTAAGTCCGGGGATTAACAAGCCTTCAACTTGCTCAATCAAAATTTCTGCAAGTTGATGTTTTTTACGATTATATGCGTCTTTATTCTCATTAAAATAATCTTTTTCAAATTTTTCCCAAAAAGTATAATCAGCTAATGACATTATCGACATTGTGGCCGGACCTGTTGATATCAGGAGAAGCATCCAATGGCAAAGAAGTTGTTGATTTAATAGAAAAAATTTTATCCAATGATGATGCTCCTCAGGTTGGGGGAAAAATAGAAGGAATAATTAACAAGCTTAACAAAGGTACAAACCTTCCTTCGTTTCTTCAATTAATCAAAGTAAAAACCGGAACAGAAATAAGATTTGTTCCAGTCTCAGAAGTTCTTTTTTTCATGGCAGAAGATAAATACAGAACAATAAAAACAGGAAAGAATGAATTTTTAATATTGATGACTGACATATCAGATGTCTTTCTGGATAATTCACTGTTATTCTATGCTGATACTATTTTACCCAGTTTTCGACTTTTAATGATTTTATGCGTTTAAACTCGTTTTCATTATTTGTAACCAATATTAAATCTTTGCTAAGTGCATGGGCAGCAATCAATAAATCAAGAGGACCGATAATCTGACCTTGTCTTTCAAGCTTTGAACGAACTTCTCCATAACATTTTGATGCATCTTCATCATAAGAAAGAATTTCAAAGGGAGTTAGAAATTCATCCAGGCGTTTCAAATTTTGTTTTTTGTATTTGCTTTTTGAAACACCATATTGAAGTTCAGAAACCGTAATAGTCGATACGCCGACCATTCCAACATCTGTGTTCTTAAATCTCTGTATGACTTCTGGAGGTCTGTTATTCATGATGTAAATGCAAATGTTTGTATCAATCAAAAACTTCATTCAGGTCAGCCCTTTCCTGTTGAGATTCTGGTTGATTCCGATCTGTCATAAACGGCTTATCATACTTACCTAAATTTTTTTCCCAAACATTCCATATAGAATTGTCTTTAGGTATCAAGAGAACACCTTCTGTACTCTTTTTAATATACACTTCTTTACCTTCAAACCGATAAGCCTTTGGCAAGCGTACAGCTTGACTGCGTCCATTAGTAAAAATTTTAGCTGTATCCATTATAACCTCCATATGAATCAATATGGACTATATCAAAAAGTATATACCATATTGTAGGGATGTCAAGGCATATCGACAAAAAAAGTTTCCTTTATAAAATGATCCAAGTAATGACCGGCAGGAATAAGCACCGCTGGAACGGTTGAAGCTCACGGACCGCCAAGTGAAACAAGGGAACAAAGGTCACTGACCCTTGGGGTCTGGTTTGGCGGGTGTAAAGGGATGAAAGGAACGAGTTCTGAGAACACTCTGTTTCCGCGACAAAAGAATGATAAAGAAAATGCAATTATAGAAAAGAATAACAGATAGTATGAATACTTTTTTATAGAATTAGTATCAGGAGATTCTACTCCAATAAATCCGCTCGAACTAAAAAAAATGGTAACTATTCCCGTAATTATAGCCCATAAAAGCAAGCCCGATCCGCTCTTTTAGATATTTCTTTACTTAAATTTCATCTGGATTTGGTGGTAGCATTTTATTTCCTTTTAGAGATAATGCCTACTTGCCTTGATAAGCTTATAAAATCAATACTATCAAGTTAACGTTTCTTGATAATTATTCAACCTATTAACAATGTCAATCAAAATCATGTCAATTCAATCATGTTAGGTTTATCCAATGCAGGTTTGATCATCTTTCCTGAGCATTTGTTTGTTATTTTGTAATAAGTTCTTAGTGAGCGGAACGTTAAGAACAGCAAGTTCCTTGCTGTTTAGTGCAGGGAGGTTAGAACTTTTCAAAATGTTCAAACCGCTCAGGAAGGATGATCAGACCGGAATGGGTAGAAGATTTATAGATATTGGACATAGAAAACATATTGCTTATATTAAATTCCTATGCTAATTCGTTATCATTTTTTTAAAGGCATGCTTTTAGGCATAAAATGTTAAAAACTCACAATTCAAATTCAGAAGTAAAATCAAAACCCCTCTTGCCTATCTTTGCTATTTTAGGAGCAGTGCTCTTATGGGGCAGCTCATTTTCAGCAATGAGAGTTGTTCTCCGTGACCTTAGCCCATTTGAAGTTATGTCATGCCGACTAATTGTTGCGCTCATCTGTATCTTACCTTTTGTAAAACGACTTATACCAAAAGATTATCAAAAAGGTGACTGGAAAATCCTCATTCTAATGGTTTTGTTTCAACCATGCCTATATTTTCTATTTGAATCCAGAGCATTACAACTTACCACATCTTCTCAGGCCGGAATAATATCTGCATGTGTCCCTTTGATGGTAGCTTTTGCTGCCTGGATTTTCCTCTCAGAATCTATAAGTTCAAAAACTATAATCGGACTTGTTTTATCAATAGTTGGAGTAATCTTGTTGACCATGTTTCAAAGTACCACAGGGACAGCTTCAAACCCTGTACTCGGGAATATTCTCGAATTTGGCGCAATGGTATGCGCAACTTTCAATATAATTCTAATCAAAAAGCTTAGTGACAGATATAACACTTGGACATTAACAGCTATGCAGGTTTTTGCCGGCGCCTTATTCTTTATACCGGGAAGTGTTGGTGTAATCCACCAATTAAAATCTAACCCATCTGTCTTTACTTTTCAGACAATAGCACTTTTACTCTTTCTTGGTTCATTTGTAAGCCTTGCTGCTTTTGGACTTTACAATTATGGAATAAGTAAAATACCTGCTTCAAAAGCAGGTATTTTTATCAATCTTATCCCGGTTACTGCTGTATTACTTGGCTGGATCGTTTTAAATGAAGTTTTAAACACAAAACAATGCATTGCAGCATGCATTGTAATCCTTGGAGTATTCCTTAGCAATAATAAATAAACTTTTCTATTAATTTTCCTCTTTCCATGATATTCTGTTTGTTTATAAACAAACAATTCATAATAGATGTTTAATAATAATGATTAAAAAAGATATATTTGGCAATACCACTAAAGAACAATTAAAAGCCGCACAAAAAGATCGCCTTTATTCCTTTCTCTTAAGCGATGGTTCAATCAGAGGCGCCATTGTAAAAAGTACTCGCATGATAAATGAAATGCGAGCAAACCATGTCCTTGGAATCGTTGAAACTCTGCTTCTCGGACATACTTACATTGCCGCAGCACTGCTTACTTCAAATTTAAAAGGTAATGACCGATTAAGCTTAGGCATAAAATGTTCAGGTCCGGTAAAAGGAATAGATGTTGAATCTAATGCTTTTGGCGAAGTACGGGGCTTTTTAAAAAACAGTCACATTGATATTAAAAACCCTGAAAAAGTAAAATCTTTATCTCAATTTTTCGGTGCTGGATTTTTAACTGTCACTAAGTACATTGAGGATGCGAAAAGTCCATACTCCGGGCAAATTATGCTTGAACATGGAAGTATTGCAGAAGATCTTGCAAATTATTTCCTTCAATCTGAACAAACCCCAACAGGATTCAACCTGAGTATTAATTTTGATTCCAAAGGAGAAGTCGCAGGAGCAGGTGGTATCTTCTTACAGGCAATGCCTGATGCTGATAATGACAAATTGGTAAAAGCAGAAAAAATCCTCCAAAGCATTGAATCTATAGGTCATAATTTTGCTGAAAAAACAAAGCCTGAAGACTTGATATTAAAAAGTTTTGAGGAATTAAACCCTGTCTTTATTGGTAACAGAAGGATTGAGTTCTTCTGTAGGTGCAGTAAAAAAAAGGTGAGCAACTATGTGTCTAAACTCCCAAAAAAAGAGCTTGATAATATTTTAGCTGAATCTGTATTCCCTCTTGAAACAACATGCCATCACTGTAACTCTGTTTATGGCTTCAGCAAAAAAGAAATTGAAAACTTTAAATCATGAGACTTGCAATTTTATCAGATATCCACAGTAATTTAGAGGCACTTGAAAGTGTTTTAGATGACATTAAAAATATATCAATAGATGAAATTATTTCTCTCGGAGATAATATCGGATATGGTGCGGATCCTGAAAAAGTGATTCAAACAATTAGGAAGGAAAACATTGAGTCTGTTCTTGGAAACCACGAATTAGCCTGCATCAAAGAAGACTATCTAATAACTTTTAACAAGAGCGCAAAAAAAGCACTATTAATTAACAAGGATTTACTCTCCCTGGAATCTTTAGAGTATATTTCAAACCTTAATACATGCATAATCCGTCACAATTGTAGATTTGTACATGCCCTGCCTCCAGAATCAACTACAAAATATATTACATATGAAACAAAAAAAAACCTTGCTCAAATAATGGAAGACATACCTGAACGCATCTCTTTTGTGGGACACACCCACAATTTAGGTGTGTATGAATATTGCGATGGAGAAATTAAAATAAAAGATATAAAGAAAAAAAAGCTTATCCTTGACAAAAATAATAGCTATATTGTAAATACAGGTAGTGTTGGACAGCCTCGGAATAATAGAATAAATGCAGAGTATGTAATCTGGGATTCCAAGGAAAAAACAATAGAATCAAGGTATGTAACATATGATAACAAAAAAGCTGCTAGAAAAATTATCAAAGCTGGTATCCCCCAAATTTATTCAAAAAGAGTTGAAGAAGGGAATATCTATAAAGAAGTCTAACATATTGATATAAACAAAAGGCGATTAATATGTGTAAATATTGTGACGACCATACACACTCTCATGAGCATCATGACCACCCTCAGATTGTTCAAATCATGCCTGCTCAAAAAGAGCTTTATGCTGTATATCATAGTGAAAAACCAATTGATTGTGCAGTAAAAACGGGAAAAAACGGGCTCTCGTTAGTACCTGTTCTTTTCATGGGATTAATAAAACATGGTGAAAAAACCATGGTAGAAGGATTCTTTGCCTCAAGCTCCATTAATTCTTGCGAGGATATCAAAGGGTTCAAAGGCTATGCTGCATCTATTGACGATGCAGAAAAGCTATATGTTAATAATTAAGGAGAACAAATGCATAGGCTTTTAAATGACTCTCCCGGCGAGAAGATAATGCTTCTTGGTAATGAATCAATTGCCAGAGGAGCTATTGAAGCTGGCGTTGCTTTTGCAACAACCTATCCTGGCACACCATCTTCTGAAATTTCTTTAAATCTTTTCCAAATGTCACAGCAAACTGATCTTTATTTTGAGTATAGCACCAATGAAAAGGTTGCCCTTGAAGTTGCAGCAGCAGCAGCTATTGCCGGCGTAAGAACCATGTGCCTGATGAAGCATGTTGGGTTAAATGTTGCAGCAGACCCTTTAATGACTCTTGCTTATATCGGAATAAAAGGCGGACTTGTTATTCTTACTGCTGATGACCCATATATGTTTTCAAGCCAGAACGAACAGGATAACAGATATTATGGGAAATTAGCCGGACTTCCTGTGCTTGAACCATCTTCGGTTCAAGAAGCAAAAGAAATGACAAAGTATGCTTTTGAGCTTTCTGAAAAAGTGGGCGAGCCAGTACTCTTGAGAACCACAACCAGAATAAATCATTCAAGCGCCTTTGTAAGCCTTGGTAGCATGAATAAACGAGAACCAAAAGGTGATTTTAAAAGAGATCCATTCAAATATGTTACTGTTCCTGCTGTTGCCAGAAATCTCCATGTAAAGCTTCTTGAAAATCTAGATAAAACCCTTACGATATCAGAAGATTGCAAAGAAAATTTTATCAAGGGAGACGGTAAATTTGGAGTGATATGTAATGGAGTAAGCTATCTATATGTATCGGATGCAATAAAAGATCTTAATCTTGAAGGAAAAGTAAAAATTTTACGTATCGGTCTTTCAAATCCTTTACCAGGAAAAATGATCAAAAAATTTGTAGGCTCCTGTGATAAAGTTTTAATTGTCGAAGAAGGTGAGCCTTTTATGGAAGAAGCTGTAAAGGCATTTGCCCAGGAAGAAGGAATAACTATACCTATTGCAGGAAAAAGCGAAAAGCTTTTCTCTCGCCTCTATGAATACAATCCAGGGATTGTAAGAGAAAAAATGGCACTCTTTTTTGGACTTGACTACACGCCGGCAAAAAATATTGACTCTTCTAATTTTCCGGTGATCCCTCAGAGACCACCGAATTTGTGTTCAGGTTGTTCACATCGGGCAACATTTTATGAGCTTCAAGCTGCTGCAAGAGAAATGGATATAATCGTTCCCACAGATATCGGCTGCTACACACTGGGATTCCTTCCACCTCTGAACACAGGTGACTTGGTTATATGCATGGGTGCATCCATAAGTTCTGCCTGTGGTTTTGCCGAAGTAACTGACAAAAAAGTCGTACCGGTTATTGGTGATTCAACATTCTTTCATTCAGGAATAACAGGTCTTGTAAATGCTGTATTTAATAATCATAACCTTACTCTTATTATTCTGGAAAATGGTATAACAGCAATGACAGGACATCAGCCACATCCTGGAGTTGATATGGAAGCATTAAATTTTAAAGGGTATAACAGAATCTCCATTGAGAAAGTTGTACGATCTCTTGGGATTGAACATGTTACCCTTATAAAACCTTTTAAAGTTAAGAAAAGTATTGAGCAGATAAAAGAGGCCCTAAAATTTAAAGGGGTTTCTGTTATAATATCACAAGAACCTTGTGCTATTATGCTAAAAAACTTAAAAACACACACGCTAAGACCTTTTAAGATTACTGATAAGTGCAATAATACCAGGGAATGTATAAATTCAATAGCATGCCCATCATTTTTTATTGAAGATGGCAAGGTGAATATTGATTCAACCACATGTGTGGGCTGTGCGGTTTGTGCTCAAATCTGCCCGGAAAATGCTATTATTCCTTTAAAGAATTAATAAAATAAACCAGGATTATATATAAAATGGAAACAAATAGATTAATTATTGTTGCAGTTGGAGGACAGGGTAATCTTTTAGCTTCAAAGGTTCTTGGTGAAGCAGCCCTTCTATCTAATGTTCCTATTCGTATGAGTGAAATACATGGGATGGCTCAACGTGGGGGGATTGTTGAATCTTCAATAGTCTTTGGAGATGCTGCAAGTCCTCTTATTGCTGACGGTGAAGCAGATGTGCTTTTAGGATTTGAACCTTCTGAAACATTAAGAGCATTAACAAGATGTAGTAAAAATACAAAAATAGTAACAAACACTTCGCCTTTACCTCCATTTACCGTGGCTATCGGACTTGGTGTTTATCCTGACATTGAAGAAATGAAAAAAATCATTAGGCAGGAAACTGCATCTTTATTGGCATTTGATGCAATGAAGCTTGCAAAAGAAGCTGGGAGTCCTTTGACAATGAATATTGTTCTCTTAGGAGCACTTTTAAAATCAAAAGGTATTTCTTTTACAAAAGAAAAAATGGAAGAAGCAATAAAAAGAGTTAC
>JAGLHT010000004.1 GCA_023143455.1 Desulfobacterales bacterium
TGAATGGTTTCAACACCCTTTATATATATGTTTTAATTTCTATAATTAAATCTTTAATGGTATATTGCTTTAGTAAATGATAAAGTACAATAAATTTTCAAAATTAAACACTACTTAATACAAACTATAATAGAAAAATGATTAGAATAAAATCAATAATCAAAAAACTTAATGAGTTAAATATATCATTCTCTATTAAGCTGTTTTTTGGGATCTTTATATTAGGATTTTTGCCTGCATCCCTAATGGGAGCACAAGCGAATAATACGGTAAATTTTTCCTGGACAAATATAGTTATCGGAATTGCCGGGGGGCTTGCTTTTTTTCTATATGGTATGGAAAAAATGAGCGACGGCATGAAAAATACTGCTGGAAACAAAATGCGTTCAATTCTTGCTTCTCTTACAAAAAATCGTATTATAGCGCTTTTTGTAGGTGCATTTGTGACCATGATAATTCAATCTAGCAGCGCTACAACTGTGATGCTTGTGAGTTTTGTTCAGGCAGGCCTCTTGAATTTAGTTCAGTGTATGGGAGTGATTTTAGGAGCAGACATTGGAACCACCATTACAGCCCAGATGATTGCCTTTAAACTAACAGATTACGCTCTTCTTATGGTTGCAATTGGTTTTCTTTTAAAAATGTTCGGCAAAACAAAAAATATAAAAGATATAGGAGATATTGTCCTAGGGTTTGGGATTTTATTCTTTGGAATGAAACTGATGAGTGATGTTATGAAACCTTTAAGAACATATGCTCCATTCATTGATTTAATGAAAGATCTGGAAAACCCCTTTATGGGAATTCTAATTGGGGCAGCCTTTACTGCTGTTGTCCAGTCCAGTAGTGCAACAACAGGCGTACTAATTGTACTTGCACAACAAGGCCTTGTCTCGCTTGAAGCAGGCATCCCTATAATTTTTGGTGCCAATATCGGCACTTGCGTTACTGCAGCACTTGCAGGAATAGGTGCTTCAAGAGAGGCAAAACGCGTTGCAATTGCCCATATTATGTTCAAAGTTGCAGGTGTGTGTCTATTTATTTTCTGGATTCCGCAATTTGCTGAAATTATCAAATCTATAGCTTTTAAATTTGGATCCGGACCAGCAAGGCAAATTGCAAATGCTCATACTATTTTCAATATAAGCTTAGGTCTATTTTTTCTTCCATTTACTCCGCTTTTTGCTAAACTAATCTATTTTATTTTTCCTGAAAAAGAAAAGAAAAAAAGCCTTATAATTACTACTCTTCATTTAGACAATGCTATCCTTGATACTCCAGCCCTATCAATTGACCTGGCTCGTTCTGAAATATCCCGGGTTGCAAAACTTCTAGGAAGAATGCTAACTTCTATATTAATTCCGTTTATTTCAGACAAAAAATATATACAGGGTAATCCCAAAAAAGACGAAGATACATTACACCTTATTAAAGAAATCCCAACTAGAGATCAAATATTCCCTGATCTAACACTTATAGAGGGTATTGATTTACGTGAAAGTAAAATAGATTTTTTAGAAGAAGAAATCACTACTTACTTAACTAAAATTGCACGGCGCGATATCACTAAAGATCAGGCAAAAGAAGTATTTGGTATGGTTTCGATCGTCAAAGATATGGAAAGTATGGGAGATATTATTCATAGAAATATGATACCTTTAATAGCTAAGAAAAAAGAACTTCTATATGATTTTTGTGAAGAAGGGAAAGAAGAACTTTTAATATATCAAAGCAAAGTCCTAAAACAAATAGAACTGTTACGTATAGCTTTCAGTACCTTTAATCCGGATGTTGCATATTCTATTATGAATAAGGAAAGAAAATATCTAGATCTTGAATCTAAGTACAGAACTACACATCTTAAAAGAATTATCTCAAAAAAAAGAGAATCTATTGAAACAAGCGAAATTCATATGGAATTAATGGATCTTATGAAACAAATTTTATTATATTCTGCCAATATTGCCCAAACCTATGTTGGCAGCATTCCAGAAAAGGACGAAAACCTTTCTAATATATCAGAAGATTAAAGTGAAAGGTGTTCGACAAGCTTTGACATAGAAGCCAGATCATTATCCCTGGGTAATCCTCTTCGAATTTTTATAGCTTCTTTATACTCGTCTTCACTCAAAAGAAGTTCTTCTTTACGAGTTCCTGATCGATCTACATTAATTGCAGGCCATATTCTATTTTCAGCACACTCCTGACTGAGAACAAGATCCATATTCCCCGTGCCTTTAAATTCTTGATAAATTATATCGTCCATTCTACTGCCTGTATCTATAAGTATTGTGGCAATAATTGTCAAAGATCCACCATTTTCAAGTTTTCGTGCTGCTCCAAAAATTTTTCTGGGGAACTCCATGGCATTGGCACCGAGACCACCTGTCAAAGTCTTACCATGATTATTAGTCGTTTTATTAAAAGCTCTTGTCATTCTTGTTAAAGAATCAATAAACACTATTGCATCATTACCCGCTTCAACACAATTTATTGCTGCATGTAATGCAAGGCGTGTCATTCGCATATGCTGATCAGTTTGCTGATCAGCTGATGAATAAAGCACATGAGCCCCTTCTACTCCTCTTTGAAAATCTGTTACCTCTTCTGGTCGTTCATCTACCAGTAGTATGAAAACAATTGTATCCGGATGATTTTCGACAATGGAATTTGCCATATCTTTCAATATGGTTGTTTTGCCTGACTTTGGAGGAGCAATTATAAGTCCACGCTGTCCTTTTCCTAAAGGCGCTATAATATCTATAGCTTTTCCTGTGATGTCACCTGTATCTCTTGCAAGTGTGTATTTTTCAAATGGATTAATACTGGTTTGTTCCTGAAGTGATTGAACATTTGAAAATTCATCTATAGAAAGATTGTTTATTCTTTCAATGCTGGTAAGTGCAAGATTTTTTTTACCTGGAATCTTTTTATCTGCAAATCCCTCAATAAAACAACCTTCTCTAAGCCCAAACTTGCTGATCATACCATTGGAAACATAAGTATTATCCATACCAGGTTTAAAATTGTTCTCAATTGATCTTAGAAAACCAAAACCACTATCCATCACTTCAAGATGTCCTTTTACTGGTTCCACATTATACTCCTTGAAAAAATTTGGGTTCGATATTAGCTTATTTCATTTTAGATATTTTAAGTTGGCGCTGACAAATCCATACTTTTTTTAAAATCGTAAAAATACTTTTGGGCATACCATTGGGCAAGTCAACAGTACTAAATTTGTCATTAATCTCAATATTTCCAATCTGTATAGCTTTAAGACCAGTCTCGTTGACAATAGCACCTACGATATCACCAGGACCAACGCTATGGGAATAACCAACTTCAACGCGGAATGTATCCATTCCTTCTTCTTTAACAGCTCTTTGTTTTTTTTTACGAACAGGTTTTCCAAAATCTTTTATATTGGTTTTAGCTTTTCCCTGTTTCTTAGGTTTATTTTTGTCAAAGGTTTGATTTGTGGCATATTCTTCTTTTGGTGGGCTATTTTTTTGTTTTGTCAATAACAATGGTTTATTCCCCTGAACCATTTTGGCAAGAGCTGCAGAAATATCAAGAGCCGGAACATCATATTCAAGCCTGTACTGATCCATGAGATCCCTGAAAGCGCTAAGGTTTTCCGAAGCCAGTGTATCTGTTATACTTTGTTTAAAATTAGCAATTCTTTTATTGTTGATTGTTTCATTGGAGGGAAGTTTCATAAGTTCCATTTTTTGCCTGCTTGCCTTTTCAATAACCCTGATCATCCATCTCTCTCTTGGTGATACAAAAAGAATTGCTTCTCCCTGCCGACCAGCACGACCTGTTCTTCCTACACGATGGATATAGGATTCAGCATTGTTTGGAATATCATAATTTATAACATGACTTATACGTTCCACATCAAGACCTCGGGCTGCTACATCAGTTGCAACAAGAATATCAATTTTTCCATTTTTTAGTCGTTCAATAGTTCTTTCCCTGGACTTTTGAGCGATATCACCATTCAAAGCTTCTGTGGCAAAACCACGAGCTTCCAGTTTTTCAGCAAGCTCGGCAGTTGCAGTTTTTGTCCGAACAAAAACTATAATTCCATCAAAAACTTCAGCCTCTAAAATCCTTGTAAGAGCATCTAATTTATGAGCACCCTTTACAATCCAATATCGTTGATTGATTGTCTCTGCTGTGGTGGTACGTTGTTTTATTATTATTTCTTGGGGGTCTTTTAGATATTTTTGTGCAATCTTTTTAATTGCATTGGGCATTGTTGCAGAAAAAAGTGCGATCTGACGTTGAGCAGGGATTTTTTCAAGAATCCATTCTACATCTTCAATAAAACCCATACGAAGCATTTCATCAGCTTCATCCAGTACAATACAGGAAAGTTCATCAAAATTAACAGTTCCACGACGTATGTGATCCATCAATCTTCCGGGAGTCCCCACAATAACATGCACACCACGTTTAAGCTGTCTAAGCTGGCCCTCAATTCCTTGACCACCATAAATTGGAAGTACATTAAAGCCTGTCATACGGGAAGCATATTGTTTAAAAGCTTCTGCGACCTGAATTGCAAGTTCACGTGTGGGTGCAAGAACAAGCACCTGTACTTTTTTCTTTCTAAGATTAATTTTTGACAATAATGGACAAGCAAAAGCAGCAGTCTTTCCAGTACCTGTCTGGGCTTGACCAATAATATCCTTTCCAGCCAGCATAGGAGGGATAGTCAAAGTTTGAATTGATGTTGGAGCTTCATATCCAACATCATTCAAAGCCTTTAAAACAGGGACAGAAAGCCCCATTTCAGCAAATCCAGGCTGCAATAAAATTTCAGATGACATGATTTTTTTTACCTTAAAATAATAAATATTGGAAACTCAATAGTAAGATGAATTAATACTTAAAGAACTATCGATTATAAAATTTAATTGTTACTTATAAACTTATAACCTATTTGTCAAATTTTTTCAAGGTACTGCTTTTTATTTAAATAATTATTAATGTAAAATATAAATTTTTTATATTCCAGTAATTACAAAGCTGAAAAGAAGCAGTACAGGTTTTGGATATATGCCCAAAATAATTGCTAAAATTGCCAAAAATAAAATTGGAAGGCTCATAGTTAAAGGAGGATCTTTGATGTGATCTGTATGCATTTTAGCTGGTCCAAAAAAGATTTTGAAGCCGGTTAAAAAGGTGTAAATCAAGGTCAATAGTGTAGATAAAATAGCCACTATCACAAGCAGAATGCCTGCGGGGTGTGACTTAAGAGCTTGAAATGCACCGGTAAAAAATAGCCATTTTCCAACAAATCCACTTGTGGGAGGAAGGGCAGAAAGAATTAGTGCGGCAGACATCCATAAAATGCAAGTTAAAGGCATTTTTCTCCAAAGTCCGCCCATTTTCCGTATATCTCGTGTGTGGGTTGTATAAACAAGTATTCCTGCTGTTGAAAATAAAAGAGCCTTACCGATTATATGGCTTAAAAAATAAAAAAGCCCTCCTTTAATACCCATAATTGTCATGGCACCAATACCGAATACCGAATACGATATCTGACTGATGGTGGAACAGGCACAAAACCGCTTGACATCTGTTTGCGAAAGGGTAAGAAACGCACCATAGATCATGGTAATTGTCGCAATAATCATAATAGGAATACTAAATATAAGCATGTCTTCATGAAGGGGCATAATCAATACTCTGACAGCGATATAGACTGCTATATTCGCATATACAGCAAGCAGCCCTGCAATGCAGGTGGGATGTTCAGCATGCACCCAAGGCATCCAGACATGAAAAGGAACAATGGCAAGTTTTGTAGACAAACCAGTCAAGATAAGTAGAATAATCCAGAATGTCTTAGGGTTACCTGAAAGTCTATAAAACTCACCAATCTCAAAACTTGCAATTTCATTAAATCCGATCATTATACCAATGAGAAAAAAGGTAGCGCCTGCTACACCCCAGAACAGGCACATCAAGGCCACCTTGTAACGAGTGATAAAATCAGAATATCCGAATTGGGCCATAATAAAATAAAGAGGTATTATAGTTAAAAGTTCGAGAAAAACATACATGGATATGAGATTTGTAGAAAACACAACCCCCATAAATCCTGTTGGAAAAAACAAATATAAAAAGAAAAATCGTTTGTAATATAATGCATAGGTCTTCTTATCTGTATTGGGATAGATTTGTTCGATCCTGTAGTTAACATAATGGAAAGAATAAAAAGCAAGTGATAGGCATATAATATTAACAATCAAGGCAATGGGTAGGCTTAACCCGTCTGCAAGAAGATTTAAGGTTACATCGGGACCAAGAACATAGACCTCGAAAACAGGCTTTTTATTAAATATGCTTAATCCAGCTTTGCTTAAAAGTATACTATTGTATAATAAAACACCGATGGTGATCCATCCAGCATGATGTCCTTTTTTTGAATCAGTAAAAAGAATAAGGATTGCTGCAATTATTGGTACAAAAATGGTCTGTATTAAAATATGTGAGCTCATTTTAAGTCTTTTTGGCTCATCCTCCTAAAAACAGTATGAAAAACAATATAAAAATAAAAGATGCAAAAATGTAAAGCAAATTCCACGAAATTTCCCTGGTTTCTGTTTTCAAAGGCTTCATCCAAGTGTAAATAGCAGATGGAAATGCCGTTAAAATTTTATGGAATATCTTATCAACTTTTTTTTCAATTATTTCAGAAACAGCGGGTGCCATGCAAGCCCATGCAACCATTTTTGAAATATGCGAACTTAAAGTGTCCCCTATGGTTTTCAAAGGACGACCGCAAAACTTTATAAACGCCCTTCCAGGTATTCTGAGAAACCAGTCAGTATCCAGGTTTATAGCCCTTAATTCTGCCGGATAAAAACCAGACAGGATCAGAATTGTAAATGCCAGTGCGCCAAACATGAGAAGCTCTAACATCCCGATAACATGAAAAAGAGTATATGGTTGATAATCTACTGGAAAGGGTAAAAGACTATACAATGGTGCAGGGTAAACGCCTAAGAAAACACAGATAAATGCTGCTATTCCCATTGCCAGACGCATGTTAAATGGTGGTTCACAAGTTTTTATCCCTGAATCATGGCCAAAAAATACAAAATAAGGAACTTTGATACCAGCATGGTGAAATACACCTGCAGAGGCGAAAAGCAACATCAGCCATATGATAGTTTGATTATTTTCTGCCACGGCTGCTACGGTCAGGGACTTGCTGATAAAGCCTGAAAAAAGGGGAAGTGCAGAAATTGAGGCTGCGCCAATGATACAAAAAATTGCGGTCATGGGCATGTACTTATAAAGCCCTCCCAAATCTGTTGCTCTTATTTTGCCAGTCATATGAAGGACAGCGCCCATGGACATGAACAAAAGCGCTTTGTAAATAATATGACAGAATGCATGGGCAACAACCCCGTTAATAGCCAACTGGCTTCCTATACCGATGCCGCAGATCATAAACCCCACCTGGTTAATCAAACTGTAGGACAAAACACGACGCATATCATTGGCTATCACTGCATAAAAAATGGGGAAACAGGTCATAAAGGCACCTGCCCACATCAATACTTCAACTCCTGGATAGGTGCGGGCCAAAATGTAGACAGCGCTCTTTGTGGTCATGGCACTCATAAAAACAGCTCCGGTGATGGTTGCCCGCGGATAGACGTCCGGCAGCCAGGAATGAAAAGGGAAAATAGCTGCATTCAGGCAAAAACCTACAAATATCAAAGCAGTTCCAAGATCGCTCAGACCAATGTAAGAAAAGGCTATTGTTCCCGTGGTCGAAACATAAAGAACAATCCCGGCAAGCAGGCATACCCCTCCAAAAAAGTGCCACATGAAATATCGAAAGGCAGCTCTTCTTGCATCTGTTGTTCTTTGTGCAAGAATTAAAAAAGTCGATGCCACAGCCATGAGTTCCCAGAAAAAATATAAAGAAAACAGGTCTCCAGTAAAAGTGACCCCTAAGGCACCGCCTGAATAACAGAATGCAGCCACATGCTGAATATCATCCTTAACATGAATGGCATAAATCATACCGATGAATGTGATCAGAATAAAGATATACCCGAATACAAGGCTTAAATTATCTATTCGGCTTAAAATAAGTGTATAATCAAGAAATCCTATTTCCCAGGATAACCCTTTCGGAAGAAAGATAAGATTAATAAAAGCCAAAATGGGAAGTGACAACATATACACGGATTTTACCCTTCCTTTTAAAAATGGAATTAGAAAGGAACCAGCGATGAAAATAAATGCAACCGGAATGGATTTAATCATAATAGCCTTCCTTTCGTTTAACAATCCAACGAAGGATCTTGGCTATAAAAATTAAACCAACACACGCTGTAAAACCGTAAACTGCATTAAAAACAGGAACCTCTTCCCATGGAAAATGACCATGCCTTTCAAAAAGAAAAAAAGCAGCCAGATCAATGATAAGAAGGACACAAAGGATTATGTAAAAATATTTTCGAAATTTCTTTTGTGTTTCAGGAGCATCCAGAAAATTTAATGGCTTACCAGGCTTCATCTTTTTCCCTTAATTAACACATGTAAAAACAGTTAAAAGATACAAAAGTCCCATACTGATCAGAATATAAAAAATCTTTTTATACACTGGACTGCCTTGGTGGACAAGCTCCATTTTTTCTTCAATATTTGAAAACCAGGCAGTGGTTTCTCCATTTTCCTGTTGATATTCAAAGTGCTCATCTGTTTTTATAATTTTGCCCATGCATATCCTCCTTATGGAAACAGGTTATTACTCGCAAGGTTCACAAGATCAAGTATGTAAAACGTATTTGGGAAAAAACAAAAAATAATTGAAAAAATTGCTGTTATAGCCAATGGTACAATCATAAAAAGATAAAGGGGGTTTTGGGTTTCCATTGTGAATGCTTCCTGTTCAGGTGTTTTAAAAAATGCCTTTTGGATAATTGGAAAAAAATAAATCACATCCAAAATCGAGCTAACAAGAATCACGCATAAAAAAATATAAGCGCCTGCCTGAATTGTGCCCAGACAAAGGAACCACTTACTGATGAACCCTGCCACCGGCGGTATTCCGCACATACCAATGGCACCTATGGCAAAGGCAACCATTGTGATGGGCATTTTTTTTCCAATGCCGGAAAGTTGGCTTATCTGTTTCTTTCCTGAAATTACCATAATAGCTCCAGCACATAAAAACAGGGTGATTTTCATGAAGGCGTGAAAAGGAATATGTATCATCGCACCCTTTATTCCAAAGGGGCTTAAAAGTGCAATACCAAACAGGATATATGAAAGCTGGCTAATGGTGGAATATGCCAGACGTCGTTTAAGATTATCTTCTGCTATGGCAAAAAATGATCCCACAAGCATGGTAAAAGATGCAAAAATACCCAGAATCAGCCCAAGTCCCAATGCCTGGAAGAGATCAATGCCAAACACGTAACAAACAATCCTGACAAACCCGAACACACCTGCCTTGACAACGGCAACCGCATGGAGCAAAGAACTGACCGGCGTCGGGGCAACCATAGCACTGGGTAGCCATGAATGAAACGGCATCCAGGCAGCTTTCATGGAACCCAGGGCAAAAAGGATAAAGAGAATTATCAGAGTGCTTTTAGAAGCAGTATTTGCCGTCAATATACCGCCTTTAATAAAGTCTGTGGTACCTGTCAAAGCATAGGTCATAACAACTGCTGCAAACAAGAACCACCCGGAAATCAAAAGATATGCGAGGTATTTTTTTGCGCCTTCAAATGCCTCTTTATCTTCGTGATGGGCAACTAACCAATATGTGGAAAAAGTTAATGCCTCATAAAAAAAATAAAAAGTGATTAGATTTTTGGACATGGCAATACTGATTGCTGAAAAAATTGCCAAGGCAAAGTAAAAATAAAACCGGGTCTGGGCATGCTCATTTAACGCTCTCATATAACCAATAGAATAAATAGAAACCAGGATCCAAAGAAAAGAAGACGTAATGGCAAACACCAAGCCAAATGCATCTACTTGAAATCCTAAATCAATACCAGGAGTAATGGTTAAAAGATGAGTTGTAATCAATTTGTTTTGTAATATTATCGGTGCCAGGGAGATAATAATGGAGAACTGGATACTGGCTGCCACAAGGGTACACCCTTCCCTGAAGTTGGGCTTGTTTCTAAAAATCAGAATCAGCAGGCCGCACACTAAAGGACATGCCAGTGCTGCAAGGGGTCTTATGGATTCGACAACCGCTATCATTGAATGACTCCCAATCCAAAATTCAAATTAAGCGTGTTTAGGAATGGATTAAGCATCCCTGATATCCACACAAGACCAATAATGAATGTCAATGCTGCCATAATCACACTGGGTATCAACATGCTCCCAGGAAGTTCTTGTACCTCAACAGGCGTTTGTTGGTCAAATTTATTTTCTGGTTCATTCGGAGGCTTAATATACATGGTTTCAATAATGCGCCAAAAATAAACAAGCATTAAAAGAGTACTGATAAAAATAACTGCCACAAATGGATATTGACCAGCATCAATCACTGCAAGGATTAAATACCATTTGGAAACAAATCCTGCTCCTGGAGGCAACCCTATCATTGCAAGTGATGCTATGATTAAGACCAAGGCAGAATATGGCATTTTCCTGGATAGTCCTGTAAAGTCACTGATATTCCAAAGATTAAATTTATATATAAATCCACAGGCAACCATGAACATAGCACTTTTGATAATTGCATGGTTTAATAAATGCATAATTACAGGAGTCAATCCAAGGGATGTTGAAGCTGCAAGACCAATCCCTAATACAATATACCCAACATTAGCAATGCTGGAATATGCCAGCATTCGTTTCAGGTTGTCTTGCACAATTGCATATACTGAACCAACTATTATTGCCATTGCTGCAATCCAGCAAATTATATTAAATACTGGTAATACAGTTTTTATAAAGTTTATAGTATATACGGAAAAAATGATTCTTATTAAAGCATAAATAAATGTTTTTGCCACGGCTGTGGAGATAATAATACTAACTGCAGACGGCGCATGGGTATAGGCATCCGGTTGCCATGCATGAAGCGGAAACAAAGCAATTTTTATGGCAAATCCGATAAAAATAAATACAAAAGATGTAATAACCGTCTTTGATTCATATATTGCCGGTAACAATTGTGCAAGTTCCCCCATATTCAAGGTGCCTGTTGCAATATATAGATAACCCACTCCTAAAAGGTAAAAACAAGCCCCGATGGTTCCAATGATCAGATATCTAAATCCTGCTACAGTTGCCCTTTTGTTTCCAACAGCAACCAGTGAATAACCTGTCAGAGATGCCACCTCGAGGAGCACAAACAGGTTGAACAAATCCCCGGTTACAATAATGCCTAAAAGTCCTGTTATCAAGAGAAGATAAAGACACCAAAACAAAAAGACCTTATCCGGCATTTCTTTTTCAACAATTTTTTTGCTGTAGACAGCCGTGAGAAAACCCAAAAAAGATATTAAAACCAACATAAAGACAGCCAAATGATCGACCTTATATTCTATCCCCATAGGTGGCATCCATCCACCCATATGGTATTGCATGTCTCCCTGATTTAGAACGATACCAAAGAGTGAAACAGAGCTAATAAGACAAACAAACAAAGCAGTTATAGCCAAGAAAAATGTAAATCTCTTATACCGCCACCCTATAAAAGAGATGACAAGTGAAGCGATTAAAGGAACAATAATAATAATGACTGGTAATTGTTGACCCATTTTTTTTCCAACCATACCCTGATATAAGTTAGTTATTCCTACAAAAGATTGCCAATATCTGGATGAAATTTAATCGTCTTGACAAGCTGTCTGGTTCTGACATCATATCTTTTTTTAAGAACATGCAGAAGTCGCTGACTGATCACAAATCCTAATGAATGATTTTCCTCCATTATTTTTTTTATTTTAAAGTCCCTGAATGAATATACCTGGCAGGTTTCAGAGCAGATCGCATTACTCGAATATACATCATTTTCAAGCATGGATGACCAGCCAAATGAAAAACCCGGCTTGATGGAACTCATGGAAACGGTTATTTTATCTGTAATCCGGTGTTCCAAAAGTACTTTACCCGTTTTTAACAAAAAAAGACGGTCTGCTTCCTCTCCTTGTTTGAAAACCATTTCATTTTCTTCAAAAAGAAGTATCTCCGTAATGGGGATAAGACTTTTGAGCATATCGTCCGATAAATAACCAAACATGACAAATTGCTTTAAATCCTGTACTGCTATCATTATTATCCTCTTGAATATTAATGAGTCATTATTTATTTATTCATTTTCAATTGTATCTTCTGCTGTTTGGAAAAGGATCTTGTCCTCTTCAATGGTTTTATAATCTTTGTAAATCTTGATAACCATTGCTAATGCCACTCCAAGTGTTGCCACAGCGACAACAATAGCAGTCAGCATAAGTACATGGGGCAACGGATTGATGTAGTTTACAGCTTGTATTGCGACATTAGCGTCATGATCATTTTGAAGCTCAAGAATAGGTAAAGTTGCATTGTTTTTTGCTCCTATAGATATAAAAAACAGGATGATTGAAGTTTGCAGGATATTCAGGCCGATGATCTTTTTCATATAGTTTTTTTTCATAAAAATGCCATACATTCCCAGCATCATCAATATAATGTAGATAAAATAATTAATCTTTGAAATGATAAATGGTAGCACCTCATGCATTTTTACAGTCCCTCTTTATGTTTTCCGCCTGAAGCTAGATTATAGTAAAGTAGTATCATCACACCCATAACAGCAATGCCAACACCTATCTCCACAATTAATATGCCATAGGATCTTGCCGTGATAGGGTCTGTAGCAAAAAGAGATGCCAAGGCGCTGTAGTCCAGAAAATTGGATTTAAAAACCATACACAAAATCCCTGTACCTGCATAAATAAAAACACCAAGGGCACACATAAAAACAGTAATTTTTTCACTCATCTGTCTGATAGCTAACCTAAGATTGAACCCTAGGGCAAAAAGTACAAATGATGCACCCAAAATTACACCTCCCTGGAATCCACCTCCCGGGCTGTAATGCCCATGTGCAATAACATAGAAAGCAAACACCTGGATAAATGGGATGACCATCCTACAGGTAGTTCTGATAACTAAATCATAGGGTATCCAAACAGAATCAATTCGTTCAAAATGATCGGAGTGATCCGGAACCTTTCCTCCTTTTTCAATCCGCAATGTAATTCCAGTTGGAATATGTCGGTACATTCTTGATTCCGGTATCGATGATTTGAATGTTCTTAAAAGAAAAATGCAGGCAATACCCGCAGTAAAAATTACAATGGTTTCAAACATGGTATCATAACCACGATAGTCTGCCAGAATTGATGTTACAACATTGGGTACAGAAGTATCTTCCATGGTATGTTCTATATAATAAGGCGATAAATGGCTGGATGCAGGTGAATTGGGATCTCCCCAGGAAGGAAAATCAATGGCTCCGTAAAATAAGAGACCACCTAGTGAAAAAAGTAAAATCAAGCCGGTTATTTTCAATTATCAGTACTCCTTGTTGTTCGATAAACTGCAGAAACAAACAATACCGTACTGATTCCTGCTCCAACCGAGGCTTCGGTAAATGCCACATCAACCGCTCCCATAATTGCCCATAAAAGGCATAACATAAAACTATAGGCCCCAAACAAAATTGCAGCACTCAATAAGTCTTTGGTAGTCAGAGCCCCGATACCGAACAAGACGACCATGACCAGAATAATAAGTTCAATCTGCCATATCATATTTAATTATCCCCTGGTTTTTCCCAGGGCGTAAGCCCTGCTCTTACACCCGCATCTACAATGGAATGAATCGCGGTGGGACTTGTTATAAAAACAAATACTACAATTAAGATGATCTTTACGGATGTAATAATAGCGTCAAGAGAAAAAGGTTGTATGGTATACAATACAAAAGCTGACATTGTAATAACAAGACCTCCTGTATCAAGTTTGCCTGCAGGATGCAGTCGAGAATAAAAATCAGGGAACCTTATAATACCAATAGCCCCGCCTGCAAAAAAGATAAGACCACATATTAAAATGATAGTGATTATAATAGTCATATTATTTTTGTCCTGTTTCTTGTTTCAGTAATCTTATTTTCCAGGGTTTCATCGTACAATCCTTTTTGTTTATGAAAATATCGGGAAGCTGCCAACACAGCAATAAAGTTAAGCATGGCATAGGCCAGGGCAATATCCACAAACATATCCACACGCTTGTATATCAAACCTATGAGTATCAATATGACAATTGTTTTACTGCCAATCGCATTTACCCCCACCAGCCGATCCAGAACTGTTGGCCCGACAAGAGATCTATAGGTTGGGAGCAGAAGCAGAAGACCTAAAAATATGCCAGCATATATAAAAATATCACTCATAATTCATCAAAAACCTTTGCGATTTTTTTTTCCATTTCACCCGGCAGATCCTTACCTGATTTGTCATCAATACAATGTATTACAAATTTTCCCATTACGTCGGCGTGCATTGTAATTGTTCCGGGAGTAAGGGTAATAGAATTTGCAAAAGTAGTACGGGAAACATCACTTTTCAATTTAGTGTTAAACGTAATAATTTTAGGATTAATCATATCCATCATCCTTGGGTGGAGTGTCAGATAGAGCACATGTAAATTTGAGATAAAAATTTGATAGAAAAGCCAGGGGAGATAACCAGCAAATTTGAGCCAACATTTAAAAAGACTGAATGATAAGGGATTGGGAAATAGCAATCGGCTGCTGATTGACGATACAATAAGGCAGGATGCTACACCCAGAGATACATGAAAAAAATCAAACTTACCCGAGAAAAGCAGCCAGAAAAAGACAGTGATAATGAACGTCAAAAAAAATGAACCCAGGGTCAACTGATTTTTAGATTTGCGTTTTATTGGTCGATTTTGGTTTTTATCAAGACGAGTATTTTTATCTAAAGTCTTTTTACTGGTAGTATCCAATTATTACAATCCTCCTTATTACATTCTCGTTTTGAGTTAGCTGATCATAACCATCATTTTTAAATGCGGGTTGCAATTTCCAGATTAATCGATAACTAATTGATAGCTTGCAGATTTATACCCTTTTATTTTTTGGATAGAAAATGTAAGTATTCGACTGCGATAGCATTCAATTAACTCTTTTAATTTTCGTTTTGCATTTTGGAATTTCTTGCTTTGTAGATTATTCATTAGGTTGTTTATATCCGTCACCCTACCTTCACAAATTATTCCAGGCCCGTCACCAATGAGGACTTCCCATTCTCCAGCAATTGAAACACCCAATTCGTTAAGAACAGGGAAATATTCATTAATGACAAATTGATCATATTCCTCTTTTTTATGACTTAAGACATTCCACATTTGATTAAATTTAATAGTGTCTCGACGGATATCCATGGTGTAGGTGTCTATTTTACCACTGTTTACAAGAACTTTAGTTTGATAATTTTTTACAAACTTGTGTAAATTCTGTTTTAAGAGTTTGTATTGTTTATCCTTTAAAGCCTTTTCTATTATCTCCAGATCACTAGTTGTGTTCTCCATGATGATTTCACTATATGCACCAATGAGCACTGACCATACTGCTACGGTTTGAAGACCAAGGCTATTAATGCCAGGTATGAATTTAGTAATTATAAATTTCACATACTCTTTTTCCATTTCAGGAATAATAGACCAATAGTGGTTCAGTTTAACTGGCATGGGGGACCCTCCTCTCAAAAAGTTTGCAGCATTAACTTAAAAGACCAGGTTAACCTAAAAGCTTCAGGTTAATAAAAATAAATATTTAATTTTTGACATAAAAGGTTAGAATGCGGCTACGATAATTTTCAATGTATTGTTTTAATTCACAGTTTACATTTTGAAATTTCTTGCTTTGCAGATTCAGTATCAAGTTGTTTATATCCGCCACCCTGCCTTCACAGATTATTCCAGGTCCGTCACCTATTAAAACTTCCCATTCCCCGGCAACTGCAATACCCAATTCGTTAAGAACAGGATAAAATTCATTGATGACAAACTGGTCATATTTGTCCTTTTTGTGAGTCTGAACATTCCACATTTGATTAAATTTAATGGTATCTTGACTGATATCCATTGTGTAGGTATCTATTTTACCGGTATTGATAAGAACTTTTGATTGATAATTTTTTACATATTTATGTAAAGCCTGCTTTAAGAGCTTGTAACGTGTATCCTTTAACGCTTTTTCAATATTCTCAAAATCACTACTTGTGTTTTCCAGTACGATTTCACTGTATGCTCCAATTAACACTGACCATACTGCTACTGTATGGAGACCCAAATTATTAACACCGGGTATAAATTTATTGGTTACAAACTCCACGCACTCACCATCCATTCCAGGAATAATAGACCAATAGTGATTCAGCTTAACTGACATTGAATAACCTCCTCTAATATGGATCAATCAAAATTATGATACACGACAAAAATTTATAACCAAATCCAAATTTAACAGGTTCCCATAAAATTTCTTTATTGAAAATAAGAGGTAACCTGTAAAACAATTTTTTTAAGACTATGTAATAAATTATTTAATAATCAACCAATAAAAATTTTACAGTGAACTTAGAAAAAGTAAATTAGAGTAATAGTATCAAGTCAGAACAAGCCAGTATTCAGAGGCGTACTATGATTTCACCATAACTGTACCTTTTTTATATGTCAAGTCAAAGATCAGAAATTACTTGATTCATTGAAAAAAAGTGATACTAATTATCAAGATTGCCCACTATAACTGGATATGAGCAATGAAAAAAAATAGAACCACCAAACAAATAACTAGATGAAAAGCAATTTTAATTCTTTTGGGAACTTTGGTATCCGCAACCTTTGGATTTGGAATCTTTGATTATATACAAAATATGCAAAAAAATTTCAAGTCGAATTATTTTAATAATGGAAAATTTAAAAATATAACTCCTGTTGACATCATAAAAAAAGGTACAACGCTTAACACTGCTAAAAGATGATTTTTCAACAAAAAAAATACTTTCCTTAATAGAAAGTTTCATTTTTCCGCAGATAAAATCCCAAAGATGGTTTCCAAAGACTTGAAAATTATGTGGACAAGCCATTCATCAGTTTACATCGAAATTGAAGGTAAGCGGTTTGTGATCCGGCCGTGAAAAGAACCTGTTGAAAGGCTTATTATCGCTGCTGAACAAAACAATATTAAACTATCACTTCCAAAACCGGGGCAATTACTTTCGGAAAATGAATTTGTAATAAATTCTAAATGGTGGGAAATAAATCAGATATTCCTGAAACCCAATTCATTGCCCCATAATTATAATTAGCTTACATCAAAAAAACTTACAATGTAAAAAAAACAATTCGAAAAACAACCGCAAAATTCTTTACATTTTTAAAACTGAAACTCTAAAATGAGTTGACAAATAGGGCTCTTCAGGTATACTTGTTTTTCTTGATTTTGATGCGGAAGTGCGCGGCTCACTGGTGGGGCCCTCGGACTTCAAATCCGATGTGGGGTGCTAAAACCGCCCCGGGTGGGTTCGATTCCCATGCACTTCCGCCAATTACTTCAATAAAATCAAATAGTTAGTTCTCATAAACCAGTTCCCCAAAGTATTAAACAATATATTTTTTTCTCCCCCTATTTATCGTTATTGTCATATTCATAGTTGGTGGTAACCACACCATCGTCTGCAGAAACAAGTCGACTTGCAGTATCATAAGTCATCTGTTTCATGTTGTTTTCTGGTTTTTTAACTGAGGTTAGTTTACCTGTTTCATCATAGGTATTTGTGGTTGTTTCTCTGGCAATGGATTTTATTACAAGACCACTGATATTTTTGGATTGTATCATGCCATAGGCAAGATGATTCGTTGGAATTGCTATGTTTATAACTAAAATAGTTAAGATGAATTTAAAAACTATTTGAACTTTTTTTATACCAGGGCAAGATTTGTTAAGTACACTGCTCATAAAATATTTGATAACATTTACTAAAATTTTAAACAAGATTCTTATCTGTAATCATCCTCTTATTTAAAAATCTCTTGCAGGCAAAACTCTCACATGATAATTATCCTTGCATGGATAACAACATTACAAACTCCCATGACAAGCTTTTTAAAGAAGTCTACAGCAATAAACTCAATGCTATATCCTTTTTAGAAAATTATCTGCCTGAAAAAATATTAGAACTCACAGACCTTGACTCACTTGAACTTTGTAAGGACTCTTTTATAGAAAAAAATTTGCAGAAATTTTATTCTGACATGGAGAACAAAAGAGAACCTGTCAAGTATTCTTAACTGCCCCACTGACCTGCTTGCTGAATACATACCAGACTTTAAATATATCCTTTATGACCTGTCTAAATACTCAGACGATAAAATCAAAGGTACAAAAATCAATCAAATTACCCTGTTATCCTTTAAATATGTCTTTGGTGAAGACTTTGTTGATAAACTACCTGAGATATTTGCTCTTTTTAAAACCCTGTTTGATAAAAAAACAGATTTGCAATTTTTTGAAACTTTGATACTATACATCTTAAGCAATGTTGAGAATATTACAACTGAACAACTTGTTTCTAAAGTAAAAGATACATTGCCTAAAGGAAAAGGAGATATTATTATGACACTTGCAGAACAACTTAGAAATGAAGGTCATCAGAAAGGTCATCAAAGAGGACTTGAACAAGGTCTTGGACAAGGTCTTGAACAAGGTCTTGGACAAGGTCTTGAATTTGCCATTGATATGAAATATGGCAATACGCCTGATGCCAAATCAGCCATAGCCATCATAAAAAATATTAAAAATATACATCAGTTAAAAGCAATACAAAAATCAATAAAAAAGGCAAAAACAGCCTCTGAACTGATAAAACTGATTAATCGTTAAAGATATTTAAAAAATCAATTTTATATAGAATGCACTTTAGGGGAGCAAATGCATCATATTTGCTCCCCTTATTTTTTGCTCATTTTGCCGGATGCATCATAAGCAAAAAGCACTATATATAGTAGGCAGAGCAGGGTTTTATACAAATTCGAGCTGAAATCCTCTCCAAAATACCGGTTTAATTTGGCAAAACGCAAAAAATCGGCAAATTCTTATGACATATAATTTTGATAGCTGAACAAAAGCAAATATTGATTTGAATAATTAGGATATAATTTTTATACATAATAGAAAAGCGAGAAATCATGTCAAAACGAAAAGTTAAGCCCGAAAGAGATTTGGAAGAAACTTATTCTACAAAAGAATTCGTGGGCAAATTAAGAAGACTTGCTGATTCTATTGAAAAGAAAAAAAGGTTCAGAATACAAATTTCTGGAGAAAGGATTTCTGTTCCTCCCAATTCTATATTTAATATAGAACATGAAAGAGAGGGAAATAATGAGGAGATTGAGTTTCAGTTAAAATGGGTAGTTCCTGAAAACTAATCTTTATAATTTATTACCAAGTAATATATTTATTGCTGCCACGTACTCTTTGGTGGTTAAATGGTTCCTTAGATAAAATTCTATATAAAACATCAGGAATACTTTTTTCATCTTCTACAAGTAAAACACATCTGTCAAGGGTAAGAACCCGGGCAAAGAAATTAAAGAATTATAATCTTGATGATGTACTCCCAAGGGAATTCGGATTTCTTTTTAAATCTTTTGATTCAAGGTTTAAAGCAAAATCTATTATAAAATCACAAACATCTTCAACAAAAAATGCACCATTTTCAGTAAGACAGATATGAGTGTCAGTTATCTTAACAAGATCAAATTCTTGTAAGTTTTGAAGTAAAACTTTAAAAATATCAAGTCCGTTTTCATTAAACCTTTCTTTAAATTCAGCTAAAGAGAGTCCTTTTAAAGCTTGTAAGTTTAAAAAAAGAGTGCGGTACATCTGGTCATCTTTTGATAATTTAATATATCTTCCAATAGGAAGGATATTTTTATCTATAAGCTTTGAATAAATCTGTGTATCTTCGTGTTTGTCCCAGCTGATTAATTTTGAATAGGATCTCGCCCTTGAACCAAATGCAATAATTGGCATCTGGTTAATCCAATGATGTCTGTATTCCCAATATTTCTTATCTGTAAAATATCCATTCTGTTCATATCCTTGCTTTTGCATCCAACTTTGCATCATATATACCATCTGGAAAAGATCTTCATCCTTTACAAGAAGGTCTGGGTTTTTTTTATATATTTCAACAGCAAGAGGGTTTACGATTTCATGACGAAGATATTCAACAGCAACGGGTTTAATCTCTTCTAATATCTCCATGTCACGTTTAAGGCTTTCTATTGTCTGTCCTGGTAATCCTGTCATCATATCGATATTGTTTAGCATATTCAAATCATTCAATGTTGTAATGATTTTTTTAATACTCTCTTTAGTATGTGAACGTTTACATATCTTGAGAACTTCAGGATCAAAGGTTTGGCATCCAATGCTAACTCGATTGATTCCTATTTCAGAAAGCCCTTTAATTCTATCACTGCTTTTTAATGTTGATGGATGAGCTTCAGTTGTGATGCTTGCACCCTCGACAATATTAATATAGTCTTTTAATTTATTTATAATATCCTTTAAATTATCATTAGAGAAAGTTGTGGGAGTCCCTCCGCCAAAATAGATACATTGCACTTCTCTTCCATCAAAAAGACCTGTTTTAGCAAAAAGTTCAATCTCTTTAAGAATACTTTTAAAATAAAGTTCTTGTTGTTTCTTATCTGTTTTATGAGGAAATGAATTACAAAACACACATTCTGAAAAACAAAAAGGAAGATGAATATAAATTAATAGCCTTTTATCATTGATTATGCTTATTTTTAAATCATCTAAAAAACTATTTATAGTTGATGGCGAAACCATTTGATATTTATGTGGTAAAAAAAGATCAGGTTGATTTTTCGTATACTCTAAAGAGCCCTGGAAGAAATTTTTTTTTATTTTTTCAAGCTTATTAATGTCTATCATAATACTCCACTAAAACTTTATTTTTTAGAAATTTTTTTTAAAACCAAAGCTTAATAATATAATATCCAGCTATTATGTCAAATTGAATGTTAAGCAAGGTTCTCATTCTTAAAGCAGACCCTATACTTTCCAATTAGGGAAGTCAAGGCAAGTATCAAGAGGACTTATTACTGGAGGCGGTTCTTTTTTCATGGCTTTGATATAAACTTCTGTCATTTTGACATTTGCATGTCCCATTAGTTTTTGAACTGTTTTTATGTCTGTTCCATTTTCAAGTAGATGTGTTGCAAATGAATGCCTAAATGTATGGCAAGTAATATGTTTATTAATACCTGCACGCTTTGCTGCAATTTTAACTGCTTTTTGAAGGCCTGATTCAAGGACGTGATGTCGTCTTATTTCACCTGAACGAGGATCTTTTGAAATTTTTTTTGCGCCAAACAAATATTGAAAATCAAATGATTTAACTGAAGTAATTGGTTTTGAAGACATTGCTTCCGGCAGACCGATTGCTCCATATCCCATTTTTAAATCATTTTGATGAACACTTCTGACTTTTTCTTTTTGAGCAATCAAATTATCTCTTATAGAACCAGGAAGCATTATAGTTCGGTCTTTTCCTCCTTTTACAGAACGTACATATATTTTATTTATTTCAAAATTTATATCCTGGATGCGTAATCTTAAACATTCCATAAGCCTTAACCCACAACCATATAATAACTTTACCATGAGAAGATGATTATTTTTCATAAATGAAAAAACTTTAATAACCTCTTCTTGTGCCAGAACAACAGGCAGATTATTTGACTTCTTAATTTTAATAAGTTCAATTTTTTTTGAAGTTTCTTTATCAAGGACTTTTTGATAAAGAAAAAATAGTGAATTTAAAGCTTGTTTTTGAGTGGCTGGTGATACTTTTTTATCCAATGCCAGGTGCCTTAAAAAAACTTCAATTTCTTTGCCTTCCATCTCAGAAGAATAGTTAAGGGAATTAAAAAACTTTATATATTTAACAATCCAGCCACAATATATTTTTTCTGTGTTGTAAGAGTAGTTGTAATATCGTAAAACTTGACGAACCTGATCCATAAGTTTCAATTTTGGATCAGGTTTAAATTTTTTAATATCTTCCATTATTTTACATTATATTCTTAATAAATTTATTCAATGATATTTATAACTTCCCCTTTCTGTCAAGGGCTCCAAGTCGAGACAGGGAATTTTTTTTATTAGATGTAATAAGATTAATATATTGAGTAACAGGCATTTTCATATGTTGATAATTATAAGAAAAATAAATATTTTGCCCTGTATCTACTCTCTGTAAAATAAAACCCTTAGACCATTCTTTTAAGTTAACTTTGGTATTTAAAGGTACAATAGAATGACCGCTAAATGGTCCTATCCACTTTGTATAATGAGCTTTAATATCTCTTCCATTATTCATTACATGAATATTATATTTTGTATAAAGGCTTGCTGCCCCAACCTTTTTTACAGGTGCTTTTTCAGGCGTTGCTATAGGTGGAGACCCAGAGGTTCTGCACCCAAAAACTATTAAGAGTAATGATACCAAAATTAATAATAAATAATTTCTTTTCATAAAGAACCTCCTAATCAATTTTTATTGACATTGGAAATATATAATTTATTCTTTTAAATAGCCATTTAAATCATCAAAAAGTTGAGTAGAGAAAAGTAATGTTCTAAATTTCTTAATATCTTCATTGAAAATTCTGGTATTATCATATACCTCAAAATCTTTAAGCAGAATATTGTAAATTTTTGAAGTTCCATATCCCATTTTATCAGCATTTCTAAATGACAATGCTTGTAGATCAGCTAAGGTTTCAAGAGTTAGAATATGTTTTGCATTGCTTACAAGTCCAAAAGCTTTTCTTGCTGCTACAGTACCCATACTTACAACATCCTGATTATTTTGATTGCATGAAATTGAATTTACACTCATAGGAGCTGCAAGATTTCTATTTTCTGCTGCAGATGATGTAGCAAGATATTGTGCACCCATAAAACCCATTGTAAGCCCAATTTCTCCTGGTATTAAATGCTCAGGAAGACCTTCGTTTAAATTTTTATCTAAAAGCTTGTTTAACCGTCTTTCCGAAAGATTACAAAGAGTTGACATTGCGATACATAAAGAATCCATTGCAAACGCAATGCTCTGTCCATGAAAGTTACCACCATGAAGTATTTTATTTTCTTCAGGAATAATTATAGGATTATCATTGGTTGAATTTGCTTCTATTTCTATGGTTTTAATACAACTATCAATGGTTTCTTTTACAGGAGCAAGAATCTGGGGGGTACACCTGATAGAATAAACATCCTGGACATTAATATTTGTTTCAAAAACAATGGAATCATTATCTGCCTGTTCTCGAATCTTTTTATGCATATCTTCACGTAATGTAAGGTTTGAAGTACCTTTATACAAATCTGAGATTATTTTAGATGTTGCAACCTGTCCAGGATGTGGTTTTAAGTTATGTAGGGACATATCAAATGCATCATCAATTCCACCGAAAATCTCAATTGCAAATGATGCATTTACAATAGCAACATTATAAACCTTTTGGGCTCCAAACATTGCAAAAGCTGCAATACCAGTCATTGCAGCAGTTCCATTTATTAAAGCAAGCCCTTCTTTATACTGAAGTCTTAATGGCTTTAATTGAGTTCTTCTAAATGCCTCTTTTACGTCAACTAATTCTTTTTTATGATAGACTTCGCCTCTCCCAATTAATGCAAGAGACATGTGGGCGAGATGAATCAAATCTCCTGATGCTCCAACACTGCCAGATTTTGGAATATATGGTGCAATCTGGTTGTTTATCATGTCTCGCATAAGTTCTAAAAGTTCGATTCTGATACCGGAATATCCTTTAATAAGAGTATTTAATCTTACTAAAAGGATGCCAAGAGAAATATAAGGTAAAATAGGTGCACCCATACCAGCCGCATGACTTATAATTAAATTTTCCTGGAGAGTCTCAAGTTCATCTTTATTAATTATTCTATTACACATGGGACCAAAGGAAGTATTAACTCCATAAATAACTTTTTGAGAATCAATGGCATCCTTTAAATAATTTCTGGAAGCTTTACATTTTTCCAATGCTTCTTCATCAAGCTCAACTCTTTTATCACCGATTCCAACAGCTACAATATCTTTGTAAGTAAGATCTTTTCCATTTAATATAATACTTGGTCTTTTATCCATAATTTTCTCTCTTTCTATGTTTTTAACTATCTTTTATCAAAAAATGTTTGTCTTTTTCGTTTTTTATCGAATTGATAGATTTTATTATTTGCATGGTTCTGCGAAATGATTTTAACTTCCGGGGCAACCCTTATTTTCGCTCTTAATTTTTCTCGTATCCAGTCTGGTTCTTTATCTTCATTAACATCATTGTCAGAAAGAGAAGCATATAAAATAACACGATCAGTGCCATCATTATTTTTAACAGCTTCTACATAACCGCTATGAAATCTTGGCTCTCCTTCAAGTATTGAAATAATAGATTCAGGGAAAATAGTAGTTCCTTTGTATTTCAACATCTGATTTTTTCTACCGAGTATTGGACCCAGCCTTTTAGTTTTCCTCCCGCATTCACACTTTTCTTTAATGATAAAAGAAACGTCGCCGGTTTTGAATCTGATCAATGGCATTCCTGTTACTCCCAATGGTGTTGTAACAACTTCTCCCACATTACCATCTTCTACATTGTTTCCATTTCCATCAACTATCTCAACAACATTTAATTCTGGTCTTACATGTCCGCCTTGTTGTTGTTCGCACTCACAAAACGTAGTTGCAATTTCAGAGGAGGCATAGGTTGAAAAGATTTTTGCATTCCACATCTTTTCCAGTTGAGCAGCAACAGGAATTAAATTCAAATCTTTGTTTCTGATGGGTTCACCGATTGCAATAAGTTTCCTGACTTTAGACTTTGCAGGGTCATTACCATTTTTTAAAGCATATTGACCAATCCTGTATATTAATGAAGGCACCCCAACTATAACAGTTGCGTCAGTAAAATTTATCATCTCCCAACTCTGAGCTGAATCATTTGAGCCGGCTCTAACCATTCTGGCGTTAAGCTTTACTCCGCCTAAAAAATATGCAATCCCAGCCATAAAGCATTTATCAATTGCAGCACAAATCAACATTGTGTCTGAGCTAGTAACTCCTGCAATTTTAAAAGCAATCTCTTCATTAAAAGCTAATCTTGCAAGATCTTTTGATGTTAAAGGAATAATTGTCGGAACTCCTGATGTCCCAGAAGTGAGGCTTAAATCTACAATTGCTTCCTGATCAACACAAATGAAATCATTATTGATATCATTTTTTTTTGTAAAAGGGAGTTTTATAATATCATCAATGGTTTTTATTTCATCAATATCAAGTCCAATAGACGAATAAAGGTTTTTATAAAAAGGGCTGTTATTAATTACATAATTAAAATGCTCAAGGAAAAGTTTGTTTTGTATAACTTTAATCGCCTTAACATCTGAATATTGTAAGTTTGCATATTCATTATACCAAAACCCATTTATCAATTGAGTATCATTTAAGTGACTATTGTTTTTAATATTCATAGCTTTCTATCAAATTAATTAAAAATATTTTGGTTAATAGTTAAAGTTAATTCACACCTGATTGAATTAACACGTCAAAATAAAAAAATAAAGTGGCTTGCCCGAATCCAGTTGAATTCAGTAGCAAAATAAAAAAATTCCCTTGCACTTTCAAAGCCTAGATTATATAAACCCATATTGTAGATTACTAAATAAAACATAATCTTTATCTATAGAATTGATTGTTAAGGTGGATAAATGAATAACTATGATGATATTGTTGTTGGAAGTGGAATAAGTGGATTAACTACAGCTTTGATTTTAGGCATGAATCAAAGAAAAGTGCTTTTATTAGAAAAATCACCTAAGATAGGTGGATCTCTATCTAGGTTTTATAAAAAAGGGATCCCTTTTGACACTGGCTTCCATTTTACAGGTGGATTTGCCAATGATTTAATCCTTTCAGACATGCTTTCAGTTCTGTCATTAAATGATGATATTCACCCAGAATTTATTAAAAACCCGGAAGATAATAGATTTATTTTTGAAAACCAGGGAAAATCATTTGAATTCCATTCTGGTTTTGAACAAAATAAAAAAGACATGCTCTCTTATTTTCCTGATGAAAAAAATGCCATAAATTCTTATTTCTCCAAAGTCAAAAATGTAAGGATGAATACAAAAGCTATGAACATCCGAGCTGAATTTGTGATGCAACAGCCTTTGGAAGAAGATTTTATAAGTTTAAAAGAAGTGCTTGACTCTCTTACTGATAATAAAACTTTAAAAACACTTTTCAGTGCATTTTCCATGTGCCATGGGACAGAACCTTCACAGATCTCATTTGCAAATCACTCAAGAGTTACCTATAGTCTTTATGAATCCATTGCCCGTGTAAAAGATGGAGGGAATGCTTTTATTAAAGCATTTAAAAACAAATTAAAAGAATATAATGTCGATATAAAAACAAACACTTTTATTTCTTCATGTGAAGATATTGCAAAAAGAAAAGTCGGAACTTTCGTGCTTAACAATGGCATTAAATTAAAAGCAGACAATTGTGTTTTTACAATCCATCCGGAAGAGATTTTAAAAACTTTTCAAGAAAAAAATACCTCCAAAGCCTTTATAGATAGAGTAAAAAATTTTGAAGAGTCTGTTGGCTTTTTCCTTACTTTCATAAAACTTACAAAAAAAGATCAAAAACCCCTTAATCCCGCTGTTATTACATTATATCCAGATAACGACTTAGATAAACTCTTTGACCCCAAATATAAAGGTGACCTGCCATTAGTTTTGGTAAAAAATTCCGAAGAAGTAAAAAACGAAAAAATTAATATTATAAATGCTTTTGAACTGTCCCATTGGGAGCATGTTAAACAATGGGCTGATTCAACTACAGGAAAAAGAAGTATAGAATATAAAGAATACAAAAAAAATAGAACTGACCGAATTATCCAACGCATAACTACTATGTTTCCTGAATATAAAAATTGTCTTGAAGTTATTGACTCTGCATCCATGCTGACTTTCCGCGATTATTTGAATAATCCATATGGAAGCGCCTATGGAATTAAACAAAAAATTGGGCAATTTAATCTTTTTGGACGTGTTCAATATAAAAATACTTATGCTGCTGGACAAAGCTCAATATTACCTGGAGTTTTGGGAGCAATGATGTCAGGCTTTACCATTTGCCGATATATATTGAGTAAAGAAGTTTATGCTAAATTTATAGAAAATAATTAAGGGAATTAATATCTTGAAAAGAAGAGTTGTTGTTACCGGAACAGGGAGTATTTCTGCTCTGGGCAATTGTATGAAAGAATTAATAGATTCTATTGAAAGGCAAGTTTGCGGTACAAAGCAAATGGAGACATGGAATCAATATAAAGGTTTACAAAGCCTTGTGGGAGCACCCGCAGAGCTGCCGGATATAAAAATAATCCCAAGGAAAATGCGACGCTCAATGGGTAGAATGAGCCTTTTGGCTGTTTTTGCTGTAAACGAAGCCTTAGAGTCAGCCGGTCTAGAAAAAAATGAAATTACAAATGAAAGATATGGTTGTGTTGCCGGTTCTACAATGGGCAGTGCTGAGGCTCTGAATGACACGTTTGAAATCATGCTTCCTGATCACGATCTGACTTTACTTACCTCCATGAGCTTTTTTCAATGTATTTCCCATACTGTATCCATGAATATTGCCCAATATCTTGGAATTACCGGAAGTGTTATTGCAACATCAGCTGCTTGTGCATCATCTCTTCAAGCTATTGGTACAGGTTTTGATCTTATTCGAAATAACACCCAGGATATTGTTCTTTGCGGAGGTTCAGAAGAACTGCATCCAACTGTAACGGGTTCCTTTGATATATTATTTGCAACTTCTACTAAATTTAATGAAACTCCAAAAAAAACACCTCGCCCTTTTGATAAGAACCGTGACGGATTAGTCTGTGGTGAAGGTGCTGGAATAATTGTGCTTGAAGAACTTGAACATGCAAAAAAAAGAGGTGCTAATATTCTTGCTGAGGTTGTAGGATATAATACATGTGGAAGCGGAACCCATATAAGCCAGCCAGACAGACAAGCAATGATTCAATGCATGAAAGCAGCATTAGCAGATGCCGGAATAAAACCTGAAAATATCGATTTTGTAAGCGCACATGCCACTGCTACCTTGCAGGGAGATCATGAGGAAGCAGCAGCAATTTATGAGGTCTTTGGATCACAAACCCCTGTTAATAGTTTAAAGGGGTATTTAGGACATACTCTGGGAGCTAGTGGTGCAATTGAACTTGCAGTAGCAATTGAAATGATGAATAACAGCATTATTTATCCGACATTAAACCTCACAGATATTGATGAAGGTTGCAGCATGATAAAACATGTAAAAACAAAACTAAAAAAGAATATTAACTTTATACTTAAAAACTGCTTTGCCTTTGGTGGTATAAATGCTTCTATTATTTGTAAAAAATACGAGGAAATAAATGAGTAATAAAATTGAACTAATGATTAATGAAGTTTTTCAAGAATCTTTTGAAATTGAAAAAAATCAACTTAAACCTGAAGCTAATATCTTTGAAGATTTAGGACTGGATAGCTTAGATGTAGTTGACCTTGTTGTAGCCTTACAAAATAAATTCAAGGTGGAAATAAGAACTGACGAAAGAATCAAAGAGATAAGAACACTTAAAGATCTTTGTATATTCATAAAAGAATTGCAGTCTGAAGGTTCTAGTTAATGGTTTTTTTAAAAAATCTATTGTTTTTTATTCTTTTTGTTACTTTTACAATAGATTTTTTTTTATTTTTTGGAATTGTTTTAATATTTATCCATCTTCTATTTTCAAAAAAAACTGCTCAAAAAACTTTAAGATTTTTAATTGTCATTTATGGAAGAATCATTATTTTTGGTTTTGCAAGACTACTTGTAAAAGTCCGATTTATTGATTCTACTAAAGGAAAGATTGCACATGATCCTTGTGTTTATGTGGCAAACCATAGATCAGCTTCAGATCCCTTTTTAATGGGAGTTCTTCCCGGCGAATTTGTGCAGATTGTAAATTTATGGCCATTTAAGCTACCTATATTTGGTTTATGCGCACAGCTTGCAGGATATTTAAGTGTCAGAAGTATGCCCTATACTGATTTTTCAACAGAATGTCAAAAATTATTCTCCCAAAAAATTTCTATAGTTGGTTTCCCTGAAGGAACAAGATCAGCTTCTCCTAAAATAGGGCAGTTCCACAGCACCTTATTCAGAATAGCAGCAGAAAACAAACTTAAAATTGTACCTTTAATTATTTTAGGAAATGCAGATAAACCAAAACGAAAAAGCTTAAAAATAAACCCTGGGAAAATTGAAATTCATAAACTTCCTGCAATAGATCATACTGAATATGAAAACTTTAGTAGTTTTGAGCTAAAAAACCACGTACGAGAAACAATGCAAGCTTTTATTGACAAACAAACAGACCTTATATGAATTGTTCTATATATCCAGATAGTATTGAGACAATAATACAAAACAAACAACTTTTCTGTTTGGAAATTGATCTTAAAGGGAAATGTAACCATAATTGTTCTTTTTGTTATTTAACTAATGTTATAACCCCTGATCAGATCAATGAAAATGAACTTTCATTTAATGAAATAACAGATTTAATTTCTCAAGCTCATGGGCTTGGAGCAAAAAAATTAATCTTATATGCAAGCCAATCTAATCCACGTCCTGACATTACAAAAATCGGTAAGTTTATTGTTGAAAAAAATTTACAAATAGATTGTTCTTTTAATGGAACCATTAGCACCCTGCCCTCGGATTTAAGTAACATTAAATGCTTAAAACATAAGTATTCATGTTTTATCGCATCAGACGGAAGTGTTTACCCCTGTGCTGGGATGCCTTTGTTAATTGGCAACATACGTAATAATACACTTGAAAAGATACTTTCAGACAGTGAGGTTGTTGAAAACCTGAGAAACCATGAAATTAATATAAAAGGACCCTGTCGTAATTGTGACAAATTTTCAAATTGTTACGGTTGTCGTGGAAGAACGTTTTCTTTAACGGGTGACTATCTGGGTTCTGATCCGTTATGCCCTGAAAATCAAAGCAAGCTTGACAAAATTACATATCTTCCAATGTCAGTTGAAAACTTGATACCACAAAAGTTAGGAATGCGTGTTGTTTCTTCATTATTAAAAGTTGGGGAACGAACTGCAAAAATAGAATCTATTTTTACAGAAAAAAGCCCTTTTGTAAAACCCGATGGAAGTATAGAAGAAATTGCTTACATGGAAATGATGGCACAATCAGCTGCTGCAATGAATGGTTTTGAAAAATTTGACACTGACAGACCAGATCCCGGAGGTTTTTTAATTGGGGGACAAAAAATAAACATATATTGTAAAGCTTATATTAAAGAAAGATTAATAATAGATATTTCTAAACAAGCTAAATTTGGAAACTTTGGTATTCTTACAGCAACAATTAAAAGAAACAATGATTTAATAGCTGAGGGTGAAATTAAAATTTATAAAAATGATGGGGCAAACAATGAGATTTAAAATTATATTGGGAACACCTTTTAGAGTAATTTTTCTAATACTGTTATTTTTATTTCTAAGTCAGAATACTTTTTCTGCTGATATCGACACATTTTTATCTGATGTAGAAAAAAACATGAGCAGTATTCAAACTGTTCAAACATCCTTTATTCAAAAAAAGCATATGGCCATGTTTGATATGCCTATTATAATCAAAGGAAAAATCTTTATTCAAAATCCGAACAAATTTGCATGGGTTGTTACTGAGCCTATTGTATACACATTAATAATCAGTAAAGACGAGGTTAAAAAATGGGATGCATCAAGTGGGATCCAAGTACTTTCCTTAAATGAAAATCCTATGTTCAAAGCAATGATTGAACAGATTACCTTTTGGTTCTCAGGTTCATATGCTTCATGTAAAAATGATTATGATATTAAACTTCTTGTTAAAGAACCTGGTGTTTTAGAATTCACTCCAAAAAAACATAACCCTGCTTCACAAATGCTTAGTAGCATAACTCTTCAATTTCAAAATGATAAAAAATATATTTCAAAAATTAAGTTATTTGAAAAAAATAAGGACTCAACGGAAATTCTTTTCACAGATGTGTTAATCAATTCTAAAATTGCTGACTCTGTGTGGGAACTAAATTAAATATGACTGAAATAAAAACTGACAAAAAGCCAAAAACTAAATTCGACAGATTGTTTAATTTTATCGGAAAAAATAAACTGATTTTTCTTTTTTTATTTTTTCTCCTAATAACTATTTCCTTTGCACGAATTATTAAGGTCAATTTTGTTAATGATATCTCTGTTATGTTACCAGACACCCTTGAATTAAAAAGATCAATTCATTTTATTAATAATTCAGATATGTCCGATACTATAGCTTTTTCCATAACTTCTAAAAAAAATGGTTCAAATAAAAATTTATTATCTAGAACAGATGAATTTTCTAAAAAATTAAGAAGCGTATCCATGATTACTGAAGTACTAACTGGGATTGAAAGCTTTGACATTTCTGCGCTTAAAAAAAATATTGCAACGCACTTACCCTTATTTATACCGAAAGAAGAATATCAAATATTCAAAGATACAGAAAAAGAAGAACATATTTCACAAAAAGTAAAACAGATGTTTATTATGTTGACAACACCTGGGAGTTCCTTTTTACAGTCCTCTTTGAACACAGATCCTTTTGGATGGTCTAACAATATACTTAATAAACTTCAAATATTAACAAAATCAATGGGATTTGATGTTGAACTTAGTAATAATCATTTTGTAGACAAAACTCATAATTACTCACTTGTAATAGCAAAAACCTCTGTTCCAGTGACAGATGCTAAAAAATCTGAAGATCTGCTTTTGGCTGTAGATAATATTATAGAATCATTTGCTGATCTTGAGATAGTTACTATATGCGGTCATAAGCATACTTTAAGCAATCAAAAAGTTGTTAAAAAAGATATATATATTACTACAATAATTATATCTATTAGCTTTACACTTTTAATGCTTTTTATATTTAAAACATTTGATGCTTTTTCAATATTTATTCTACCTTTTTTTGCAATTGTTATTTCTGTATTTTTATCAAGTTTTATTCTTAAGTCTTTGTCCTTTTTTATGATAGGATTTTCTGCAGTTATAGCAGGAATTTCTGTTGACTATGGAATTCATTTGTTTACAGCCTGGAAGACTAAGGACTTTAACGGGTTTAAAGATACAATTAAACCTGTTCTTATAGCATCTTTAAGTACTATCGGGGTCTTTGTTTCTTTTTTCATATCCTCAGTACAAGGCTACAAGGAACTTGCAATCTTTTCCATCTTAAGTATTGTGATCTGTGTTGTTTTATCAATTCTGTTCTTACCCCATTTCTGGAAAAAGAAAAACTTAATCTCAAATATTAATATACCAGCCCAATTATCTGTTGGCAAAAGTAAAATTGTTATAATTGTATGGGGTATAATTTTCTTTTTTTCCGTAATATGCCTTATAAATTCTGATTTCCTTAAAGCAACTGATATTTCGGCATTTGATGGAAGTGAACAAAGTGTTTTTGATGCTGAAACAAAATTTTATAGTGTGTGGGGCGGAGAAAAAAAACCTGGGGTTATAGTTACAAAAGGTGAAAATATTGAAACTGCATGGCAAGATTATGAATTAATAACAAATAAACTAAAAAATAATATTGATGGCTTTAACTCACTTGCAATACTTTTACCTTCAATAAAACAGCAAAGACAAAATTTAAAAGATTTTAAAAAATACTGGACAAAAGACAAAATTTTACAAGTTAAAAGGAAATTTTTAAAAGCAACCGCTCCTTATGGTTTTCAAAAGAGTTCCTTTGAAAATTTTTTTCTTTTGCTTGAATCAAACGATCTTTTAGTAGAAAATCAAATCCCAGAGACATTACAGGTATTTGAAAAACATTTTGTGAAAGAAATTGAATCAACTATTCTTCTTTCATATTTTAATGATACAAAAGAAAATCTTACAAAAATTGAATCTGTTTTAAAGGATCATCCTGATTCTTACATAGTATCAAGAAGGGAGTTGTCTTCTGTAATAGGCAAACAATTAATCCTTGACTTGAAAAAAATATCATTATTTGCATTTTGTTGGATATTTGTACTTATTATTCTTTTTTTAAAAAAACCCGGGCATATTTTCCTATCATTGCTTCCAGTTATTAGCTCAATCGCATTTGTCTTTCTTGTTTTAAACCTTCTTGCAATTGAAGTTTCAGCCTTTATTCTTATAACTTTAATAATCATTCTTGGATTAAGCCTTGATTATGGCGTTTTTATTTCAAGTGCCGATTCTATAAAAAATCGAGAGTCTGTTATCATTGCTGCAACTTTTTCCATGTTAACAAGTTTGATGGGAGCTGGTGCACTTTTATTCGCGTCTCACCCTGTCATGTTTTCTATTGGAGTAACTTTGGTAAGTGGTATTATAGCAGCCTATCTAAGTGCTGTTTTTTGTATTCCAGCTTTTAAAAAGGTGTTAAAATGAGATTATTAATAATTATTTTTTCCTTGTTACTTTCTTCCTGTTCAACGTTTATACCTAAACATGACCTTGTTTTACTCAATAATATGAACCAGGTATCAGCTGCTTTTGAAATAAATCAATATAATGATTCATTAATACAAAAAGCACAAATAATCAGTACTACCATTTTCAATTTTAAAGGCAGGAAAATGACTGCACTGGGAGCAACTGAAATTGATGAAAAACAACAAACATACAAAGTTGCCGCACTAAATCCTATGGGACTTACTCTTTTTCAAATAAAGGTTGCTAACAATATAATTGTATCAAGCTATGTAATACCGCAATTTGGTGAAAATAATGCTGATAAAGCTGCCGAAATGATTAGTAAAGATATTGCATATATCTATTTTAACAGAAATGTCGATGTTAAGAAAAACTCTATAAACCTTGATAAATACAAAGCTACAACCAATGTAAAAATAGATAATGATAGTCATTACAAATATATCTTTAGTGGTAAACCTTTAAAATTAACTACTAAATCAAAATATGAAAACAACAAGAAAACATGGTCAGTAAATTATTATGATTACCAAAAAACAGGTAATGGAGAAATGCCATTTAGAATAATATTTCAAAACCATAAATATGGCTATATGCTTGAAACAGTGACAAAAAAAATTAATAGTTTTTAGAGTTCTTTTGGTTATTTTCGATATTTTTATCAGATTCACTACCATTCTTTTTAATAATTAACTAAATTTTATTTAAAAATTAGAAATATTGTTATATGGTGGACGTTTTAGATTGAAACTTTTGGGCATAAATATGAGCAGATTAAATACGCAGCTAACTGACTTAATAAAAGATAAGCTTAAGATTAATGGACCTGATCTCAATGCTGAAATTAAATTTGATAAAAATTTTATTGGGTTTAATGGGCATTTCCCTGAAAATCCCGTTTTACCAGGAGTTGTGATGATTAAGGTTATGATCGTTATGATAGAGTTATGTAAACAAAAAAGATATATATTATCCCAAATTAAACAGGCTAAATTTATTGAACCTGTTTTTGCTGAAACTCCCACATTATTTTCTATCCGATCAGATAAAGATAAAGATGGAATCAGGCTTCAGGGCAAAGTCTTTAATTCAGAAAAAATTATTGCAAAAATTTCTCTCATTTTACAGAAATATAGGATTTCAAAACAAAATTAATGATATACTCTCAAAAAAAACTACCTATTTTTAATATTTCTTAGGACAGAAAATATGAAATGTTTTTTAGTTGATTCAAATGTAGCCACCTCACCCTATCCTGTATACCCTTTAGGTATGAGTATGGTTGCAAATGCTCTTATAAAAGCTGGACACGAAGTATTTCAGTTCGATTTTCTACAAAATAACAGCTCTTACGAAAAATTAGGTGCTGATATTATAAAAGAAGACCCACAAATAGTTGGTATATCAATGAGAAACATTGATAATGTGAATTCTCTTCATGAAGAAAAATATACAAGTGTTGTAAAATCAATAGTTACTAAAATTAAATCAGTTAGTAATGCCACAGTGGTTCTTGGAGGGACTGCCTTTTCCATTTTACCGGAAAAACTGCTTGAAGAAATTGGTGCAGATTATGGTGTTGTTGGTGAAGGTGAGGAATTAATGGTAGAGCTTGCAGTAAAAATTCAAGCTGGTAAAATTCCATCAGATAAAATCTTAAAAGCAGAATCAAAACTCAAAGGGATTCAAATACCAAGAGCTTATTATAACAAAGAAATAATGAACTATTATCTTCAAAATGGATCAATTGCAAATGTTCAAACCAAACGTGGATGCATTCATAAATGCACATATTGTTCGTATCCTTATTTGGAAGGGAATATATTTCGACAACGTGATCATAAAGAAACCATTGATGATATTGAATTTCTTATAAATGATTGTAAAGCAAAAATGATATTTTTCACTGATTCAGTTTTTAATGATAAACAAGGTTATTACATTGAACTTTTGGAGGAAATGGTCAAACGAAATGTTTCTATACCCTGGACGGCATATATTAAACCAGAAAAATTTCCTAGGTCAGTCATGGATCTTATGCTTAAAACTGGTATTAGAGGAGTAGAAATTGGCTCTGATGGTGCTTCTGATGAATCGCTTGTAGGATTGGGTAAATCTTTCAGATTTGAGGATATTATTGAATGTAATGAAAGCTTTACTGATAAAGGTATTGCAACAGCAAATTTCTTTATGTTTGGCGGACCTCGTGAGACAAAAGAGACAATTAGAATTGGAATAGACAATATTATCAATTTAAAAAAGACAGTCTCTTTTATTTTTCAGGGAATTAGAATTCTTCCCAATACGATCTTGCATAATATAGCAATCAAACAAGGGATTATAAACAAAGAGAATGATCTGCTGGAATCTGTTTATTATATCGCACCCGGGCTTGATAAAGACTGGATGGAAGCTTTTTTAACTGATCATTTTAAACCCTATAGACATTGTGTTTTCCCACCCAATGCCCTTGAAAATAGTGTAAAATTTTTACATAAACTCGGACATACCGGGCTTATGTGGGATCTTCTTATACCAGACAAGGACAAAAGCAAGAATAAAAAAAGAAAATAAGATGGAAATAAATAAAGATTCAATCTGGTGTGTAATACCAGTATATAACAATTCTGGTACTATTTTAAATATTGTTAAACAAAGTTTTAAATTTATACAAAATATTCTTGTCATAGATGACGGTAGCAATGATGCAAACCTTGAAGAACTTTTAAAAGATACTAAAGCAAAGGTTATCCGCCATGATAAAAATAAAGGCAAAGGGACATCTATATTAACTGCATTAAAATACCTTAAAGATCAAGATGCTCTTTCAATGATAACCATGGATGGCGACGGGCAACATCTTCCAAAAGACCTTCCCTTTTTCATTGATTCTATTAATAAAAACTCTGATTCCATATATATTGGTGTTCGCGATTTTAATCAGCCTTCTGTTCCGGGTTCCAGTCGTTTTGGTCGAAAATTTTCTAACATGTGGTTTAAAGTAGAAACAGGCAAAGAGTGTAGCGACACTCAAAGCGGTTTTAGAGCATATCCTATCGACCTTATTTCAAAATTAAATCTTTACGGCTCTTTTTATGATTTTGAAATAGAAATAATAGCAAGAGCAGCATGGGCAGGAATTCCAATTGCTGAAATCAATATCTCTGTGATTTATGAGTCACCTGAAACGCGTATTTCCCATTTTAATAAGTTTAAAGACAATTTACGTATCTCGTTAATGCATGCACGCCTGATTGGTCGCCGCCTTGTACCACTGCCTCATAAGAAATTAATGGATGATAATAAAACCCCAAAGCAATCTTTTCTTTTACATCCAATTGATTTTTTAAAGATGCTTCTAAATGAAAACACATCTCCAATGGCATTGGCTTTATCAGCTTCAGTTGGAACTTTTTTGGCAGTGCTTCCGATTATAGGTCTTCACTCAATTGCTATTATATATGTAACCGCACGTTTGCATTTAAATAAAATTATGGCTTTAAGTATCCAAATTCTTTATTCCCCTCCTTTTGTACCATTTATATGTATTGAGGTAGGGCATTTTTTGCGTAAAGGGTATTGGATTACAGAATTAACTCTATCTACATTTAAGACCAATTGGCAGGAGTATTTTTTTGACTGGTTTACAGGATCTCTGATTATGGCACCTTTTTATGCAATAGTTGCATTTGCAGGAGTATATTTTACAGCACTTAAAATTCAAAATAGAATATCAAAAACTAAATATGTCTGAAACAACAGAACAAACTCACAGAGGCAATACAATTGGCTTCTGGTTTTTTAAAACGTTTTTACGCTTTGGTGGGCTCTGGACCGCATATATGCTATTATCAGGAGTTACTCTTCACTACTGGCTTTTTGATAGAAAAGCTGTCAAAAGTGCCGCAGCTTATCTAAAAAGGCGTTTCCCCCTAAACTCTAAAGTTTTAATACGTTTTAAAGTATATAAATTATTTTTCAGTCAAGGCAAACAATTAATAGACCGTATTGCATATATCTCTGGATTAGTTGAATTTGATTTTGATTTTTTAGGCCAGGATATGCTTGACAAAGTTACAGCCGAAGGAAAAGGTTTTATCCTTTTAACTGCCCATGCTGGTAACTGGCAACTTTCAATGACAAAACTAAACCGATTCAATAAAAAAATTTTTCTTGTCCTTCGATCTGAAAATAACAAAGCTGTTAAAAAAGCTTTAAATATTAACGAAGAAAGTAAAATATTTGGCATAATCTCTCCTGAAGAGCACTTAGGTGGGATTGTTCCAGTTGTTAAGGAACTTAATAATGGTAATATTGTTTCCTATATGGGAGACAGACCCTATGGATTTGAATCTGTAGAAGTTGATTTTATGGGTTCTAAAGCCAATTTCCCTTATGGAGCTTTTGCAATAGCAGCAGCCACTAAAGTACCAATTGTAACAGCGTTAGCGTCAAAAACAGGTTTTAAAAGTTATAAAGTTGACTTTACAAATATAATAAAACCAGAGTATAAAGGTCGTAAAAATAAAAAAAACCAACTATCAGAATGGGTGCAAGAATATGCTGATATACTTAATAATTTTTTTGAAGAATATCCATATCAGTGCTTTCTTTTTCATGATGTCTGGGAAATAAAGTAATATTTAATAGGAGAACTTATGCCAGAAAAGCAAAACTTAGAAGAAATCCGTCAACAACTAAAAGAAGAATTAATAGAAAACCTTTCTTTAGAAGATATTGAACCAAAAGATATTAAAAATGATGAAATATTATTTGGTGATGATGGACTTGGGCTTGACTCACTTGATGCTGTTGAAATAGTTGTTTTTTTGCAACGGATATGGGGTATTGAAATTAAAGATATGGAGCAGGGTAGAGAAATCCTTGTAACAGTAGATACCATGGCTAACCATATCTATTCTAACGCTTAAATTTTATAATTATTTATTATGAATAATGAAAAAATATTCATAACAGGCACTGGCATTATATCTGCTCTGGGTAATTCTATAGAAGAAACTTTTGAAGCATTATTAAAAAATCAAATTAATGTTGGAAAAATTGATTCTTTTGATTGTGATATAAACAAACCTGTTTTTAAAGCCATGACAACAAGCAATTTAACAAGTTCGATGATGCGTACAAAAGAACTTGCTGATATTGCTTTTCTGCAAGCAATTGACCAGGCAAAAATCAATGATTCAGACAACCCTATTTCAGAAAAATTAAAAATAGGAATCTGTTGTGGGACAACAGTTGCAAGCCAACTTAACGATATAGAATTTTATAAAAAATTCCGTATGGGTATTGTAAAATCATATGACCCTGTAAAACATTTTATAGCAGGTAATCTTTCAGAAGCACTTCTTTTAGAACACAATTATTCAGGTCCAGGTTTTAATGTTGTAAATGCATGTTCTTCCGGCACTGATTCAATTGGGGTGGCTATGGCATGGATAAAAAACAGAGTTTGTGACATTGTAATTGCTGGTGGCGCAGATGAACTAAATCGTGTTCCCATGGCCGGGTTTAATTCTTTAGGAATACTTAGTGACTCCATATGCAAGCCCTTTGATAAAAACAGAGATGGCTTAAATCTTGGCGAAGGTGCAGGCTTTCTTGTCCTTGAAAAAGAATCAACTGCAAAAGCACGAAAAGCTGAAATATTAGCTGAATGTTGTTCATATTCAACTACAGCAGATAGCTATCATTTAACAGCACCAAGACCAGATGGCAAAGGTTTAGAATATGCAATTAAAAAAGCTTTATTAAATGCAAATTTAAATATAGAAGATATAAATTTTATAAATGCCCATGGGACTGCAACAAAAAACAATGACTTTGTTGAAGGTTATGTATTTAAAAAGATGTTCCCAAAAAATATCAAAGTATTTTCAACAAAAGGATACACTGGGCATACACTCGGTGCTGCAGGCGCAATAGATGCAGTTCTAACTGTATTATCACTTAAGAAACAATGGATTCCAATGAATGCGGGATTTTCCCGAGAAGATCCAGAAATTGGGTTTAGCCCGGTAAAAAAATCCACCAGTCTTAAAGCTAAGTATGCATTATCAACATCGCTTGCTTTTGGAGGAGTAAATTCTGCGGTTATTTTCAGGAGAATATAAAAGTGAATATACTTGGCAAAGGGTTTGCTGACAATCAAGAAAAAATAAAAGGTATTCGCAGGGCTGACAACTTTGCAAAAATGGCTGTGTCTGCTTCAAACAAAGCATGTTTAAATTTCAAGTTTTCAAACGAAGACACTGACATATCAATTATTTTATGTACACAGTTTGGACCCCATGTTACAACTTTTAAATTCTTAAATAATCTTTTAGATTACTCAGACTCTGGCGTCTCACCCACAACATTTTCTCATTCAGTTCATAATGCTGCTGCCTCTTATATTGCATCTTCCCTTGGAATCATGGGACAATCAATTACAATCACTTCTTTTCAGGACCCTTTAAAACAAGCATTGATTCTGGCTGACGCCTGGTTTGCTTGTAGCCAAGCAAAGAAAATTATTGTATGTTATGTGGATGAAGAATCCGAACCTATAAGCGCTGCTCATAAGCATTGTACATTCCCTTCTTATTCAAAAGATTCATTATCTACTGGAGCTGCGGCAATTTTAGTAGAAAAAGGCGATGATATTGAAATCCCAGAAAAAATTTTTAACCCTTTTACTTATATTAAGGAAATATAAAAATTTGGAACAAATAACTATAAAAGAAATTAAAGCAAAACTAATTGATCAAATTGCATTGTCTCTAGGTGAAGAACCATCTGATATTCAATCACATATGCTGATGCATGAACTTGGCATGGACTCACTGGGACTTGTTGAATTGTTTGTCTTTATAGAAAAAGAATTCAATATTAAGCTTATGAAATCAGGCATTTCCCAAGAAGATATAATGAAAATTGATTCTTTAGCTGAAAGTATTAACAAGGCCATAAAAAAATAATGACAATCATTAAAACTTCTAATCGTTATTATTTAAATGGAATTGACTGGGTAATGGCAGCTCTTAACATGCTGAACATTAAGCGTACTGGCATTGGCAATCATTCTCAGCTTGTTCTTGTATTAAAAGGATACCTTGATCAAGATTATTTAGGGCAAAGACTTTCTTTGATACTCTCTAAAAGCCCCTTTTTAAAAGGTAGAGTAAAACGTGCATGGCACCTTGCGCCATACTGGATTTCAGAACAACAAAGTTTTGATTCTAAAGATATGCGGTTCTTTAAAATAACATCGGGAGGCAAGAAAGATCTTGACTCAATTATTCAAGATTGTGCAAGAACCCCTTTTAAGGATGATAAAACACTTCTTGATTTTGATCTTATACATTTTAAGAAACAAACTTATTTGATTATGAGATTTGATCATAAAATGTTTGATGCAAGGGGAGCTGAAGCATTGCTTGAATATATTTTAGACAAACAAAATCATTACAAAGAATATAACCTGCCCTCCCAGGGCGCTAATCTTCATTCATGGAAAAGTCGTTTTTTATCAGGGCAATGCATAAACCGTTTTCTACGATCAATATATTCAAAAAAAACAAAAGTAGTATCTTTAAAGCAAAATAATAATAAGGAACAATTTAGTGCTCATAATTTTTACTACACCACATTTTCCAATGAGCAGACCAGGACAATTGATGACAATACCATAAATAGTGCCGGATATCTCATGAATGGTGTTTACATTTTAAGCATTGTTGCAAAGGCATTTGATTCTTTATTTAAAAAACACAAATATACAGGCAAAATCCTAATTCCAATAAATGTGGATGTACGCGAAGCCAAATTTAACAATGAAAAAATATTCTTTAATAATCTTTCTTTTATGTTATTTAAGCTCAAGCAAGGGTTAAGCACAAAAGAATATATAAAAATTTTAAAAACCCAATTTATTGATCAGATAAAAAACAAAATACCCTTTCATTTTATTAATGCTTCATTACTTATGCGCATTATGCCTTTAAAAACTCTTGCTTTTTATATGAACTTGAGAATGAAAAAAAAACCTTGTTCTTTTTCATTCTCATATATTGCAGAACAAGCATTTAATTTGACACATATACAAAATCTTGAAGTTGTTAACCTTTTCCATATGCCTTTAGTCCCAATAAACCCAGGCGTTGGAGTATTTTTTACACGATTTAATAATAAATTAAATATGATCATATCAAGTTATGAAAACACACTTACCGAAAAAGATGGCAAATTTTTGCAAGAAAAAATAATTTCAGGAACAATTAATGGAAAAGCGTAAAGAAAAATTTGATGTCACAATTGTTGGGGCAGGCATTGCCGGTCTTTGCTCTGCTCTAACAGCAGTTAGATTGGGAATGCGGACTGCTCTTGTGGAAAGAGAAAATTTTATAGGAGGAGCTGCAAAAGATTGTTTTCACACATATATTTGTGGTCTTTTTAAAAACGATCCGGTGACACCCTTTCAGTTAGCAAATCCTGGATTATGCTCTGATATTTTTAAATTTCTAAATGATTGTTATGGTAACAAATGCCTGGTTAAAATTGGAAAAGTTGAAATACTTGCTTTTATTCAAAAAGATTTATGGGATTTTTTTTATAAATATTTGCAAAATGATAAATTCACTCTTTTTACAAAAACTAAGTGTGTCAAAGTCATATCTTCAGATGAAAAAATTCAAAAAATTAAAATTGTGTCTCAGAAAAAAGATATCAACCTTTTTTCTGATGTTTTCATTGATGCCACCGGGTGCTCTTATTTCTCAGAAAAGTATCTTGAAAATGATATGCCTTTTAAAAATGATACCCAACTTGGAGGTTATTGTATATTACTTAAAGGTGACCAAAACAAAAAGCTGTCTTTACTTGTCCCCTATACTGCTCGCAAGCTTGTTAAGGAGTACAACCTTAATAATTATCTTAAGTTTGTAACTATAACTTATAACTTTTTAACAAAAAATTATATCTTGAAATTTTCAACCAAAAATCCTGAAGATATTGAAAAATGTAATTTTTTATATGAAAAACTAAATGAAAATATAAAAGAATTATCGCTGTTAAAATTTCTTAAATCTTCTGAAAAAATTCATTCAAGAGCATGTAATAACATGTCTGACAACATTTCATTAAAAGCAAATTCAAACCCTGATACAAATTGTGCAGTTAAAAGTTACTGGCCCCAGGAAAAATGGAACATGAACAAAGGTCCTAAATATGAATACAATAAAAATAACAAACCCTTTTGCATCCCGATTTCTGCTTTAAAAGATAAAAAATTTATTAATCTTTTTCTGGCTGGAAAAAATATAAGAGTACCAGAACATGTTCATACATCAACAAGAGTAATGGGAGTATGTATGGCAACTGGTGAGCAGGCAATAATTAGTGCATCAAAATATTTAAAAGAGAATTGATATGAAAGTCCTATTAGTTAAACCGCATACTGATCTAAAAGTTGCAAAAAGACTTCAGGAAGGTTTTTTACATCTTGAACCCCTCGAACTTGAAATAACCGCTGCCGGTATTGATCTTAAACACGAGACCCGTATCCTTGACCTTAGCGTTGAAAAAAAGCCTTCAGAAATATTTTTCAAAACCATCAAAGAATTTAGACCTGATTTAATTGGCTTTTCTTCTTACAGTACAGGTATACATATAGTAAAAGACCTTGCCATCAAAACAAAAGAAATCTTACCTCAATCACATATTATCATTGGTGGAGTTCATGCCACCTTACGTCCCTATGATTTTAATTGTGATTATTTCTCGGCTATTGTTCGGGGCGAAGGCGCTAATGCTATAGCAGAAATTATTCAAAAACTTGAGCAGAAAACCAAAATTGGTAATAATACAAACATCCTTGCACCAACAGATCCTGATTTTGAAACAAATGCCAGGACCAATCCTCCGCCCTATGTTAAAGCAAGTGCAATACCTCTTCCAAGACGTGATTTAGTTGACAGATCAAAATATTTCTGTATCTGGACCCATAGCGATACAGGCAAATTAGACAATATGTTTCCCCAGGTAGCAAGTCTAAGAACTTCTTTGGGATGCCCTTTTTCATGCTCTTTTTGTGTTATACATCATGTTATGAACAAGGTCTATCTACAGCGGACACCTGAGGATGTTGTAGATGAAATTGAAAATATAAAAGAAGATTATATCTATTTTGTTGATGATGAAATGTTCATTAATGTTAAACGTGTTACTAAAATAGCCCAGCTGTTAAAGATAAGAAATATAAAGAAGAAATATATAAGCTGGGCACGAAGCGATACAATTGCTAAACACCCTGAAGTCTTTAAGCTCTGGAAAGAAGTTGGGTTAGATGTAGTATATGTTGGTCTTGAATCAATGGATCAACAAAGACTTAAAGATTATAATAAAAAAACTGACTTTGAAACAAACATGAAAGCCATAAAAATTCTTAAATTTTATGGGATAATGCTGCACGCAGCTTTTATTGTCCACCCTAATTTTGATAAACAGGATTTTAAACGCCTTGAAAAAAATGTTATAGACCTTTCTCCGGCAGAAATTACCTTTACGGTTCTATCACCTTCTCCCGGGACCAAGCTCTTTGAAGATCATAAGCATGAGTTTATCTGTAACCCATTTAAATACTATGATTGCATGCACACTATTATCCCAACTACTATGAAACTTAAAAGATTTTACCAGCATTTTGGCCGTTTATATGCCATTGCTTTGCGACATAATCCTCTGAGGATGAATAGAATTAAAATTAAACCCAAAGATTTTTTCAGAGCACTCTTTTTTGGAACAAGATATGTTTTTTCACTCTACGGTATATATAAGGACTACCCTGAAGCAATGTATCAACAAAAAAAAGAAAAACTCCTTGAGGTTTCAAAAAAAACAGGGTTTTCATCCTATGACAATTAAAAACAAACAAAGAATTAATATTGTTGATCTGATTAAAACAGAAATTGTCGGGGATGAAGATAACCTTGCAGTAACGAGATCGGTTAAGGACTCAATAACCTATTCAAAACTTTTAAAAGAGGTAGAAAAACATAGTAAATACCTGTCTAAAATCAATTTTGCCTCCCACGACCGTGTAGCCCTTTTTTGTGAAGATTCAATAGAGTATATTATTATGGCTTTATCTATTTTAGATACAGGGGCGGTTATTGTTCCGATCTCTCCTTCTTTATCCTCTAATGAATTAGAATCTTTATGCAAACGTATAAAAGTAAAATATATTTTATCTGAAAAAAAACTTACAAAGTATTCAATACTTTCTGAAAAATATCTTGATAAACTTTATCTACATGAAATTGATAAAGACATAATATATTCAAAAGAATATTTAGAAGTTGATTACCCTGCATTTATACGCTTTTCATCAGGCACAACCGGAGAAAGCAAAGGAGTTTTATTGACTCACAATGCAATAATTGAAAGGACATCTACAGCCAATGCAAGTCTTAATATTTCTTCAAATGATATTATAGGCTGGTTTTTATCCATGAGCTTTCATTTTGTGGTCAGCATACTTCTTTTTTTACGCAAAGGAGCTCACATAGTTTTATCACAAGATAATTTCCCAACTGGTATTATTACTGCCTTTGAGACTGCCAAGCCAACTTTTTTATATGCTTCACCTTTTCATTACAATTTACTTGCGACACATACTAATATTTCTAATAAATTATTGTCAAATGTTCGAAAGGCTGTTGTAACTGCAGTATCATTAAATAAAAAAACTGATCAACATTTTTTTGAAAAGTTCAAAATTCATCTTAGCCAGGCTTATGGAATAATCGAAGTTGGTTTGCCATTTATTAATGATAAATTTGATGATGAACATGTTTGCTCTGTTGGCAAAATTCTACCAGGCTATGATTTAAAAATACAAAATCCAGATGAAAAAGGGCAAGGTATTATTTTACTTAAAGGGAAAGGAATGTATCATGCTTATATATCACCCTGGAAAAAACGAACTGAATGGTTTGATACAGGTGATATTGGATATATAAAAAATTCTTATCTTTTTATTTCAGGCAGGAGTAAAAACCTTATTAATTTTGCCGGCATGAAAATATTTCCTGAAGAAGTAGAAGAAGTTATTTTAGAGTTTGATCAAATTTCAGAGGTAAGAGTCTTTGCTGAACAACATGATATCTACGGGCAACTACCCATAGCTGAAGTTGTGCTTACAACAAAAGAGAAACTTGATATTTTCAGGCTAAAAAAACATTGTTTGCAAAAACTTGATTCATATAAAATACCAAAGGAATTCATTGAAGTTAAATCCATAGAAAAAACAACAAGTAACAAAATAAAAAGAACGTAACTTTATCATTTCGGAGATAAATATGAATGATACAATAGACCAAATAGTATTAGTAACAGGTGCCAGCAAGGGTATTGGGAAAGCAATTGCTGTTGAACTAGGCCAAAAAGGACGTTTTGTTTATGTAAACTTTCAATCAGATGAAAAAGGCGCTCTTGAAACCTGTAAATTAATTGAAAAAAACAGTGGCAAAGCCAAAGCTATACAATTTGATGTTAGCGATGCAAGTTTATCTGAACAGGCTGTAAAATCAATACTTGAGACCCATGGTAAGGTTGATATTTTAGTTAATAATGCTGGCATCAGGAATGATAAACTAATGGCATGGATGCAGGAGCCTGACTGGAAAAATGTTTTAGACACTAACCTTGCATCTTTTTTTAATGTTTCAAAGCTGATTGTTAAAAATATGATTACAAAGCGTTATGGAAGAATAATAAACATAACATCAACATCAGGACAAGTTGGTAATGCAGGTCAGGTAAATTACTCTGCTGCAAAAGCAGGACTAATTGGAGCTACAATGGCCCTTTCAAAAGAAATTGCCAAAAGAAATATAACTGTTAATGCTGTATCTCCTGGATTTATTGATACTGGTATGCTTGATGGTATGCCCATTGATGAAATTTCAAAAATGATACCATGCGGACGACTTGGAAAAGTTGAAGAAGTAAGCGCTCTGGTAGGCTTTTTGTGTTCAGATAAGGCTTCATATATTACAGGACAGATTATTGGAGTTAATGGCGGGATAACATAAATCTTTTAAGTAAAATTAAAAAATGAAAAAACCATATTTCAAAGAAGTAAAAGATGCACCAAAGCCTTTAAACACCATTGTAAAAACTGTGACAAGGTTTGAAGAAATTGATGCCATGGGGATTGCCTGGCATGGTAGATTTGCAAGCTATTTTGAAGATGCCAGAGTATCTTTAGGTGAAAAATTTAAAATAGGCTATTTTGACCTTTTCGACAATGGTATTTTGGCTCCATTAAAAAAGATCCATATTGACTTTAAAACACCAATTTTTTTTAGAGAAGAAATATCCATCGAATGTATATTGCATTATACTCAAGCTTCAAAAATATTAACTGAATATATTATTAAAAAACAGGACAATACTATTGCTGCAACTGGATATGTTATTCAAATGCTACTTAACCCTGATTATGAACTTTTCTTAACTCAACCTAAGTATTATAAAAATTTCTGTGAGATGTGGAAAAAGGGTGAAATTTAATGAGAAAAGTTAATATTTCTCAAACTACTATTGTAACATCCCTGGGTGAAGACCTGGCATCAAATTTTCAAGCTCTTTTAAATAAAAAATCTGGCATTAATAAAGTTGATAGATTTAATACAAAAAACTATAGAAGTGAGTATGCAGCACACATTAAAGATATTGAAACACCCGAAAACAGAAGTAGTTTTTTAAATCTAACTGATTTAATCTTAAAACCTCTAAAAGATATCCCAAAAGATTGCACTTTATTAACAGCTACAACAAAAGCATGTATTGATTTACTTGAAAAAAACGAACAAAACATATGTCCAATAAATAAATATTTAATCCCTTCAAATATTTCAAAATATATTGCTGAAAAATTAGATATAAAAAGTTGCGGAATAAATATCAGTTCAGCATGTGCATCTTCCACTATTGCTATTATAAAAGGTGCACAAATGATTATAAATAAAAGAGCTGATTCTGTTTTAATATTTTGCGCTGATATTATAAGTGAATTTGTTTATTCAGGCTTTTCTGCTCTTAATGCTCTTTCTGACATTCCTACTCAGCCCTTTGATATTAATAGAAAAGGATTGACCCTTGGAGAAGGAGGAGCTGCAATTCTTCTTGTGGCTGATGACTTTGCAAAAAAAAATGATATTGTTTGTAACACATCAATAGCAGGGTTTGGGATTGCAAGTGATGCAAGTCATATTACAGCTCCTGCCCGGGATGGGCGCGGTTTGATCATGGCAATTAAAAAAGCACTTAAAACTGCAAAAATTATTCCTGATCAGATTGGTGCCATAAACACCCATGGCACTGGTACTGTTTATAATGATTCAATGGAAATCAAAGCTCTTAAGAGCATTTTTAAAGATAAAAAAACACTAGGGAATTCAATAAAAGGCTCAATAGGACATACTTTAGCTGGTGCAGGAGGGATTGAAGCAGCTCTGGGGACATTAATACTTAAAGAACATATACTGCCCAGCACCCTTGGTTTTTTAAATCCCGATAAAGACACTGAAAACTTTATTAGTTCTGAAAATGTTACTTTTTTGAAGAATTATTTTCTTACTACAAATTCTGGCTTTGGTGGAACAAATGCTGCTTTAATTTTAAAGAAAGAAGGACTTTAATGAGTTATTATATTTGCGGCATTGGTTTTGTTACACAAGAAGCAATGGGATGTGGCAGAGAATTTGAAACATTTAATACAAAATCAAGAACGCTTTCACCTATCTTTAGAAAAGATATTCTTGATAAACCTTATAAGTCATTTGGAAGAATGGATTTTTTTTCAAAGATTGGTTTTGCAGGAATATATTTTGCATATAAGGACGCTGGGTTAATTATTCCTGAATCAATGAATTCTAATAAAACTTCAAATACAAGCATTCTTGCATCAACACTTTATGGATGTCTTGATACTGATAAGGATTTCTTTAATACTATTAAATTTGAAAATGGTAAAGCAGCCAGCCCTGCCCTATTTGCATATACTCTTCCTAATACATTTTTAGGCGAAGCTTCTATTTTTCTTAAGGCGACAGGTGAAAGCTTTGTTATTAACAAAGATCCCACAAATGGAATCACAGCACTTAAAATGAGTTTTGATATATTAGATTCTGAAAAATCTGATTTCGTTTTATGCGGCCTTTGTGATACGTACAACCCACCAGAATCATTAAAAGTTTCAACAAATTATTTTGCCGGAAGTTTGTTTTTTACATTAAGTAAAAAAAAAGAAACTTTTTGCTATGGAAAATTAAAAGAAAATAAAAACGGAGACATATTCTATAAAGAAAAATATATTGAAAATCTCCTTGATCTTGCGCAAGCTTGTATAAAAATAAAAAAAAATAAACTTAAGGAATAATTATTATTATGAAAATGCAGCTTATATATCCAGAATGGAAAAAACTCAGACATCAAACAGTATTCCATCTTCCTCCCCACGCACCTGTTGTCTTTTCTGCAGCTTTACCAGAGTATGTTGATCTACATTTTTTTGATGAAAATGTACAAACCCTTGAATATGATAATTCCTATGATATAATTGCAATTTCAGTGCTTCTTACCTGCCAGATCCAAAGAGCTTTTGAAATAGCTGACAAATATAGAAGAGAAGGAATGATAGTAATCTTTGGTGGCATTGCAACAATGCTGCACTCTAAAGAAGTTATGGAACATGCTGACTCTGTATTTCTTGGTGAAGTTGAAAATGGTAGACTTACAAAAGTTCTTGAAGATTTTAAAAATGGTAAACTTAAAAAAGTTTATGATTATATGCAAAACCATCCTGACACAAATACTATTCATTCTGCCAGGAGAGATATACTTAATAATGACCTTTATGCATACAGAGGGATTCAAATGGTTGACCTTGTCCACGCATCCCGTGGTTGCAAATTTAATTGTTTCCCATGTTGCAACAACTTTCTAGGTGGTGGACAATTTAGACCACGCCCTATAGATAAAGTTATTGAAGAAATGGAAGGAATAAAAAACAATCGGCTTTTTATTGTGGACAATTCCCTTGCTCAGGATAAAGAGTGGGTTATGGACCTTTTCCGAGAGATGATACCATTAAAAAAGAAATGGGTCTCCCACCCGATAGTGTATGATGATGATGTACTTAAACTTGCTGCGGATGCTGGTTGTTGGTATGTTTACCAGGCAATTGTAGATACATCAGATGTTATCAAAAATAGAATCAAACTCCTCCATGATCATGGAATTGGAGTTGAAGGAACTATTCTTTTAGGAACTGACAAACAGGACGAAGATTATATTAAAAGATTGATTGATTTTCTCATGGAAATTAACCTTGATATGGCAGAGTTTACAATTCTCACTCCTTTCCCTGAAAGTCCTATCAGGAAACAATTTGAAAAAGAAGGTAGGATTCTGCATAATAACTGGAAAAAATACTCTTGTGATAATGTGGTCTTCCAGCCAAAACAAATATCTCCTGAAAGACTTGAAGCCATGTATGATTTAGCATGGAATACATTTTATGCTGATGGTGGGCAACAAACAAAAATGGGATCTCTTTTTTATAAGGTTATTCAAAAAGAAATTAAAGATGGAACGTACAGAAGATATAATCCAAAAACAAAAAGGTCTTTTAAAAGAATAATAAAACAATGAACAAACAAAATTTAAAAAAAATTCTTCTTGTACATCCTCTGGGATACAAATCTGACAAGGCATCAAGTGACATCTCCAGAGTCGCCAATATCATGCCTCCACTCGGGATTGCAAGCATTTGTGCCTATCTGTTACAAGAACAAATCAACTGTGATATCATTGATTGTTATGCCCATCCTGATGCAGATATTAAAATTAAAAAATATATTGAGACTGAACAACCCGATTACATAGGCTTTTCTTGCTCAACATCATCTTTTCTAGATGGGATTCGACTTGCACAAATTGCTAAGTCAATAAAATTTGATATTAAAACTGTTTTTGGCGGCGCCCATGTATCTGCTTTAAAAGAAACTATTATAAAAAATTTTGAATGTGTCGATTATGTTGTTGTAGGTGAAGGAGAACAAACTCTTACTGAACTTATTCAAGCTGATAACGACGATGTTTCAAACATAAAAAATATAGTCTATAAAAACTCTAATGGAGAAGTTATCTTTACAGGGTACAGAAAAGAACTGCTTGACCTGGATTCACTACCCTTCCCTGCCTATGAAAAACTTGATGGGTATCCTGAAAAGTATAAACTCCCAATTTTTAATTACCCAAAGACCCCTAATACTAGCTGTATTTCCAGCAGAGGGTGTCCATATTCATGCAGCTATTGTGATAGATCTGTTTTTAAAAAAAGCTTTAGATTTAATAATGCCCAATACCTTTTTGATCATTTAAAATATTTAAATGAAAAATATGGAATCAAACATATCAATTTTTATGATGATCAATTCACATTTAATAAAAAACGAGTTATAAAATTTTGTGATCTTATGGTTTCAGGTAATCTTAAAATGACTTTTAATTGTGCTGCAAGAGCAGAACATCTCGATTTTGAACTTCTTACCGCAATGAAAGCTGCTGGATGCTGGATGATTAGTCTTGGCATTGAAACAGGAGATGAAAATCTTCTTGCACAACATAGACAAAATGCAGACCTAGAAATGCTTCGAAAAAAAGTAATCTTAATTAAAAAAGCAAAAATCCGTGTAAAAGCTCTTCTAATGATGGGGCTTCCAGGTGAAACAGAAGAGAGTATATCAAAGAGTAAAAAATATGTCTTTTCTCTGCCTATAGATGACTTTAATCTTGCCAAATTTACACCCTTCCCTGGTTCTCCAATTTATCAACAGATCAAAGAAGGTGCTTTATTAGGAATTTTCACAGAAGATTGGGAAAAAATGGATTGTATGGAATTTATTTTTATTCCCAATGGGATTAATAAAACAAAATTAGATGAGCTATTTATAGATTTTTATAAATCTCATTTCATGAGACATAAAGTTCTTTTCGGATATATCTCCATGATCTGGAAATCTCCGGATAGCTGGCGCAGATTTTTTATAAGTTTTTTCTCTTTTATGAGCTTTATTAAAAGGAATAAAAGACATAAAGATTAATTATCACATCTTTGTTTAATTTTTTTATATTGATTTATAAAATATTCATTTTTATCTGAACCTGCTTTTTCCATAGCTTCTTTTGATGCATCTAAAGCTTTATTACAAAAACCATTTACCAAGCACGCTTCAGCATAGGTATCTAATACGTAAGCAACTCTTTTGATATCAATGGCTTTTAAAGCAAACTCATACGCTTTTGTTTTGTTCCTTAATGTTTTATCTTCACATGTTGCATATAGCCAAGCCAGATTATTTAAAGCATGAAGATTATTAGAATCAACTTTTAACACATTTTGCCATGCTGTTTCAGCATTTTTAAATTCTTTTAGATTGAATGAGTAGTCTCCTATCATCGCATAAAGCTTAGTGTTCTCATGACCAGTCCTATATTCTTGATGTAAAATTTTCAAGGCAATATATTTATTTAAATATTTACTCCCCTTACCAAAATTAATTGAATAGCCAGCAACGCAAACAATTAAAAGTGCCAAAACAAAACCAAAAATTATCTTTACTACCTTCTTGTTATGTTTAGCTATTTTTGATGAATCTGCCTGACAGTCTCTTAAAAATTCAATTCTTTCTGTTATGCTGTAATGGTGCCAATTTGGTTTATCAGGAGATTGCCCACTGTATTTTATTATTTTATAAAATGTTGTAATAAGTCCAAAGGCATCTCCCATGACAGAAAAAACATAAGCATCAGCCTGTCGTTCAAAATTTCTCATAAAAAAACCAAAAACATACCTGAAATAGAAAAGAAAAACAGAGATCAGAGCTAAACTGAAAACAATTGGTATTAAAGTGTCATGATTTATTTTAAAAAATAGAGCAGATTTATATAACATGCTTGAAGAGTAAATCAACAACATTAACGGATCAAAAAGAAAGTATACAATTGACATGTATCCTGCAAAAAACAAGACATAAAGATAAAGATGCTTCTTTTTTATATGACCAATTTCATGGGATATAACAGCATCTATCTCATTATTCTCAAGAAGGTTGACTAATGCCGGAGTTACAAGTAAATATCTAAATTTACTCCAAAGTCCCATAACGCCAGCAGTTATCATGGTACCACCAAAAAGCTCCCATTTTAAAATATTAGAATATTTAAAATTTGTTTTAAAACATAATTCTTGAATACGTTTTCTTGTCTCTCCATTTTCAAGGGGTTTGCATTTCCATAATTTTTGTATTAGTAAAGGTCCAAAAACTACCATGGCAATTAAGAAAAGCATTATATAGCAAATCTCACCCAGCCCTGTTGATAAAAAATTTGAAGCGGTTTCAAATGGTAATATATGAATTATATCTGCAATAATTGATAACAAAAACCAGGGTATAAGGGCTGGCAGAGAAAAAGAAATATTTGATATTATAAAATCTTTTCGGGTGACAGACACAGGAAAAAATCGTTTTTGAACAATCCAGGCTGAGTCCCAAACAATAATCAAATAAAATAAAAATAAAAGTAAAAAAAGAACTGCTTGAAGGGTTGGGAAAAGATGAAAAATTTTATAATCTGATAAAAATAGTTTTAATCTGAAAAAATAAAGATCAATACAATAGATTCCCAATGCAAGAATAGAAAGTTTTAAAATGTATGAATTAAGTTTATGGTCAAGTTGAGTTTTTTGAATATTACCTGTGAAATATTTTTTGGCAAGTCTTATAAATAAAACCCGGCACATTAAAGCAAAAAATATAATAGTAAAAAAGGCGTAGACAATTGCATTATCAGGAGCATTATAAACCCCTTCCGGATAATAGCAGGTAGTATAAAGAATTAAGGCTGTAAGAAAATAAATAAAATTTGTAAACATTTTAAACAACTATCAAATATTTAAAAACAACCCAGAAATGACAGAAACTTCCTAATATTACAAAAATATGCCATATCTCATGAAATCCGAAAATACCTGGAAAAGGGTTTGGCCTTTTTAAGGAATAAATTACTGCTCCAATACTGTAAAAAAGCCCTCCGGCAAAAAGCCAAGCAACACACGCGCCTTGCAGAATTGTCACTATGGGATATATTGCCACAACACAAACCCATCCCATAATCAAGTATATTATAGTTGAAACCAATCTTGGGGCATTCATAAAAAATATTTTTAGTATGATTCCTATCAAAGCCAATCCCCAGACAACACCAAAGATACTCCAACCCCATGCCCCCCTTAAAGGGACAAGGCAAACAGGAGTATAAGTTCCCGCAATTAAAAGAAAAATCATGATATGGTCAATTCGCCTAAAGATAGCAAGCTTTGCATCAGAAATTCTTAAACCATGATAGAGAGAACTTGAAGTAAACATCATAACAAGTGTAAAACCAAAAATTGTAAATGATACAATATGCCAGACTGAGCCTTTTAATGAAGAAAATACGATTAAAAGAGCTAAACCTACTAATGAGGCTATAGCACCTGCTGCATGGGAAATTGAATTTATCGGTTCTCTTAAAAAATGATCAATATTACACATAAGTTAAAATTCTTTCAAAAATTTAGTATAATTCTTTATACTTTATTACCTTTTTTTATCAAAAATTTCAATCGCCATTTTTATTTATATGTAGCTCTATGCAAACAATAATGATTATGATATTCACAAGAAGGTTTAGTTTTGGAACTATCTTTGTATAAAAAATGAATATTAATTATGTTCATTTTTATATATGTTAATAATATAAACTTATAGGAGGGTATCATGTCTAAAACAAAATTAGTTATTATCTCAAGTGTTTTCCTGTTTCTTACCTTAACTCTTTTCTCATGCGGAGAGAAGGAAGAATCACAAGAAGTTAATAATCTTAAATCCGAAATTACCGATCTGAAAACCCAATTAGAAAAAAAATCAGAACCAGTACCAGCTTCAAAAGGAACTTTAGAAACTGTACTCAAAAAAGGTTTTATTCAAGTTGGTGTTAACGGTTCTGTATTTGGTTTTGGAAAAGCCGATGATAAAGGTGTCTGGAAAGGTCTTGATGTTGATTGTGCAAAGGCTGTTTCTATTGCGGTTTTTGGTAGTCCAGATAAGCTAAAATTCACACCTCTGACTGCTAAAACAAGATTCACAGCATTACAGTCAGGAGAAATTGATATGCTTTTCAGGAACTGTACACAGACATTAAGCAGGGATACAGCTCTTGGTTTAGATTTTTGCGTAGTCAATTACTATGACGGTCAAGGATTTCTCATTCCGAAAAAACTTGGTATTAAAAGCGCTAAAGATCTTGATGGTGCTACAGTATGTGTTCTTCCTGGAACTACTACAGAATTGAATGTTGCTGATTATTTCAGAACAAATGGAATGAAAATGAATCCTGTTGTAATTGAAAATACAGCTGAATTAAACAAAGCTTTTTTTGCCGGAAGATGTGACTGTCTGACATCTGATGCATCTCAACTTGCCGGACAACGTGCAGTTGCTCCAAACCCAGATGATTACATGATTCTTCCTGAAATTATTTCAAAAGAACCTTTAGCTCCTGCTGTTCGACATGGAGATAACAAATGGAAAGATATTGTTAATTATTCTGTTTTAGCTTTAATCAATGCTGAAGAACTTGGAATCACATCTAAAAATGTAGATGAAATGCTGAAGAGTGAAAATCCAAAAATAAAAAGATTTTTAGGGGTTACAGAAGGTAATGGAAAAGCTCTTGGCCTTGATGAAAATTTCGCATACAATATCATTAAAATGGTTGGTAATTACGGCGAAATCTTTGAAAGAAATGTTGGTGTTAATACTCAGCTTGGTATAGAAAGAGGACTTAATGCGCTTTGGACAGATGGTGGTCTAATGTACTCTCCTCCATTCAAATAATATAAATTGTAAGTATAGTATGGTGCAATTATCATTGCACCATACTTTTTTAAAAATAATTAAGAAGTATAATGAATAAAGCTATAAAAAATAAAAATTCGGAACATATATCGTTCTGGTATGACCCTGACAAACGATCAATAATTTATCAGATTGGAGCAGCTTGTTTATTTGCTTTTGTAGCATGGTATCTTGTTTCAAACACAATGACCAATCTTGAAAGACAATCAATTGCGACAGGATTCGGATTCTTGAATAACGAAGCAGCCTTTGAAATTGGAGAATCTTTAATTGAGTACTCAGCAGCTGATAGATATATGAAAGCACTTTCCGTCGGCTTTTTAAATACATTACTAGTATCATTTATTGGTGTCACATTAACTGTTATTTTAGGAACCTTTCTCGGGATAGCAAGATTATCAAAAAACTGGCTTGTTAGCAAATGTGCAGCAGGCTACATTGAATTATTTCAAGATATACCTGTCTTATTACAACTTTTTTTCTGGTATGCTTTTTTTTATGAAATGCTACCTTCCCCAAAATCCGCTTTGAGTCCATTCAATGGTATATTTTTATGCAATAGGGGATTAATTGTTGGAATTCCACAAACACACCCTGTGTATAAATATATGTTTCTTGCTTTTATTATCGCTGTTGTTCTTATTTTTTTAATTAAAAAATGGGCGAAAAAAAGACAAGACAGAACTGGTAAACAATTCCCAATTTTTTTCACCTCTATCTTTTTAATAATCGGATTTCCATTTATATGTTGGCTTTTTGGCGGAACTCCAACTGGAATGAGTGTGCCTGTATTAAAAGGATTTAACTTTACGGGTGGGTTAACTATCAGCCCTGAATTTGCAGCTTTACTTTTAGGACTTGTTTTATATACAGCAGCTTTTGTCGCAGAAGTTGTAAGAGCTGGGATTCAATCAGTAAGCAAAGGTCAGACTGAAGCTGCAAAGGCAATCGGCTTAAAACCTGGCAAGGTTTTAAATCTAATAATTCTACCCCAGGCTTTAAGAGTTATTATTCCTCCCTTAACTAGCCAGATGCTTAATCTCACAAAAAATAGTTCTTTGGCAGTAGCCATAGGATACCCAGATTTTGTTTCTGTTGCCGGAACAGCTATTAATCAAACTGGGCAAGCAATTGAGGGAGTTATGTTAATCATGATTGTATATCTTATATTCAGTCTATCTACCTCTGCTTTTATGAACTGGTATAATAAAAAAATGGCAATAGTAGAAAGATAATAGCTATTAAACAGGTTTATATGGAATCAAATATAATAAATAAAAACAAGGTGATAATCAAACCTCCAATAGCAAGTGTTGGCATTATAGGATGGATCAGGGAAAATTTATTCAGCAGCCCTTTGAATACCATTCTTACTGTCATTATTATCAGTATTTTATGGTTTTCAGTCATTCCTTTTTTAAATTGGGCTTTAATAGATAGTTGCTGGCAGCCTGATGCCAATTGCAGAGAAACCAGCGGTGCATGCTGGTCAATAATTTCAAGTAATTATAAAATTATTCTGTTTGGGTTTTACCCTCAGGATATCCTGTGGCGCCCCGTAACCGCTATTTTAATGTTAGTATCATTGCTTGTCATAAGTAGAAATAGAAATTACTGGAATGCAATTCTTGGGTATTCCTGGATAATTGGCCTGATTGTTATGGGGATATTATTAAAAGGCGGTATTTTTGGACTTGAACCTGTTGATATTGGTAAATGGGGCGGTATTATTCTTACATTGCTTTTATCTGTTTTCGGTTTGACTGCTGCATACCCCTTAGGTATTATCCTAGCACTTGGACGACAGTCAAAAATGCCTATCATTAAAACATTTTGTATCTTTTATATTGAACTGATACGTGGTGTCCCTCTGATCAGTTTATTATTTATGTCATCGGTAGTTTTCCCTTTATTTCTCCCAGAAGGTGTATCAATAAATGGAATTTTAAGAGCCCAAATTGCAATTATTATGTTTACAGCAGCTTACATAGCAGAAGTTGTCAGAGGCGGACTACAAGGCATGAATAAAGGACAATTTGAAGCCGCTGATTCCATTGGATTAAACTATGTAAAAACGATGAGATTAATAATTCTACCCCAGGCATTAAAAATTGTTATTCCACCATCTGTTAGTGTTTTGATTTCTGCTTTTAAGGATACGTCCCTTGTTGTTATAATCGGATTATATGATTTATTAAAAACAACACAATCAACATTGTCTGAACCGAAGTGGATGAGATTTTCAGCCGAAGCGTATATATTCATTGCGCTAATTTATTTTGTATGCTGCTTTTTCATGTCTAACTATAGCAGAAAACTTGAAAAAGAACTTGATACAGGTTTGTAATAATAATTAATAACAACTTTATTTATAAAGCGATTATCTATGAACAAAGAAAAAACTAAAAAAGTTGATATTTCAAGCGAAGACACTGTAATTGAAATTATCAATATGCACAAATGGTTTGGTGATTTCCATGTTTTAAACGACATTAACCTGAATGTTAAAAAACGCGAGCGTATTGTTGTTTGCGGTCCATCTGGATCTGGAAAGTCAACACTTATAAGATGCATCAATAGGCTTGAGGAGCATCAAAAAGGTCAAATAATTGTAGATGGTATTGAGCTCACCAAAGACCTTAAAAATATTGAAAAAGTCAGATCAGAAGTTGGAATGGTATTCCAGCACTTCAACCTTTTTCCTCATCTAACAATTGTTGAAAATTTAACAATTGGGCCTATATGGGTTAGAAAGACACCTAAAAAAGAAGCTGAAGAAATAGCAATGCATTATCTTGAAAAAGTGCAGATTGCTGAACAGGCAGCAAAATTTCCTGGACAATTATCTGGTGGACAGCAACAAAGAGTTGCAATAGCCAGAAGTCTTTGTATGAAACCAAATATAATGCTTTTTGATGAAGCTACATCAGCCCTTGATCCTGAAATGGTAAAAGAAGTTTTAGATGTTATGATAAGCTTGGCACAGGATGGAATGACTATGATTGTGGTTACCCATGAAATGGGTTTTGCAAAGAGTGTTGCACACAGGGTTCTTTTTATGGACGAAGGTCAAATCATTGAAGAAAATGAACCTGAAGAATTTTTCAACCACCCTCAAAACGAAAGAACAAAACTATTTTTAAGCCAAATTTTGTATTAATCATTTTTTTAATAACAAACTAAAACAGGTTTTATTATATAAGATTTATAATAAAGCCTATTTTATATTGAAAAATTATTGTTTATTGAGCAACCTTATTAATAATTTCAATTGAAGAATCAATGATTTTTGTTTTACCCTTAAATTGAAATTCAACAGCTTTTTTTAACATATCTAAATCAATAATATTTCCAATTGCTGCAAGTGCAGCTAAAGCACCTAAAGCTCTGTCCGTTGATTTAACTTTTAGTTTTTTAAAATCAATACTAATTACATTCGAATCTGTCGCTTTGATTCCATCAATTTCAAGATCATTTGCCTTAATAACAATAGTTTGATCTGATAATTTTTTAAATAAATCTTTTCTTCTATTAACACCTTGTTCTGATATAGCAATAATTATATCGGGGTTCTCTATCCCTGAAAAATTTATCTCTCTGCCTTGCAATACAACTTCTGTAATAGAATGACCCCGTAGTACAGTAATAGGGTAATCACTTTTCTGGCTTGCATTAAGACCCGAAGTTATCCCTGCTAATGCTAACAACTCCCCTGCAGTTATTATTCGTTGTCCAGCACCCCCAAGAAAAATAATTTCTTTTCGGTCGGAAAATAATTTTTCAAACTCTTTTGGAATCACTTTTTGAATTATTTGAGGGATACCAACACTTTTTTGTTTTGCTGATTCTTCAAAATATCTTTCAGTGTATTCTTTAACACCAGTTGAAGATTCACCGACAAACTTTGGCATTTTTTCAATTAATAAATCAATATCTTTGGGCACAATTTCATTGCTTTTAGTATATCTTCCTGTACATATCCCCATAATATCAACCATTGAAAACCCTTTGAAATTAATGGCATTTTCCAGCTGAGTTGAAAGGTCATTTTGATAACATGAAAGTCTGTTAATATATTGTCCCCCTGCTCCTTTTGCGAGGAAACAAGGGTCAATTGGATTATCAATTTTATTTAAGAAACCTGATGCCAAAACAGCATGTTCTGGCGAAGTTGAAGATGCCTGCCCGCCTGTCATACCATAATTAAAATTATTCAATACAAGCAGTGTTAGATCAATATTTTTTCTGATTGTACTAATAAAATGGGCTCCTCCGATTCCAAGACCACCATCTCCCATTGTTACAATAACCTTAAGGTCAGGGCGTGTCATTTTTATACCAACTGCATAAGTTAGTGCTCTTCCATGGAGGCCATGGAACGCGTGGGTATTAAAAAAAGTATCAAAAAGTCCAGAGCAGCCAATATCACTAATAATTACAACCTTGGACCCATCAATATCCATATTTACAAGTGCTTTATCCAGAGCATGTACAACTTTTTCGTGGGAACATCCAGGGCAGAAGACTAATGGACGTTCTTTATTTATAAGAGTTTCCATTTATTTTATAACCTCTAAAATCTCGTGGGGTTTGATTAAACTCCCATTCATTCTTCCAAGGAATTGAACCTTTTTATCACATAGCACTCGTCTAATTTCATTCACATATTGTCCCTGATTCATCTCAACAACTAGTATATTATTATAACCTTTAGCTTTTTCTTTAATCAGATCTTCACATACAGGCCATAAAGTTTTAAGAGTCAAAACGGAAATATTTTGTGAAATTTTTTCAGCTATATGTGAGGCTTCGATTGCTGAGGACGATGAAACTCCGTATGTAATTATCAATGTATCACTGTCTGGCTTTATCACTTCATTATAAAACAAAAATTCATCCAAAGATTTTTCAACCTTTTTTTGAAGCCTTAAATTAATATCTGAAATTTCTTTCGGGTCGATACTTATATAACCATTTATACCGTGTGTGGAAGAAGTCTGGCGCACTAAAGTCTCAGAACCTATTGGCAAAAAAGCTGGTGCAGTATCATCAGAATCAACTTCAAATGGTAAAAACTTTTCATTCTCGACCGATTGAACTCTGTTTATTATTTTTGGTAACTTAATTGATTCAAGATCCACACTTTTTTTTGTTAAAGCAATCTCTTTGTTTGATAAAATAAAAACAGGGCATCGTAATTTTTCGGCAATATTAAATGCATTGACCGTTAATAAATAACAATCTAATACATCTGCCGGAGCCAGAACATACGCAGGGATTCCTCCTGTATTACAATATCGGATAAAATTAACATCACCATCAGCACCTTTAGTAGCAGATCCTGTTGAAGGACCCAACCTTTGAACATTTATAATAACAATAGGAATTTCACTTCCAATTGCAAATGAAATATTTTCACTATATAGACTGATTCCTGGACCTGAAGTTGCAGTCATCACTTTTTTCCCGACCATTGCAGCGCCAAGACAGTATCCAATAGATGCAATCTCATCTTCACCCTGAAGACAGATCCCATCTTTTTCTGGCATTGCATTTAGCATGTAATTAAATATAGAAGTTGCAGGTGTAATGGGATATCCGGCAAAAAAATCACATCCTGCTGCAATTGCGCCCGCAGCACAAGCATCATTTCCATCAATAAAATTAGTACTCATCAAGCCCTCCTTAAAAGTTTGCAATATAGTATATGAAGTTGTTTTGTTTGTCTACTTTTTATGCGGGTTTTTCTTGCATAATCCGAATGAATTAACGGCATAAACAAAATTTGCCGATTTTATTATTATTAAAACTAATAATTATATAATTATTGAAAATTACAAACCAATTTGTTAATTAATATCTTAACTCTAATATTTTTTTTTAATAACAGGAATTAATAATTATGATAAAAGTTGGGATTATAGGCGCAACTGGATATACTGGGGCAGAACTGATAAAATTAATTTTCAACCACCCTGAAGCCAAACTTTCTATTATCACATCAAAAACTTTTGAGGGACAACCTATTTCAGACGTTTTCCCTATTTTCAATAACATCATAAACAATAAATGCCAACACCTTGACGTTGATGCCATTTCCGAGCAGGCTGACATTATTTTTCTTTGCTTGCCCCATAAAATTTCTATGGAATATGTTCCTCAATTTTTCAAAAATGGAGTGAAAGTTATTGATCTTTCTGCTGATTACAGATTTAACAATGTTGCTTGCTATGAATCAGCCTACCAGGAGCATACTTCAAAAGAACTTTTTGAATTCAGTGCTTATGGATTAAGCGAAATATATAAAAATGAGATAAAAAATTCAAAGATAATTGGAAACCCTGGATGTTATCCGACTAGTTTTCTTCTTCCTATGATTCCCCTTGTAAAAGAAAAAATTATTGAAACTGACTTTATTATTTCAGATTCAAAATCCGGAGTTAGTGGTGCTGGCAGGTCAGCATCACTAGCAACTCATTTTTGTGAAACAAATGAATCTTTTAAGCCTTATATGATTGATAATCATAGACATATTCCTGAAATGGAAGAAAAACTAACTGAAAACGCTGGCAAAGAAATCAAAATTACTTTTGTCCCTCATTTACTTCCCATAACAAGAGGAATGTTAACTACTATTTATACAAATATTAAGGGGAAAATTACAAGAACCGATATCGAAGAAATATTTCATAATTATTATAAGAAAAAATTTTTCATTAGACTTTTGCAAAAAGGGAATTATCCTGATATACTAAGCGTTAAGGGTACAAACTTTTGTGATATAGGATTTCATAAAAATGAGGATTCAGGAAGATTAATAATTGTTTCAGCCATTGACAATCTTCTAAAAGGTGCAGCAGGACAGGCTGTACAAAACATGAACATCATTTTTAACCTTGAGGAGTATACGGGATTAAATAAAATCTAACTGAATATTTAGTTTTTTATTCAATTATTCCTTGACACAAGCCAAATATACCTTTAGAAAAGGATGTAATGAAAAAAAATTGTAAAATATGGTTTCACACAGGATTAGAAACAAATATTAAAGAGCTAAATGTTCCACAATACATTGCTTACTTATTTTTTCTTATTATATTCTTCATTTTTTCTGGTCTTCTCTATACTGGTTTTGACTATTACAAGCTTAAATCCAACTCTTTAAATAATTATTTTTTAAGCAATCAAATTTCAGATCAAAAAAATGAAATCCAATCCCAAAGAAAACAAATACAGAATTTTGCTGAAACAATTACAGACCTTAAAACTCAGGTTAAAAATCTTTGTATATTCGAAAACAGAGTAAGATTAATTGCTGACATTGGACAATCTACTGACTCAGGAGGACTTATAGGTATTGGTGGTATTCCCAATATCGATTTGGATTATAACTTAGAACCTGACCTCAAGCATAATAATCTCATAAGAGAAATGCATGAACAAGTAAAACAGACAAATCTCGCTGTTATAAAACAAACTCAAGATTTCGAAGAATTAATAAAAGAACTTCATAAAAAGAAAAACATACTTGCAGCAACCCCTTCGGTTAAACCAGTTCACGGTTGGATATCCTCTAATTTTGGATATAGAAGATCTCCTTTTACCGGACTAAATGAATTTCATTCAGGTCTTGATATTGCCAACAAAAAAGGTACTGAAATTATAGCGCCCGCTAATGGAAAAGTTTCATATGCAGGGCAGAAATTATTAATAGGTAACCTTATAACTATTGACCATGGACATGGCATTGTAACCAAATTTGGACACTTGGATAAACTGTTTGTTAATTTTGGACAAAATGTAAAACGTGGTGATGTTATAGGTTTAATGGGAAACACTGGAAGAAGTACAGGTCCACATGTTCATTATGAAATAAGAATAAATGGTGCACCAGTAAATCCTAGAAAATATATTCTTAATTAAATAATCAAGTCTGAAAACCCCAATTTTTTTTTATTTTTCCTTTTTATTTCTTAAAAAATGATTATATATTTCAATTAGAATTAATTTAATTATACTTACAGATAGGAAACTTTAATGTTTTTAAACTTCTTTACAAAACTATTTGGCTCAAATAATGAAAGAGTAATTAAAATAATGCATCCTCTGGTTGAGCTTATTAACGAGCTAGAGCCAGAAATGCAAAAACTTGACGATAATGATTTTCCTCAAAAGACTGAAGAGTTAAGGCAAAAAGTCAAAAACGGGGCAACACTTAATGATATTCTCCCTGAGGCTTTTGCTCTCGCAAGAGAGGCTTCTGTCAGATCTCTTGGAATGCGGCACTATGATGTTCAGCTTATTGGAGGTATTGTGCTTCATAATGGCTCCATTGCAGAAATGAAAACAGGAGAAGGAAAAACAATAGTTGCTCCTCTCGCAGCTTATCTCAATTCCCTCACTGGCAAAGGCGTTCATATAATCACTGTTAATGATTATCTTGCAACTCGCGACTCTGATTGGATGGGAAAACTATTCGATTTCCTTGGGCTAAGTGTTGGCGTTATCCTGCACAACATGAATGATCAGGAAAGAAAAGATGCCTATAATGCAGATATTACCTACGGAACTAACAACGAGTTTGGATTCGATTATTTAAGAGATAATATGAAGTTTGAAAAGAAAGATCTCTGCCAAGGCCAACTTAATTTTGCGATAGTTGATGAAGTTGACTCTATTTTAATTGATGAAGCAAGAACCCCCTTAATTATTTCTGGACCGACTGATGATTCAACAGCCCTATACCAACAGATAGATACAATCTTACCGAGCTTTAAAAAAGAATTACATTACACAATTGATGAAGAAGCAAAAAGTGTTATGCTCACTGAGGCAGGCGTTGCACATGGTGAAAGCCTTTTAAACCTTGAGAATCTTTATGATCCTACCAATATTGAAATTCTGCACCATCTTAACCAGGCTTTAAAAGCTCATAAATTATTTAAAAAAGATGTTGATTATGTTGTTCAAAATAACGAAGTAATAATCGTTGATGAATTTACAGGAAGGCTTATGGCCGGCAGAAGATATAGTGAAGGGCTTCACCAGGCACTTGAAGCAAAAGAAAATGTAAAAATTGAAAATGAAAATCAAACCCTTGCTTCAGTTACTTTTCAAAATTATTTTAGAATGTATGAAAAACTTTCCGGCATGACTGGTACTGCTCTTACTGAGGCAGCAGAGTTCAAAAAAATCTACAACCTTGACGTTATAGTTGTTCCAACGAATCTTCCAATGATCAGAAATGATACGCCTGATGTAATTTATAAATCTAAAAAAGAAAAATTTGATGCGGTTATTAAGGATATCATTAAATTATCTAAAACTGGGCAGCCTGTGCTTGTTGGAACCATATCAATTGATGTTTCAGAAGACTTGAGTAAAAAACTTAAAAAAAAAGGAGTAAAACATACAGTTCTCAATGCTAAGCACCATAAATCTGAGGCCGAAATCGTTTCCAATGCAGGTCAAAAAAATGCTGTCACTATTTCAACTAATATGGCAGGGAGAGGTACTGATATTGTTCTTGGAGAAGGCGTCAAAGAGCTTGGAGGTTTGCATATTCTTGGTACTTCCAGACATGAATCGCGGCGAATTGATAATCAACTAAGAGGCCGTTCCGGAAGGCAAGGAGATGAAGGTTCCTCAAAATTTTATCTTTCTTTAGAAGATGAACTCTTAAGAATCTTCGGTGGAGACAGAATTCATGCTATTATGGATAAAATTGGTATTGGTGAAGGCGAGCCTATTGAACATAAATTAATAAGCAGAGCAATTGAAAATGCGCAAGCTAAGGTTGAAGGTCAAAATTTTGAAATAAGAAAACATCTTCTTGATTATGACGATGTTATGAATCAGCAGAGAGATGCGATTTACAGTCAGAGAAAAAAAGCCTTAAATGGACACGATCTTAAAAACAGCATTTTTGAAATGATTGAAGAAATTTCTTCTAATATTATTTCTGAATTTGAACAAAATAAAACACCAATTAAACAATGGGATATCAAAGGTCTGACTGACAGGATATTAAACCAATTTAATTTTGAAATTAACTTTGATCTGGATTTTAATGAAAAATCAAACAAAGAACAATTAGTAGAATTAATTATTTCCAATGCAAAAAATATTTATTCACAAAAAGAAGAAATTATAGGAAAAGAAGAGTTCAGGCGACTTGAAAGATTTATAATGCTTCAGACTGTTGATACTTTATGGAAAGATCATCTTCTTTCAATGGATCACCTTAAAGAAGGTATCGGGCTTCGAAGTTACGGGCAACAAAATCCTCTTATTATCTATAAACGAGAAGGATTTGCAATGTTTGAAGATCTTATCTGTCGCATCAAAGAAGAAACAATTCAAATCCTTTTTAAAATTCAAATAAAGTCTAATGATTTTAATCCAAATGTTCAAAAGCAAGAAAAAAATAAGCTGTCTTTTTCCCATTCCGATGGTTCAACACTTAACCAGCCAATAAAAAATAAAAGCGAAAAAATTGGCAGAAACGATCCATGCCCTTGTAATAGCGGTAAAAAATATAAAAAGTGCTGTGGGAAATAATTATGTCACAAACAAACACTGAAATATTAATTAAATCATCTTCAAAAAAAAAAGAAAAGGTCTCTAAGCCACCTATGTATAAAGTTATTATTTTAAATGACGATTACACTACCATGGACTTTGTTGTAGAGATTCTCATAAAAATTTTCAGAAAAACCCTTGAAAAAGCTAACAAAATAATGCTTAATGTACATAGAAGGGGTAAAGGAATCTGTGGATTATATACACGTGAAATTGCTGAAACTAAAATTGAGATTGTACACACTCTTGCACAAGCACAAGGATTCCCTTTAAAATGTACCATGGAGAAGGAGTAGGAACATGATAAGTAAAGAATTAAGTTCAGCTCTAGGATTTGCAGTCCGCGAAGCTAAAAAAAGAAGACATGAATACGTATGTGTCGAACATGTTTTATTCGCTATTCTGAACCATGATTCTGGCTCTGAAATCGTTAAAAACTGTGGGGTTGAGCCTGAAAAAATCAAAACTGACCTTGAATCATTTTTTAATGAAAGAATGACCAAAATTGATAAAAAAGAAGAATATGTGCTCCAACAAACCATTGGTTTTCAGCGAATGATTCAAAGGGCTATTAACCAAGCACGCTCTGCAGAAAAAAATGAGGTTAATCTGGGCGATATTCTTGCTTCGATTTTCCTTGAAAAAGATTCCCACGCAGCATACTTTCTTGAATCAGAAGGTTTAGAACGAGTGGATATATTAAATTATATTTCTCATAATCAAACTAATACAAAATTATCCTCATCTGAAAATAATGCGCCAAAAAAATTCAGGCAGCCGACAAAAGAAAAAAAACAAACTGAAAAATCAAATCCCTTAGCATTATATACTACTGATTTAATAAAAAAAGCTAAGGATAATAAAATAGATCCTTTAATCGGCAGATCAAATGAAACACAAAGAGTCATGCAGGTCCTTTGCAGAAGACGTAAAAATAATCCTATTCTTGTAGGTGATCCAGGTGTTGGAAAAACTGCCATTGCAGAAGGGCTGGCGCTTAAGATTGAACAAAAAGATGTACCAGACCTCTTAGAAGATTGTGAGCTTTTCTCTTTAGATATGGGGACACTGCTTGCGGGAACAAAATATAGAGGTGACTTTGAACAAAGACTGAAAGATGTAATTAATGAACTTAAAAATAAAAAAAATGTTCTTTTAGTCATTGATGAAATTCATACTGTTGTGGGCGCTGGAGCGACAACCAGCGGTTCAATGGATGCGTCAAACATTCTAAAACCTGCTCTTTCAAATGGAGACATTAAATGTCTTGGTACTACAACTTACGAAGAATATAAAAATCATTTTGAAAAAGACAGAGCTTTTTCCAGACGATTTGAAAAAATTGATGTAGGTGAACCATCAATCGAAGAATCTATTGAAATTTTACATGGGCTTAAACCATATTATGAAAAACATCATAACCTTGAATATACAGATGAGGCTATTGAACTATCCTCAAAACTTTCAGCAAAATTTATAAATGATCGATTTCTTCCTGATAAAGCAATTGACGTTATTGATGAGGCTGGTGCTTATCTGAGATTAAACAAGAAAAAAAATCAGAGGAAAGTTTATCAAAAAGATATTGAACATATTGTTTCAAAGATGGCAAAAATTCCAATTGCCAGTGTTTCTTCTTCTGATAAAAAAAATCTAAAAGGGCTAGATCAAAAACTTTTTAATGTAATATTTGGTCAAGATGACGCTGTTAAAATACTTACCACATCTATTAAACGATCAAAAGCTGGGCTATCATCTCCAGAACGCCCTATTGGTTCTTTCCTCTTTATAGGACCTACTGGGGTCGGAAAGACTGAAGTTGCAAAACAACTTGCTCTAAATATGGGAATTGAATTTTTGCGTTTTGATATGAGCGAATATATGGAAAAGCATGCCGTGTCAAGACTTATTGGAGCTCCTCCCGGATATATTGGATTTGAACAGGGCGGTATATTAACTGATAGCATTAGAAAACACCCACATTGTATACTTTTACTTGATGAAATTGAAAAAGCACATTTAGATCTTTACAATATTTTATTACAGATAATGGATTATGCAACATTAACCGATAATAACGGTAAAGCTGCTGACTTTAGAAATGTCATAATACTCATGACATCCAATGCCGGTGCTCGAGAAATGAGTTCAAACCAAATTGGGTTTGGAAATGAGCTTACAGAGTTAAAATCTCATGGTCTTAAAGCAGTTGAAAAGACTTTTAGTCCTGAATTCAGAAATCGCCTTGATGCTATTGTTCAATTTAACCACTTATCTCAAGAAATTATGGAATTAATTGTTGATAAGGATATGATGCAAATAAAAGAACTACTAAAGGAAAAAGATGTTCAAATTATTTATTCAAAAAAAGCTCGTTCTTTTCTTGCACAAAAAGGTTATGACCCTAAATTTGGAGCAAGACCCTTACAACGCTTAATACAGACTGAAATAAAAGATAAGTTATCAGACCAGATTCTCTTTGGGAAACTTGCTAAAGGAGGAAAAATATCGATAGGACTTCGAAAGAATAAGCTTACATTTAACTATAAAAGTTAATACCAACATAAATTAATGTCAGTTTTTAAGTTATCAGACAAACTTGAATTTCCTCCACCCTATCTTGCAGAACCGAGCGGTCTTTTGTGTGTTGGTGGAGATCTCAGCACAGAAAGACTCTTACTTGCATACAGTAGCGGAATTTTCCCGTGGTATTCAGATGATGAACCAATTTTATGGTGGTCTCCTGACCCAAGACTCATTTTATATCCAAAAAAAATTAACATTTCTAAAAGTCTAAAAAAAAAAATTAACAATCATCATTTTACCATTACAATGGATCAGGCATTTGAAGATGTTATCTATGCATGTGCTGGTATGCGTACCCAAAATTGCCAAGAAACCTGGCTTGTTGATGAAATGATTTTAGCGTATATAAAACTCCATAATGAAGGGTTTGCCCACTCAGTTGAATGTTGGAAGGATGATAAGCTTGCAGGAGGGCTTTATGGGATTTCCCTTGGAGGGTGTTTTTTTGGCGAATCTATGTTTACATATGTAAATGATGCTTCAAAAATTGCGCTTGCTACTCTTTCAAGCCACCTTTCAAAACTAAATTTTGATCTTATTGATTGTCAGGTAACAACAAATCATTTAATCACCATGGGTGGTTTCGAAATTCCAAGACATCTTTTTTTAAATCAACTAAAACTATCTTTACAAAAACCATCCATTACAGGTGAATGGAATTTTTAATATAGTTTCAAAATCAACCTTGTTTTTATTAAAAACTGTATAATAGTTTACACTAGTGATATTTTTTAAAAGGTTTTGCTATTTTTTAATTTTTAAGGTATTCTAATCCCTAGGAGACTGACAATATAATGCTATTGAAACTTTTTTTAGCTTTTACTTTAATCCCTGTAATTGAATTATTTCTTCTTATTAAAATAGGCACAATAATAGGAAGTATAAATACCATTTTGCTTGTAGTGCTTACAGGCTTCATTGGCGCCTGGCTCGCAAGAATGGAAGGTATACATACCATGCTTAAACTTAGAAGCAATTTAGAAAAAGGTATTGTACCCAAAGAAGAATTGATTGATGCCGTGATTATATTCTGTGCCGGAGTAGTATTGATAACACCAGGAATTTTAACAGATTTGAGCGGTTTGTTACTTTTATGGCCAATTACAAGGAAAAAATTCAAACAATTTTTAAGAAAAAAATTCGACGATATGAATTCACAAGGAAATATTAACATCACTCATTTTCATTAGGAGCTTTTAATGTTCTTCAAATTAATTGAAAAAAGGAGAAGTAAAAGAAAATTTCAATCGAAAAAAATAGAACGAAAAAAAGTAGATAAGCTTATTGAAGCTGCATTGAGATCACCGTCATCAAGAAGTTTTAATCCATGGCGCTTTATTGTTGTTGACGACAAAGAGATCCTTTTAAAACTTTCTCAATCCAAACCGCATGGCTCTTCTTTTTTAAAAGATGCTGCCCTCGGGATTATCGTATGTGGAGATTCAGAAAAAAGTGACACCTGGATCGAAGACACATCAATTGCTTCGATTTTTATTCAACTTGCTGCTGAGTCTCTTAATCTTTCAAGCTGTTGGATACAAATCCGAATGCGAGAACACAATAACGCTCAAAGCGCAAACCAATATATAAAGAATCTTCTTAGGATACCCGATAATATAAATGTAGAGTCGATTATCGCCTTAGGCTACCCTAACGAAATTAAAGAAGGGCACACAAAAGAATCCCTTCCAACTGAAAAAATATTTTATAATAAATATAGTTGACTATGGATATTAGAGAAAGAGTTGTTGAATTAATTAAAAAAAAAAATAGTGACCTTCCTACCCTACCCGCTGTTGTGGACAGAATCATTGGGGCAGCTTCTGATTCAAAAACCACTACAGAAGAACTTTCGGAAATAATTTCCTTTGACCAGGGTATAACAAATAAACTTTTAGTATTATCAAACTCTGTTTATTACGGGCAAAGAACAAAAGTAGAAACCATAAAAAGAGCAATAACTGTAATTGGATTTGACGAGATAATCGGCATTGCTCTTGCAATGAGCATCTTGTCTTCTTTCTCTGAGAAATCTGGTCTAGGGCTTGACATGAAAGTACTTTGGATACATGCCATAGGTTGTGCAACAGCAGCAAAAGAACTTGCAAAACGAACCAATCCCTCTATAGCGGATAAAATTTTTGTTCCAGCTCTTCTCCACGATATGGGCAAAGTAATACTCTCAATACATTTTAAAGATGAATATATTGAGGTTAGACAAAAAGCAATTGAAGAAAAAAAGACTCTTTATGTTGCAGAAAATGAACTATTAAAAATCAATCATGCATCTCTTGCAGCACTTCTAATGAAAAGGTGGAATTTCCCTGATTCCATTTTAACACCTTGCAGATTCCACCATAACCCTGAGAAATGCCCGGTGAAACTACAACACATGGCATTGATTGTTAATCTTGCTGACTACCTTACTCAAAAAGCAGGCATAGGGCATAGTGGTAATCCCGTACCTGTCACTGTTAAGAATTCATTTCAAAAAGTTGGAACAAATGCACAGGTTCTACGCATGATTATTGAAAAACTGAAAAAGAAAGAAAACCAGATAAAAGAATTTTTTAGAATTACTACTGAGTAGAAACCATCTGAACATTATATATCTTTAAATAGCCTGTTACCTTTTGAATCAAAAGCTGCTTTTGAAAACTTTTCAAGGCTATCATTTAAAGCTTCGACCTCAATGGTTCCTGCTATATTAATATCTTTATCATCTCCTTTGTCTTCCAATGTTTCAATGGCATTCATAATACTAAAAGTTTCAACATCTTTTGCTGGTTGAAACCCTTTTTGTCCTTCGTCTTTAATTACCTCAGACAAAATATTACACTGGACAAGATTGACAAGTAAAAAGCGTACGATTTTATTAGGGATCCTAAGTAGGTTTGATATATCAGTTGCTGATAAAGAAAGCTCACCATCTTTAAATCTTCTCACACATAAAAGAATTATTCTCAAAGAAATAAGTTTTTTCATTTTAATACTAATTGAATTAACATCACTATCTTCGGTTTCTAAATAATCTATATTCTCAAATACAAAAGATATTTCTGCTCCGCCTAAAAGTATTATCCAACTCATTTGAAGCCAAATTAAAAACAGGGGAAGAGCCGCAAAGCTGCCATAAATTGCATTATAATGTGTAACTCCGATCTGAGATTTCAAATAGAGAATCTGGGTTAATTGATACAATGTACCTGCTATAATTCCTCCAATAATAGCAGCTTTAAAGTTAACTTTAATATTTGGGATAAAAATATAAAAAAATATAAAAACAAGGGATGATGTAAAAAAAGGAATACATTTAAAAAGAATCTGTACAAATGAAAGTGTGCCAAAAAAAGAAGACAATTCTGTTGTTATAAAAACGGTTAGACTTCCAGAAAAAATAAGAAAGAACGATGCAATAATAAACAGAGCAATATAATCAGCAAATTTCCTTACCAGTGTTCTTTTGCTATTTACCCACCAGATTGTATTAAAGGCATCTTCGATTAAACTAAACATTTTTATTACTGACCATACCAGTAAAAGAATACCCGGAATAGCCATTATCCCACCTTTAGTTTCCTTTAATAACTCCGAAGAAAACTCGATTATTTTATTTGTTACTTCCTCATGCCCTGGAAAACTTGCAACAAGCTGAATTTCAAGCATTTTTTCAAGTCCAAAGCCCTTGGCAACTCCGAATGCCATTGCCATAACAGGAACAATTGATAAAAGAGTATAGAAAGTAAGCGCTGATGCCCTTAAAATACAGTGGTCATCTTTAAATCCTTTTGTCGCAAAAACCACACTTTTTATAAATTTAGAAAAATTAGATTTTAGCATTTTGATTTTCAAACCATTCTTTAAGTTTTTTTAGCCCTTGTTCTGTCGTAACATTAGGTACATACCCAAGTTCATTTTTTGCCTTTGAAATATCAAACCAATGCGAAGTTGCAAGCTCTTTTGCTGCAAATCGTGTCATGGGCGGATCATTTTTAATATTAAAAGTTTTATAAATAAATTCAAAAATAGTTCCGGCAAAATATGCAGTTTTTGCTGACACCCTACCCTTTATTGGAGGAAGGCTAGCAGCTTTAAGAAATTCATTAGCCATTTCCCATTTTGAAACAGGGTTATCCTGGCTTAGAAAATAAATACTTCCAGATAATGAAGGATCAGATTTTAATTTTTCAGCGGCAAGGATATGGGCATCAGCCGCATTATCAATATATATTGTATCAACCAAATCATCTATTCTACCTATTTTTTTCAAGCTTTTTGCTCTACTGATAATGCCCGGTACAAGATGATTATCTTCTGGTCCCCATATTAAATGAGGTCTTAAAATGATAGTCTGTAGGTCTTGAGAAGATTCTTTTCGAACAATTTTTTCAGCAATTGCTTTAGTTTCAGAATAATACCCTTCAAATTTTTCAGGGTATGGTATGCTCTCATTTACTCCTTCCATATCCTTACCATCAAAAACTACACTTGGAGAACTAGTATAAATAAGCCTTTGGATACTATTTGCTTTGCAGGCGGTAATAACATTTTTGGTGCCTGTGACATTTACACCAAAAAATTCATCCCATGTTCCCCAAATTCCGGGTTTTGCAGCAACATGAAAAACAAGACTGCAACCTTTACAGGCATTTATAATTTGATTTAAATTTAAAAGATCACCTTGAATTTGCTCAACTCCAAGTTCGTTTAGCTCTGAATAATAATTTCGTGAAAATGTTTTTACTAAAAAATGTTTTTGAATAAGTTTTTTAACAATTGCTTTTCCTAAAAAACCTCCTCCTCCTGTAACAAGAACTTTTTCTTTAATATTCATAGACACTTTATAAAATAATTGTAATATTAGTTTTCATTCTTAAATCCATTAACACAACAACCCTTACTTTGTAAACATTTATCAATTTTATAG